>JAFEGV010000209.1 GCA_018239665.1 Verrucomicrobiota bacterium | reverse complement strand
TTCCAACGTCTCTTTTGCAAACTGCGCTTCTGTCAATTCTCCAGCCATTGCCTTCAACCTTTTTTTACGAAGTAGTCCATCTCAAGACCATCATAGCCGATTAACGCTGCAAAAAGCAATCCCGTGCATATTTAAACAAAAGAGGAAAGCTCCCATAGAAAAAAATATATAAATGAATTAGAAAAAAGATTTACACCTAACCAACAACGGAACCATTGTCCTTGAAAAACCATCCCTCAATAACTCTCATCCGGATAAAAAGACAATGAGCTTAAAGACCCGTTTGTTCCTTCTGATCAGCAGCCTCTTCCTCTGCTTTGCCGTCATCTCGTCGTTCATGGAAACCTACGTCATGAAGCGGGGCATCGCAAAATCGCAAGAGAATATGCGCAACCAGATTTTTAAATTAAACGAACAGAACCGGGAAGGTTTAGAAAATTTTGTCAAATGGCTCCTCGCAGACACGGACACGAACATCAATGCCGTTCTGAACCACACGACTAACCTAAGATTTGAAAATCTCAGGTACGGCCCCACAGAACATAACATCAAAAAGGGGACCTGGTTAAGCTCGTCGGAGCTCCTCCTGAACTTCAATTGGATCGATTTTCTTCAGAGCAACATTCCTCATCAAGAAGCGACGATCGTTCCTCATACGGATGCGATCAATGCTTCCTACCGGATTCCGATCAACGAGGATCTGGCCTGGGTCTTTTTCCAGGGGAACCCTCAACCCTATCTGGCCATCCTGGTCCCCTACCAAGAAGACGCCACGAGGCTGAGCTTTCAAGACCCGAGCGAGATCGTCTCCGGGATCGATCCGAGGCCCTATCTGCTGTTCGATGTCCAAAAACTCATGCAAGGAATGGCAAAACCCTTACCGGCAATCAACCTGCCGCCCATTTCCTTGCCTTGGGCGGAACATTATTTCTTTCATCTCAATGGAATCCCCGCCGTCTTTAACAAAGCGCAGTCCCTTTTAGCGTCCCATAGCTTGAAACCTCCTCTGGAAGCGTACGAACAAATCCAGAAAAGCATCGAAACAGGACTTGCTGCCCAAGGAGGCAACTACTTTAAAATCCCTTCGAGGTCCCTGCTGAAGACGCCTTCCATAGACTTGTTTTTGGAAGCGCATCTCGAATCGATCATAGAACGGTACACCGAGGTCAACCTCATTTGGATCCTGATGACAATATTTCATTGCGGAATGTTCGGCGATGAGCTGTTCTCTTTTCCGGCGCCTGT
>JAFEGV010000208.1 GCA_018239665.1 Verrucomicrobiota bacterium | reverse complement strand
AAATTAAAGGCCTCCGGAGATATGAGCTCGATCCTGCCCTCATTCAACTTATTGTAAATCAGTTGCAGATTGCTTTCATTGAGGCCGCGCCCCAATTTGTAATCTTCTAGGAGAGCTTGAATGTCCGGCTGAAATAGTTTTTGGCTGAAATGATTGTAAATTTTTATGCAGCAGCTCGTTGGACTGATGCCCTGAGACATGTCTTGAAGCGAACCGAGCAGAAGATTGATCATTGCCTCTGGGTCAATGACGGAAAAAAACTCCGCAATTTTCTTCTCGACAAGCGTTTGGACAATCTCATCTGCATTTAAGTCTTTCGTCGCAGCAGTTATCAGCAAATGTTTAAGATCATTTTTACTGATGAACTTGGAGATCTGATATTTATCATCTAATTGATCAATAAATTTGTTGATGGCCAGCGATTTAAAATAATTAGAAAAGACTCCGTTTGTCTTAAACGACTTCAATATCTTAACTAAGCCGAGAAAATTAGATAATATTTCTCTATGGCTGCAGTCGCTGGATAAGCCGCCAAAAAGAAATACGAAGAACCTGTCTAGCTGCCCCGTATGAATGAGCTCTGCTAGAGATTCTTTCATTCTGCTCTGAAAATCCATCATCTTTCCTTGATGCGGTTCCAGATGAAATGAGATCCCCTTTTTTATCAATTGGACCTCTTTTTCCCTGATTTCCCGATGAACTTTTTTAAGAGGGCGGTACAAAGGCCCTTTATCAGAAATGAACTGAGACAGCGAATTTCCATAGTGTACGCCATAGGCAATGATGATTGGTAAACATAGGCGCATGACAGCACCCCATTGACTTTGATCAGAAGTGGAATGGGTGATCCCATAACTACAGAAGGAGGCCATCAACAGGCGCTTGGCCATTTCCCTTAAGGGAGGGCCATCTCTTTTATCAACATATTTGTCGTAGGCAAGCAAACCGGCAATAGCAAGCGCGCCTTTACGGACTTCTGGAGAGGAGGTAAATTTTACCACATCGCTTGGCACCCATTCAGCGATCTTTTTTAATTGCTCATCTGAGTTGATTTTGATTTTATTGGTTGCTAGTCCAACCCCTAATATTATAGCTGGCAGTAATATGTATTTATGAAATAAATGCTTATAAATAAATCCCCTAAAAAACGAGACTTTTTTCATTACAGATGCGCGATCAAGAGCTTCAGCTGCGGGAGAGTCTTCCGTTAATTTTGAGCTTAGCGTTTCCGAGCATCCTCGGATGACTTGGTATTGCCTAT
>JAFEGV010000207.1 GCA_018239665.1 Verrucomicrobiota bacterium | reverse complement strand
GTTTGACGGATATAATTTTGAAGCGTTTCAGGTGTTAAGATCTCATATTCCATAGACATCCCCGCTAGGCAAAAAAAACTTAACAAGGATATAGCACACGCCTCTCGAAAAAGACAATCGGATATTTGTGATCATCCTTTCTCGTTGTAGCGGGAAAAGTTCGAGATATTATTCAGTAGAAAAATAGTTCCTTGAAAACTAAACTTAAGTCCAATCTTAATCCTTGGCTAATTAGAGTTACAAGAAACCTTCAAGGCACATTTCTTACATCAGATATCCATGTTTAAAATAAAGACGAACGTTTCTTTTTTAGGAATTTTGATTTGCATTGGACTATGCATAGGCATTGGCCTTTTAACGGAAGGCAAGGCCCGATACCGTTTTTCTGCTGATCCGATCGATGTGATCATCCCGTGTACGAAAAAGGACCTCGTTACACTGAATGATTGCATCCAATCGATCCGATCTTATGGTAAAGGAATTCGAAACATTTATGTCATCTCGGCGCAACCCCTCACAGATCAAGCAACCTGGATAGATGAAGCGATCTTTCCGTTTACGAAAGAAGACGTTGCATTTCAACTATGCCGCGAAGACAAAGAGGCTACCCTTGAGTTCTTGACCGCCCCATCCCGCGTTGGCTGGTATTATCAACAGCTGTTGAAATACTACGCTCCTTTTGTGGTCCCTGACATCTCGTCTAATGTGCTGATCCTCGATTCCGATACGGTCTTTCTGGAACCTGTTGAATTTTTGACTGCCGAAGGGGCCGGGCTTTACGCCACGGGAAGAGAGAATCATCTCCCTTATTTCGAGCATGCAAAAAAGCTGATCCCCGGATTCAAAAAACATTCCAAAAAGGCCTCCGGAATCTGCCACCACATGGTTTTCCAACGCCCTGTGTTAGAAGATTTGTTCGCCGATGTGGAAAATCGATTTTCAATGCCGTTCTGGCAAGCGTTTTGCCTTTGCGTCTCCCCTTTGGAACGATCGGGGTCCGGAGCATCCGAATATGAGATCTACTTCAACTTTGTCTTTTCTCGGACAAAGCAAGTCAAAATTCGACGCCTTCGATGGAAGAATGTTGACTCTTTGGACCATCTCGATGAATTTCGGAATGATGGCTACAACTACGTTTCCTGGCATTCCTGGGCAAGAGAAGATCTGGACAGCGAAACGAAATAAAAATTCGACAAATCTATCGGATTTCAATTTTCCATTCCTGGGCAGCGATTTTTTCAATAAAAGTGGCGTCGTGCGATA
>JAFEGV010000206.1 GCA_018239665.1 Verrucomicrobiota bacterium | reverse complement strand
GTCAGCCATCCTCCGATCGCAATGGCAAGGGACGGCATCACGGCAAATGAGAGCAAAAGCCGGGAAATCGTCTTAGTGGCGACCGTTTGATCGAATGCGTCGCCGACCATCGTAAAGCTGACCTTGAGTCCAACTGACGCTCCCAACGCTTGGATGACGCGCCCAAACAGCAACAAACCAAAGGAGTGCGCTGGCGCGGAAAATGCGCAGAGAAGGGAACCGATGATTGCAAGGGAAATCCCGAAATACAATGCAGGCTTCCTTCCATACCGGTTAGCAATCGGGCCATAAGGAAGCTGGGCAAACGCATACCCGATCAGATAGGCCGTCACTGTGAGCTGAGCTTTTCCGACCGATATCCCGAAGAACTCCTGGATCGATGGAAGGGCTGGAGTGAAGAGGACTGCTCCAACAGATGCGAAGGAAACGAGGACGAGCAGAATGATGAATTGAGGCTTGGAAGACTGTTTAGTAACCATAATTGATTGATTCTACAATATCGACAATTAACCGCGCAGCTTTTTTTCAAGTTCTTCCCATCGAAGATAAAGCTGCTCAATTTGATTTTCAGCAAGACCGATTTGAGAGCAGAGGGCTTGGAGCTGCTCCGGTTTTTCTGCGATGGCAGGATCTTCTAAAGAGATATTTAGAAGCCTTACTTCTTCTTCCAGTTTGGTGATCTTGCCTTCGATCTGGTCATACTCATGCTTTTCCGTATAGGTGAGCTTGGCCTTGCGCGGAGCGCTCTCCTGCTTGACCTCTTTGGGCCTCTTCTGAACTTCTTCCTCTTTTTGGGCCCGCTCCCATTGGGAGTAATCGGCAAAGAAGGTGTTCTGCTCGAGGTTGCCGAGGGCAAGAAGGGTGTTGCAAACGCGGTCCAACATGCACCTATCGTGCGTGATCAGAACGAGGGCCCCTGGAAATTCAAGGAGGCTCTCCTCGAGGGTCTCCAATGTCGCAATATCAAGGTCGTTCGTCGGTTCGTCCAATAGAAGGATGTCAGCAGGCTGAAGCATGAGGTGGGCAATCGAAATCCTCGCCCGTTCGCCGCCTGAGAGTTTGGCAAGAGGCATATCGAGGAGATCGGGAGAAAACAGGAACCGCTTGCACCATCCATTGACATGGATCATTTGTCCGCGGAAACAAACAAAATCCCCTTTTGGAGAAAGGGCCTGCCTGAGAGTAATATCATCGGGCAGCTGCATCCGGTGCTGGTCGAAATAGACAATTTTCAGAGCATCGGCCTGCTTGATCGTCCCTTGGTCGGGCGTGGACTC
>JAFEGV010000205.1 GCA_018239665.1 Verrucomicrobiota bacterium | reverse complement strand
ACCCCAGAAATCTCCATGATCCGGATCGACCATCTCGACCACATCGTCCTCACGGTTGCCGACCTTGAAAAAACGGTCCTCTTCTATACCTCCATTCTCGGAATGGCCTTGGAAGAATTTGGGGAGAACCGCGAGCGGAAAGCCTTGCGCTTCAGCAATCAAAAAATCAATTTACACCTTAAAGGCAAAGAGTTCGAGCCCAAGGCGAAAACTCCCTTGCCCGGCTCTGCAGACCTCTGCTTCATCACTCAGACGCCCCTCGAAGAGGTCCAATCTACTCTTAAAGAAAGGGGAATATCCATCGAAGAGGGCCCCGTCAAACGGACCGGAGCATGCGGACCCATCCTCTCGATCTACCTCAGAGACCCCGACGGCAACCTCCTGGAGCTTTCCAATTACCTCTAGGATTCCTTAAAATTTTACCGAACCATCAACCATCCAATTGATTTAAATTCACGGTCTTAGCTATGATGTATGCTTCTATTCCGGATTAGCTCAGCGGTAGAGCAGTGGACTGTTAATCCATTGGTCGCAAGTTCGAATCTTGCATCCGGAGTTTCTTTAAAGATGTCAAGTCATGGAAGTAGCCCGCTTAAGATATCCTTACTCTAAGTTTTGGCTAATTTTTTGGATGATTATTTTCCTGCCGATTGGCTTAGTCCTCTTAAGCCGTCTAGAATCAGTTTCGTCGACCTCAATACAGAAGTGGAAATATAAAGGCGATCGATTTTGGCTTTATTTCTGGGCTATCCTATTTTTTCCTATTGCAATTTTGTTGCTTATCTTGAATGGAGCCTTAGTCAAAAATCGCCGTCGTCGTTAGTTCATTATAGGACTATGATCATAATTAGCAGGTAATAGTTAACTTTGAACAGGTGACATGCCTCCAAGATTCTAGTCCAAAGAAAATGCAAAAACTCTCTATTTTGCTTTTTTGCAAACGGATTGGTAGCTTTCTCATCTTAAGAACTTCTTCTTTTTTTATCGCTCCATTAGCCGGTCATGGCAGTAAGGATGCGCCGCTTTCCCGTAAATGTCGAGCGTCCATGCATGGCAAGAATGTTGTCCAAAACCAGCATATCGCCCTTCTGCCAGGGAAAATAGACGGTGTTTTCTTCCAAGACATCCAAGATGTGGTAAAGGTCCTTTCGGGGGATTCTTGTGTTGTCGGCAAAAAAGATGTCGTGCAGCAGCGTGTGTTTGCGGCAATAGAGGATTTTGGCGCCGATATAGTTTTTCCAACCTAAGAATTTTGGATTAAAGTCGAAGTGGTGGGCTTGGTTGAACCAGACCTCTTC
>JAFEGV010000204.1 GCA_018239665.1 Verrucomicrobiota bacterium | reverse complement strand
TTAGTTAAGTTGTTTGTGATAAATGGTTTATATTAAAACAAGCGGGTGTTTTGTTTGTGGATTTGTTTTTTTATTTTGTTGGTTAAGTTGTTTATTTCAAATGGTTTGTCTTCTGATTGTTGGTTTTTTTTCAATTTATTTTAATTAGTTCTTTTGTTAATAAACCTTTTTTATTATAATGTAAAACGATTAAACAAAAGAATTTTATTCTTTTTAATAATAAACATGTAAATAAAAGGGGAATATATATGGCAATGTCAACAGCAACAGTAACAATGTTTATGGGTGCGCCTTGCAGCGGCAAAGGCACAGTCATTAAGAGCCTTCAGCAAGAAGCAATTTCAAATGGCAGAAAACTTACCGTCATCGCGCCTGACGCAGTGATTGAAGGTTTGCAGGGCTACAAGGAGCTGCGGTCTCAAGGACAATCTGATGAGAAAGCCCGGTCTCAATTCCATCAAGAAGGCACTGCAAAGGCGCTACAGATGTTTAAAGAGCATGTGGCAAATATGCAAAATGGCGATGAGCTGATCTTCGATAATACCGGTGGAAACTTAGGAAGGTATCAGGAGCTGATCCAAGAAGCGAAAAGTCATGGGGTAATCGTCAAGGTGGCCCTAGTTTACACTGAGCTGCAAACTTGTTTAGAAAGAGCTCCTCAAAGAAGCGATCAGTTCGTTCCTATCCAATTCATTGGACAAGCTCATGCCAACAGCGTTAATAATTTTAAGGTGTTGAGCAGTGAATGTGCTTGGACGATCTATTGCAAAAATAATGGCGAACCGATGGAAGGCCGGGTTGTCGCTAGCAGCCCAGTTCCAGGAAATCAGCCAATGGTACTAAATGCATTGGAAGAACTTGGGATCAACACCTAATCACGAAAACCGTTTAACCCCTAATGTTCAATTAGGGGTTTTTCTTTTTAGTTCGAGATAGAGGGATTTTCTGCATCTGACAAGATGGCAGGATGATTGGGACCAAGAAAGTGTTTTTCTTTGTCCTGGCCATCCTGCCATCTTTTCTTATTTTACAGCGCCGAGTAATCGTGCAGCAGCTGCGTCAACAGCTTGGGAACTTCCGCCATGACATCAGGCGGTTCGACGTAGGCGATGCGCATCTGTGTTCTGCCTGGATTGGGCTCGCCCGGACGAGGAGAGTAGAACCCGTCCATCGGTGCTGCCAGCAAGGTCGTCTTAACCCCATTTAACAGCACGCTTCCCTTTTGCGCGCAGTAGAGCGCAAACTCGGATGCGTCGAAGTCTTTGCCGCATAGATTGCGCATATCGATAACGGTGTAGAGGGCTGCATCTGGCTCTGAAACGATCAACTTGGGCAGTTCTTTTTTTAGGCC
>JAFEGV010000203.1 GCA_018239665.1 Verrucomicrobiota bacterium | reverse complement strand
TTTGGAAGTTCTACCAGTCTAATACCTGTAAGAGGGTTTGATCTGCCGACCTTCCCTCCTTTGGCTCCTGAGTCTGGTAAAGGTGTCTCTGGCCTTCACGTGTTGATAGGCAGAGATTGTAAAGGCTTCCCGGTTTTTGATCTCATGCTGAGATTCATACCAAGTGACGTTAGCCTTGAGGGCTTTGATCGTCATGGCGATGTCATGCTGGATAAACCTGATAGCTCCCTCAGGCGCATCTATGCCTTTCAGAAGCTCCGAGGTTTTGAGAACGAGTCCGCGTTGAGCGGTTACTCCGGATTGCGTAGAACTACTTCTTAAGAAGGATTCAGTATAAGAATAAGAATAGGGGTGAAATTTGGGCCGTGGGGGGGTGAAATTTGGGCCGTTTAGCTCTGAACCAGTGGCTGGATTTTCACCCTGTAATTCTTTTTTGAATAGGTTCATCATCCATCGTCTTTGCTTTTTAATATTAAAATTTAACACACCAGCGGCATCCAAGATAGACATGGCTTTAAAAAAATCTTTATGAACGTGATAAATATTTGTTTGATCAAAGCGATAAGTGATCGATACCCAGTCCTTATGCTTTCTTAAGAAGTTGCAGACAGTATCTACGTGGCAGAGGACGTTTTTGTCGCTGGCAATCGTTTCTAACTTGGGATAAATTGCTTTAAGTGGAAGTTTTTTTCTCAGATAGAAGAATTGGGCAATCTTCTTCTGTTTAGGACTGAGTTCGAGAATCTTAGCGAGCAGTTCTAGTGTTTCGGCGGTGTAGTTTTTCATGAGTTTCTCCTATATTGAGATCCCCAAGAACTATAAACCTTGTATTTTACTACCTTTTAAATCACGCTAAAGCTTAGACTTTCGTCGCTATTAGTTTTTCTTTAGTGTGTGATTTAACTCTTTAGGTTTAGTGTTCTTAAGGGGTTAAGTTATTGTGATTTAGCTTTTCTGGTTTAAGAGTCTTGGGAAGTTAAATTTTCATTCAGGGTCTTAGTCTACGCAACTAAGACCCACTTTTTTTCAAAAAGTTCAAGAAGCCTAATCCTGATCGGCATTTACTTCAATCCCACTGATCGTCGAAAACGACTTTTTCAAGCCTTTCTGCCCTCTTTTCAAGAGCAGAACACCTGTTTTTAATTAAATTTATCGTGTCGTCCGGGTTGAGCAAAATAATAACCAGATAGGTTATGATAATTATGAATGCAATGATGACAAAAGTTTTCATACCTGATCAATCCTCCATGATACGCTCCCGGGCTTCCTGTAAGCCTCGAGATTGATTCCTTTTATTTCAGGGATAGCAGAGTAGTCTACATTTCCTTTACGGCTGATTGGGGTGAGCTTTAAGCG
>JAFEGV010000202.1 GCA_018239665.1 Verrucomicrobiota bacterium | reverse complement strand
GATAGATCTCGTGATCTTTTTCGATTAAGAAATCAACTTCTGCGATCCCTTCGCTCGTCCAATAATAAGGTGTTTTTTGTTTGGTTGCGATCAGCTCTTGCGCGACAAAGTTTTCGGTAAGAGCTCCCTTGAACTCGGTAAATAATACGTCTCCATCGATAATTGTTTGAGGAGAAAGACTGCTTTGAGCTCCAAGTAATCCCACATCTGCTAGAAAGACTTTAAATGATTCGTGATCGGCATAGGCGCTAAGAGGGAATTTGGGAGTTTCGACTAAATAGCTTTTATGGATGAGTCCTGCATCAGATAGCCATTGAATTGCTTCCTCATAATCTCTTCCTCGGGCGCTTTTTCGAATGGCGGCAAAGATGAACTTTTTGTTCTCCTTGGCAAGCTGCCGGTGCACTTGATTCCATACCGTTGTAATTTTCATGATTTCATGCGGAGGAGCATGCTTAGCAAAGTCTTTTTCATAGGCGCTCAAGATCTCTAGTTGGATTTCTCTAACTACCTTCACATTTTCTGTTTTTCGATATTCAGAAACAGCTTCTGGCATACCGCCGATGAAAAAATAGAGTTTCAGTAGGTCGATGAGTTTATCGTGGAGAGGAGCTTCAATCGGAACATAAGAGTCATACTGTTCTAAAAATGCACGAGTTTTTTCATGTCCTAGAGCTGAGAGAAATTCAAAGAACGTCAAAGGATACAAGTGGAGAAAATTGACCTTTCCAACAGGAAATCCTTTTTCGTTTGCTGTCTTAACGCCTAAAAGGGAGCCCGCTGCAACAACATGGTATTCATTGGCTTCTTCGCAAAAGTACTTCAAGCTATTAAGAGCTTTGGGGCATTCTTGGATTTCATCCAGAACGAGAAGAGTGCGATGAGGTTCTATATCAACTTCCGTATGGATGCTTAAGATTTTAACGAGCTGTTTTGGATCTAAGGTGCCATCAAAGTATTGCCTCAGTTTTTCATCTTTTTCAAAATTGAGATAGGCCATATTCTCATAGGAGGTCTTTCCGAAATGCTTCAAGGCATAGGTCTTTCCAACCTGCCTAGCACCATTTAATATTAACGGTTTGCGGCGTGGCAAGCTTTTCCATTGCTCTAGATGATGATAGATGTCCCTCTTCATAATTTTATTTATACTGTAAATGAGGGTAAAAAGCAATGATTCGTTAGGAAAACGTGGTTGGTTTGCACGTTTTTCGTTGGAAAAACGTGGTTAGCTTACACGATTTTCCAACGAAAAACGCGTTGAATTTGTGTTAAGCGTCTGATTCTTAATGAGATAAAGTTTTTAGGACTCGAGGTTGCGACGGGCCATGTCGATTTGGCGGCGGAGGGTCTCATCCGTTTCAACCTGGCCTGCGATCTTCTTCCAGGCGTGAAGAAGTGTCGAGTGGGTCTTGCCTCCG
>JAFEGV010000201.1 GCA_018239665.1 Verrucomicrobiota bacterium | reverse complement strand
AAAAACGTCTGCGAAGGACGCGATGTGCCAAAAGAAGCTGCTCCGATTGTTCCTGGCGGCGGCGGAAAACCAGGCGAACGCTACATCAAGATCTAATCTTTTTGGATCTTCATTAAACTTAACCTTGCACTGCAGAGTGCAAGGTTTTTTTTTGTGCGCATTTTGAGGATTAGTGCCGGCCGGCCTTTCTACGCCGCTTTTCTAGAACTTGCTGAACCGCCAAGTCTCTTATTTCAATTTTTTGCTGCAAATCCTCTGGTGTGATTGCACTGTAAATTTGCCTGACAAGTTCCGGATTCTCTTTTTCGAATTCCTTCATTTCCGCTATTCTTTTTTCTGCTCTAAATACTTGGAATTGCGCATGAAGGGCTTTTCCTTTTTCATCGCCAAACTGGTTTATGAGATCGCCTTTGAGCCATGAAGAGATCGATTTAAGCGCGCAGGATTGTCCTCCCTGCTGATGATGAAGCCTTCCATAGATCTGTGTGGCATTTCTTCGGGCCATTATCTGGCTCATATTTTGATAGTGGTCTGCTGCTATAAATTTGTCCGATTGAATCGGTAGGATTTGTTCAATGAACTCCATATCGAGTGCGGAAAGGCTGCACAGATAAGCTTTATGCGCATATCGGAGCTGCTTGTGCTGCCCATGTTCTCTCGGCATGGGATCTAATTGACCATTCCTTTGCTCTTTTCCAATTTCATCATCTCCAGTGTTAATAATAGTGAAAATGTAATCTTCATTTTTCCGTCTAACTTCATACACAATAGCATGTCTTTTGGTACCGCCTGATAAAAGCAGGGCCTCTCCATCTTTTAATTGTTCAATTTGCTTTCGGATTTTCTCAGCGGTTTCATGCGGGTTGACCCGTTGTTCACGTTCAAGCTGCGTCGCATTTTCTAAGCTTATAGAACAAGCCTCTAAATGCTTTATTTCCTCTTGAGTCAAGCGATGGCGATTCTGTTCTATAAACTCCTCAATTTCTTTCTTCATGATGAGATTTTCACAATCGCTCCATCCCCCTGGAAGCCACTTATCATTGGGATGTAAATCGGTCCTGGAATCCAAGACAACGCCATAGAATCTGTTTACAGTTTGCAATTTTGTCTGTATTTCAAGCTCTTTCTCGAGTTTTTCAATCTCTAAAGCTTCTGGAATTCCTTGCCTTGCTGCCATCGATCTTTCGAACTCTTTGTATTTTATTAAAAGTGAGAGGGTAGAATCTAATTCAACCAAGGTCATCTGGAACTTAGACTGGAACGTTTGCTTCAACGCAGGATCTGTAAGGTGTATGATCTCTTGTTGGAGTTTTGCTTTTTCCTTGAGTAGGTTCAATATTAACGAGAGAGTGTCTTTAATTTCTGCAATGGCGGGCAGCTTGTCGCGTCCGCTTGCTTGCTTTTCTTTGAAAATGAGGCTTGTTAATATGTCATAGGAATC
>JAFEGV010000200.1 GCA_018239665.1 Verrucomicrobiota bacterium | reverse complement strand
ACAACGATCTGCTGCTCAAGGCAGCCAAAGATGTCGCCGACCAGCTCGTTCTGCTTCGAACAAAATATCTAGAGCTCGACATTCAGATCTCAACGCTCGATGTAGCCATTGACCAATACCGGCTCAAGCAGCTCCGGTTTGAAAAAGGGATCAGCAATTACTTGACCGTCCTCGATACAGAAGAGGAAGTTTTGAACCAAAGGCTCTCCACGGTCAATTTACGCAGGGATTACCTGCTTGCTGTCCTCAAGGTGATCAAAGCATTTGGCGGCGGATACGAAGCAGGCGCTCAGAAGGGGGACCGCTCATGACGAACGAAACGACTGCGCATCCACAGCATAACGGCAGAGCAAAAAAAGTCCTGTTCAACTCGATTGCGATCTTTGCAGTCCTTGGCGCGGCCTATTTTTGCTACTATTGGTTCTATAGCAGGTTTTACGAGTACACCGATGACGCCTATGTGGGCGGCAACATGGTTTTTCTAACGCCCCAAGTGCCCGGGATCGTGACCTCGATCACAGCGGACGATACTGATTACGTGATGAAGGGAAGGGTCCTTGTCGAGCTGGACAGGACCGATGCAAAAATCGCATTGGAAAAAACGGCTGCAGATCTTGGCAATGCGATCCGCGACGTGATCGCCATGTTTGAAAAGGTTGAAGAGCTGCGGGCGGATATTGCTAGAAATAAGGCGATCTTCATCCGAAGCGCCCAAGACTTCGAGCATCGGCAAGGCCTCATTGAAGAAGGGGCCGTTTCGACAGAAGACTTGGAGCATGCGGCAGCAGCCTTGCAAGCATCCTATGCCGATCTGGTTTCGACGGAACACCAATACATCTCGGCCATCGCACAAATTGAAAACACCTCCGTTGAGACCCATCCCAAAGTCCAATATGCAAAAGAAAAGCTGAAAGAGGCCTACGTCAACTTAAACCGGTGCACGATCTTATCTCCGGTGACAGGACTGATCGCCCAGCGC
The DNA here is from genome assembly GCA_018239665.1 of Verrucomicrobiota bacterium. Lineage (GTDB taxonomy): Bacteria > Chlamydiota > Chlamydiia > Chlamydiales > Rhabdochlamydiaceae > Acherontichlamydia. Next base: position 479 of record JAFEGV010000200.1, on the reverse strand, counting down.
AACGTCCAGGTCGGCAAACAAGTGAAAGTTTCAGAACCGATGCTCGCGATCATCCCTCTTGACCAGGTATGGGTCGACGCCAACTTCAAAGAGGTCCAGTTGTCGCAGATGCGCATCGGCCAGCCGGTCGAGGTCTTCGCCGACTTGTGGGGATCCGACGTCCTCTTCCATGGAAAAGTGATCGGCATTGGAGGCGGCACGGGAAGCGTCTTCTCCGTCCTTCCGCCGCAAAACGCGACGGGCAACTGGATCAAGATCGTTCAGAGGATCCCGGTACGGATCGGCCTTCTGCCGGAGGAGGTCAAAAACAATCCGCTGCGTTTAGGGATGTCCATGGACGTAACGGTTGACATCCGCAACACGCAGCTATCTGAGATCCCTCCAACAAAACCTACTCTTCCAATCTATGAGACCGATGTCCTTTCCCATCAAGAATATGGCGTTGCAGAACTGATCGACCAGATCATGAAGGCAAACCT
>JAFEGV010000001.1 GCA_018239665.1 Verrucomicrobiota bacterium | reverse complement strand
CAGGATGTGCACATCCCTTTTTTATGGTTGAAGCTGAAGTGCCTTGGCTGCAGGCCGCGGGCCTTGGCCTCCGGAAGATCGGCGAAGAAATAGCGTAAAGGTGTGAGCAGATCGACATAGGTGCTGACATCGGCGCGGTTGGTATGACCGATCGGATTTTGGTCGAGGACGAGGAGCTTGTCGAACTGTGCGATGCCGGAAACGCGGGTGCCGTTGGTCTGGACTGCGTCGATCGGTTTTCTGCCTGAGAGGGCCTTCTCTGCGGCAGGGCGTAGCAGGTCGTTCATGAGGGTCGATTTGCCCGAGCCTGAAACGCCGGTGATGCAGGCGAGGATTCCGGTCGGGATGTCGAGGGAGATTTTTTTCAAGTTGTGCAGCGATGCATTTTCGATCTTTAGTTTCGTTTCAGATGTGCGGCGCTTTGTGGGGATAGGCACTTGTTTGCGGCCGCTGAGGTAGGCGCCCGTAAGAGAATTAGGATTGTTCTTGAGCTCTTCAAGTGTTCCTTGCGCGGTGATCTCGCCGCCTTCTTTTCCCGCTTTCGGTCCAAAATCGATCAGGTAGTCGGCGATCTGTACGGTCATTGGATCGTGTTCGACGAGCAGCAGGGTGTTACCGAGGGCGCAGAGGTGCTTGAGTGCGTTATTAAGGCGTGCGTTGTCGTGAGGGTGGAGGCCGATCGTGGGTTCATCGAGGACGTAGAGGGATCCGGTCAGCCCCGAGCCGAGCTGGCGGGCGAGGCGGATCCTTTGAGCTTCGCCGCCGGAAAGTGTCGGAGCGCTTCTGTCGAGCGAAAGGTAGCCGAGGCCGATCGAGTTAAGGAAGTGGAGGCGGTGTTTAAGCTGGCGGAGCGTTTCGTCGAGGAAGAGGTGGTCGTCTTTGTGCAACGAGATCGCATCGATAAAGCGGGATGCCTCGTCTATGGGGAGCCGGCAGAGATCGGCAATGGAGAGTTTTTCAATGCGGACGTTGCGAGCGAGGGGATTGAGCCGTGTTCCGGTGCAGGAGAGGCACTGGGTCTGATCGAGCAGTGGAAGGAATGCCTCGCGGATTGCAGGCTCGATGCATTTGGAAAACTTTTCGAGGACTGCGTTAAAGCCGATCCAGCGGAACTGCATTTGGTTGCTGGTGAATGATTTTTCCTCTTTGGAGCCATTGAACAGGACTTCGAGCTGGTCGGGAGAAAGGGTAGAGAGGGGCTCATCTCCGTCGATCCCTTCTTTTTTCAAGAATGTCAAAAAGAGCTGCATGCTCTCTTTTGTCGCATTGTCCTTCCAGAGCAAAAAGACCAGATCCGAGGCAGAGAGCTTCATGAGGGTGCCGTGGCGCGAGAGGTTGGCGCCGTACTGGAAACCTAGTCCTTGGCAGGATGGGCACATCCCTTGCTCTGTGTTGAACGAGAAGGTATGGGGAGTGATCGGAGGATAGGACTTGCCGGTGCTCAAGACCGCGAACGCCAAGTTGAAAAAGAGGTCTTTGTCTTCCATTGCGGCAACGAGGGTCCCGTTGGAGAGGCGGGCAGCCTGATCGATCGCGTCGAAGAGGCGCTTTCGGACCGATTCCTGGACGAGGAGCCGATCGACGACGAGGAAGAGCTCGTTCTTCCGCTGTTTGTCGAAGGGGACTTCCTGGTCGATCTCGAAGTATTGGCCGTTGAGGCGGATCCGCAAATAGCCTTGGGCTTGCAGTTTCTCTTTGAGCGCATCGAAGGAATCGCCTCTTTTTAAAGTGAGGGGAGAGAGGATGTGGAGCTTTGTCTTTTCAGGAAGGGAGAGGAGCTTTTCCAGGACGAACTCTTTGCTGATCGTCTCGATCTTTTCGCCGGTCTCAGGGCAGTAGGCGATGCCGAGATGGGCATAGAGGACGCGCAAGAAGTCGTACGCTTCGGTCATCGTGCCAATGGTGCTGCGCGGGTTGCCGGCATGGCTTTTTTGTTCGATCGCAATGGCAGGGGAGAGTCCCTCGATCCGCTCGACTTTGGGCTTGGGCATCTGCTTGACGAATTGGCGCGAGTAGGCGGAGAGCGATTCGATGTAGCGCCGCTGCCCTTCGGCATAGACCGTTTCGAACGCGAAGGAGCTTTTGCCGGAACCGGATGGCCCCGTGCAGAGGGTGATCTTGCCGCGGGGGATCGACACGTCGATCTGCTTAAGATTGTTCTGAGCTGCGCCTTCCACGTTGATCGATTCCAAGAACGCGCCGGAGACTGCAAACTCAGGGGCAGGCTGATGCTTTTGGGGAGACAAGACTGTCTTGATGGCAACACCTGTCGGCGTCTTTAGCTTAGCGATTTTTTCAGGAGGGCCTTCTGCGACCACTTCGCCGCCCCCTTTGCCTCCTTCAGGACCTAAGTCGATGATCCAGTCGGCGGTCTTGATCAGGTCGGTATTGTGCTCGATGACGAGGACGGTGTTCCCTTTGTCGACCAGCTTTTGCAGGACGTCGATCAGCTTGCGGATGTCGTGGAAATGAAGTCCTGTCGTCGGCTCGTCGAGGATGTAGAGGGTGTTGCCGCTCGAAGGGCGGGAGAGTTCTTTGGCCAGCTTGATCCGTTGGGCTTCTCCTCCGGAAAGGGTCGGAGAGGCCTGGCCGAGCTTGATGTAGTCAAGTCCGACGTCGAGGAGCGTATGCAGCTTTTGTTTGATCTGAGGGATCGCGGAGAAAAATTCATGGGCGTCGGCAACCGTCATCTCCAACACTTCGTAGATGTTCTTGCCGCGGTAGAGGACCGATAGGGTCGTGCTGTCGAAGCGCATCCCATGGCAGTGCTCGCACTCGACCCATTCGTCTTCCATGAAGTCCATGTCGATCTTGGTCATCCCCATGCCGCTGCAATGGGGGCAAGACCCTTCCTTGACGTTGAAGCTGAAACGTCCCGACTTGTAGCCATGGGCGACGCTTTCGGGGAGCTGGCTGAAGAGGTCGCGGATCTCATCGAAGAGCTTGATGTAGGTCGCAGGGTTGGAACGGGGCGTCCTGCCGATCGGCGTCTGGTCGATGGCGATCACTTTATCGATCGCTTCGATGTTTTGGATTGCTTTGTGCTTGCCGACGGGAAGTTTCGAATGGAGCAGGACGTTGGAAAGGGCAGGGTAGAGGGTATCGCTGATGAGAGATGATTTTCCCGATCCGGAAACGCCTGTGACCGCAACGAGCATTTTCAAAGGGATCTGCACATCGATCGACTTCAAGTTGTGGTGGGACGCTTTCTGGATCGTGATCTTGCCGTCACCTTTTCTCCGTTTAGGGATAGGAATGGAGAGTCGTCCCGATAGGTAGGCGCCTGTAATCGAATCGGGAGAGGCAATGAGATCGTCGTAGCTTCCCTTTACGATGATCTTGCCCCCATTCTGTCCGGCAAGGGGGCCGACGTCGACGATCATGTCGGCTGCGCGTATCGTCTCCTCATCATGCTCGACGACGATAACCGTGTTCCCTTTTTCTTTGAGGCGGCGGAGCGTTTCGAGCAGCTTGATGTTGTCGCGCGGATGCAGCCCGATCGAGGGCTCGTCGAGCACGTAAGTGGCGCCGACAAGTCCCGAGCCAATCTGGGATGCGAGGCGGACCCGCTGAGCTTCTCCTCCCGAAAGGGTGGGCGCCGTCCGCTCAAGCGAGAGGTAGTCGAGCCCGACTCCTTTGAGGAACTGGATCCTTTGGACGATCTCTTTGAGCAGCTCTTCCGCGATGGTCTTCTCTTGTTTTGTCAGACGCAGGTTTTGGAAGAAGCCGAGGGCGTCATCGATGGAAAGGGCTGTGATCTCGGCGATCCGCTTGCCGCCTAGCAGCGTTGCCGCAGGGTAGGGCTTGATCCGGTCTCCATTGCAGGAAGGGCATGTCGTCTCCTGCATCAGCTCGCCCATCTTGTTCCGGTAGACATCGCTCTGCGCTTTTTGGAAACGCTCGCGCGCCTCCGCCAGCACGCCGCGCCATTGGACATATTCGCTCCAGCGGGATTTTTTGGTAGGGTGGACGAACTGCATCCGGGTCCACTTCTTTTCTGTTCCGTAGAGGAAGACCTTTCGGGCCTTGTCGGAGAGCTTCTTCCAAGGAGTGTCAACATTGAAGCCGTAGAGCTTGGCCAAGTTGTTGTAGATATTGCCGTAGCGCACCGTCGTGTAGGAACTGCCGATGGTGAAGCAGTCCTCTGCGATCGAAAGCTCCGGATTGATCACCAGGTCGAGGTCGAACTCCTGGATCAGCCCCAGCCCTTGGCAGGTCGGGCACATCCCTCCGGGATGGTTAAAGGAAAAGTCGGAAGGCTCCAGAGGACCGTAGGAGAGTCCCGATTTCGGAGAGTAGGCAAATTGGGAAAAGAGCATTTCCTGTCCCGTGTCTGGGGTCAGAACGCTCATGATCCCTTGGCCGGCCTCGAGGGCTTGGGTCACCGCTTCGGCAAGACGTTTTTCTTCGCTGGCATCGATCACCATCCGGTCGATGACGAGATCGATATCGTGGGCCACTTTGCCGTCGACTTGGATCGGCTCGCTCAAATCGACGATCTGCCCATCGAGGCGAACGCGAGTAAATCCTTTGCGGACAAGCTCGGCAAAGTCCTCTTTGAATTCCCCTTTTTTCCCTTTGGCAAAAGGGCTCAAGACCAAAATTTTCGTCCCCTTAGGCAGCTCTTGCACCGATCTGAGGATATGCTCGGCGCTTTGAGGGCGGACCGGTTCTTTGCTAATGGGGCAATGGGGAATGCCGATCCGGGCATAGAGGACGCGCATGAAGTCGTAAATCCCGGTCATCGTCCCGACGGTCGACCTCGGATTGCGCCCGGCGGTCTTTTGCTCAATCGCGATCGTTGGGGAAATGCCACTGATCACCTCGGCGTTGGGCTTCGGCAGATCTCCCAGGTGGCGCCTGGCGTAGGTTGAAAGGGACTCGACATACCGCCTTTGCCCTTCGACGTAGATCGTATCGAAGGCAAGCGACGACTTGCCCGACCCGGAGACTCCCGTGAACACGATCAGCCGGTTGTGCTCCAGTTCAAGGTCGACGCCCTTCAAGTTGTGCACGCGGACTTTTTTTAAGACGATGGGAGGTTGCTGTGTCATAATTTTTTTTTATGAGAGGGAATTACAAAACTTAAACTCGACTTTGCACATTTTTTTATCCACTTGCCTCGCCTATTTGATCCCGAACGTTCGGCCGGAGGCCGAACTGGTCGATTTATTTAAACGGGGAGGGGTTTCCTAACCCCTCCCCGTTTAAATAAACGTCCTCGAAAGCAAATATCTCGAGGCATGCGGATCAAACATGTACAAAGTCGAGTTAAAGATGCCTGGCCAAAAGGTGATTTTATCACTTCCTCCCAAAAAAAGACGACAAGTTTGAGAGGCTTGTCCAGAAAGAGGCAATCCCCTACGATGGAAATATGATCACGAGAACCAAAATCATCTGCACGATCGGCCCGGCGTGCAACACCTATGAAAAGATCCTGCAGCTCATTGATGCAGGGATGAACGTCGCGCGCCTGAATTTCAGCCATGGGGTCCAAGAAGAACACAAGAGGGTGATCGATCTTTTAAAGCAGGCGAGAAACGAGAAAAAGATCCCCCTTGCGATCATGCTCGATACGAAAGGTCCTGAGATCCGTGTAGGGAAGATCAAAGATGGGCAAGTTGAGCTCAAGAAGGGGCAAAAGCTCGAGCTAGTCAAGCAGGAGGTCCTCGGCGACTCCGTCCGGATCCAAGTGACCCCGGACATTGCGATCGACGCCCTGCAGCCAGGGACCAAGGTGCTTTTCGACGACGGCTATATCACCTCCCATGTTGTGGAAAAGGCAAAAGATTCAGTGCTCGTCGAGATCGACAATCCTGGGATCCTCAAAACGAACAAGGGCGTCAACGTGCCAGGGGTCGATATCGACCTTCCTGCCATGACACCGCAAGATATTGCCGATATCACGTTCGGTTGCGAGCAGGATGTCGATATCATCGCCGCTTCTTTCATCCGCTCTGCGGAGCATATCCTTGAGATCAAGCGCCTTCTGGTAAAGAAGGGCAAGTCGGACATCATCGTCATCGCTAAGATCGAGAACAGTTTAGGCGTGCGCAACTTCGACAGCATTGTCCAGGTTGCCGACGGGATCATGGTGGCAAGGGGAGACCTTGGCGTCGAGCTTCCATTGAAGCAGATCCCCAAATTGCAGAAAATGATGATCCGCAAGTGCTACCAGGCTGCTAAGCCGGTGGTCACTGCGACACAGATGCTCGAGTCAATGATCAAAAATCCAAGGCCGACCCGTGCAGAGGTCTCCGATGTGGCCAATGCGATCTACGACAGCACTTCTGCCGTAATGCTTTCGGGAGAGACCGCGATGGGCCAATACCCGATCGAAGCGGTCGAAATGATGAAGAGCATAGTCGATGAGACGGAGAAGGACTTCCACTATCGGAACTTCTTCTTTCAGGATTCTCAGACCGATTACAATGACGTATCGACATCGGTGTCCTTAGCCGGGGTAAAAACGGCCTATAGCGCCAATGCCAAAGGGATTTTTGTGTTTACCAGCCGAGGCTTTACCGCACGCCTGGTTTCCCGATTTCGCGCGGAAATGCCCATCATCGCCCTGACGCCTATTGTCAAAGTCTACCACCAGCTTGCTTTGAACTGGGGTGTTATTCCTGTCGATCCAGCCCCTGCTAACAATGCGCAAGAAGCTTTGCAGATTGTCAGTTGCTTTGCTTTGAAGAAGGGATTGGTAAGTTATGGAGACCTCGTCGTCGTGACATCAGGCTCTCCATTTGGAATTACCGGAACGACCAATATGATGCTTGTCGAGAGCATTGGAGATGTCCTAGTCCGGGGCCATCCTCACGAAGGCAGAAGAGTGTATGGAAAAGTAGCTCTTGTGCATGTGCCTGAGGAATGCCGGCCCGAAGGCGTGTCCCAGCGGATTATTGTGATCAGCCGTTGCGATGATTCTTATTTGCCTGCGTTGAAGAGTGCTTTGGGAATTGTCCTCCAGAACCATCCGGATGACGTCGATTCAGAGAAGCATGCAGTCCAGGTGGCCAAAATGTTGGACATCCCTCTTCTTGTCCGAGCAGACGGCGCGATGACGTTGCTGAAGGACGGGCTGCTTGTGACCTTAGATCCTCAAAAAGGGATCGTCTATAAGGGATCGATCTCCGACGACGAAGAGATGATCCCCAAACTGTGTCCAAACCCTTGAGGTGGTTGCAAAACTCCCGTGCCCTGAAAAATTGATGATTTTGAGCCAGTTTGCCAGGACTGCGAATACGGTCCGTGCCCCGCCGACAAGGGCATACTTGAAGAAGTAGACGAGGCGGCGGGGCGGCGAAATGGTTCAAAAGAGCAATTTTGCAGGTCGCGGGAGCTTTGCAACTGCCTCTACTGGCAGCCCATGAACTCGTTCATGTTCTTCGATGCATCGCGAAGGCATGTCAAAAACGAGATCCTCTGCATCTGAGGCGCCATTTCCGGAATTTCGGTCAAGTCGATGACAGCTGCCTTTAAGTAGCGGTCATGAGGGGTGATGATGTCGTGGTTTTTGCTAATGAACTCGAGGAGTTGCTCCGCGTAGTTTTCAAGCTGATCGCGGGTTGGGACAAACTCGGGCTGTTTTTGCATTTTCGTAATGATGTTGTCAATTTCCCCTTTAATTTTCTGAGCTTTAGCCCAAACAGCAGAAGCTTTAGGGTTTTTGGAAGGTTGCGGATAAGCAGCTGCCATAGAAACACTCCTTTTAATTCTATTCTCTACTTTCTTTAATATTTTAATAATTTGATTAATTAATCAACAAAATTAAATTACTGGTCTGATCGAGATGTAATTAATTGGATATAAGCTTTTGAGACAAAATGCTCAATGCCGCTAATGGAGCTGTATCGACGCGCAAGATGTTCCTGTGGAGCCGAACGCCTTGAGCGGAGAGGGAATTTTTTAAGAAGAGAGTTTCTTTGGGATCGAACCCTTTCTCAGGGCCGATAAAGAAAATCGTGCATGGCGATGAAGGGGCAAGATCGAGCTTTGCCAATGCTGGCGCATCGGGCGAAGTGTCGCCGAAGAGCAAACGTCCTTCGATCGGCTTCCATTGAAGAAGGGGAGGTTTGAAGGAAATGGAAGGCAGGTCGAGCCGTCCGCATTGCTTCATGGCGGCAATCATGAGCTGGGACATCCTTTTCATCTGATTGTCGCTAAATTCATCTTTCTCGCTCAGCATGCCTGGAAAAAGCCAAACTTCAGTTGCATCGAGCTCTGTCGCCTTCTCGAGAATGTATTCGAGCCGGTTGAATCGGGGGATCGCCTGCGCCAGGATCAAGCGGGGCTTAGGAGTATCCTCATTGGCAACGGTCGAGATCGTGAGAACTGCATGGTGCTTTGCCAAGCTGGAGAGGGTTGCCTGGGCCAGCTGGTTCTTTCCATTGACGAGCTCAACATGATCGCCGATGCGTGCGCGCATCACGTGGCATAGGTGATGAAACTCGGTGTCTTCGAGGGAAACAGTCTCATGCGGGCTTAAAGGTTGTTCGACGAAAAACCGTTCATGGGGCATGGCAGACAGCCTTTTTCAAAATGTCGGACAGGTTGTTCGAGCAAAGCCCTTCGGCGTGTTTTTTCAGTTCATTGGCATCAACGATCGTAAAGGAGGCTAGGCTTTTGAAATGGGGCTCGATCTCAGGACACTCGGAAAAATTGAAGATCAGCTTAAAGCGGTAATCGGTGACCAGCAGATCGGAGAATTGTTTGTAGGGGACCACTTCCATGTTCTTGACCGTGACCAGGTCTTGATATTGGCTGGGAACGAAAAGAGTGAAGGACTCCTGAGGATAGATCGAGCGGAAAGTGGGCAGATGGGAAAGCAGGTCCAAGAAGCTTACCCGGTCTTTAGGAAAGAAGATCGCAATGCTCTCATGGCGGAAAGGGCGTTTGATCACATCGAGCGACTGCAGTTTCCAGCGGTTGTGCACCCATAGCCATTGCTCCGGGATCTGACGGATGCTGTCCTCTAAAAGAGAGAGGCATTGCCGCATCATCCGATCGATCTCTTGGTCCATGGGAGCGTCCCGGTTCGGCCAGATAGGATCGGAATAATGGATGATGTAGCGGCCGTTGACCCTTCTGGTCGTTGCGACGATGATCGGGCTTCCCGTTCTGTGGGAGAGGATGGCAGGAATAGGAGAGGTGTAAGCGAGCCTGCCGAAAAATGGGGAGCAGTAGCCGCTGTCCGGTCTGCCTTGGTCGCCCACGATCCCGAGGAAGCTGCCTTTTTTTAAAGCCCTTAATCCCTCTTTGATCGCATTTTGAGGGGCGATGATCTTTCCTCCGAATTTCTCCCGCATGTTCAGCACGAAGCGATAGAGATAGGTGTTCTTCACCGGCCTGCCGATGGCAACGCCGGGCATCCGGTTTGTTCCTTCGAGAAAGAGGATTTCCCAGTTGGCCTGGTGTCCGCAGAAAAAGATGACCGGTTTGCCCTCTTTCATCAGCTTGTCGGCGACCTCGGGGTTCTCGCAATGGGCGATCCGCTCGATCTTTTTTTCAGAGGCCAGCTTGGGGTATTCCAAGCATGTGATCATCAAGTTTTCAAATGATCCTTTTGCAAGTTTTTGAATGTCATGCGGTTGCAAATTAAGATCGGTGGCCAGCGACAAATTGCTCAGGGCCCGTTTGCGGTAGCTTTTGAGCAAGTAGAAGGCAGCTCTGCCAAGCCATGCGCCAAGGCGATGGATCGCAGGATAGGGGAGCCAGCGGATTGGCCAAGTAAAGACCAAGATGATCAGGTAGCTCAAATAATGCATAGAATAAGGTCGTTAGTAGATCTCTTGCATAACCCCATTCGCCTGGCAAAATCGTTCTTTTTTCACAGGTTTTTATCCCACTCTTTCGCCGACTCTCCTCGAGTCGACTCATTCGTGAGATCCGAAACTGTAAACAGTTTCTAAAAACCTGTAAAAAAATCTCCGATTTTTCCAGGCAAAGCGGGTTATGCAAAAGATCTGTTGATCCGTCAGAATACCAGGAAAGAGGATTGTTTCCGAGGATAATTAGAACGCTGAAAAGTTGCAGATTTATACACAGAAGATAGCGAGGATCAAGAAATTATTTTATTAGTCGGCTAGCGTTTGGAACGTGGATTGGATGATCTGCTTTAGCTGATTGGGAAAGTCGAGGCGCTCTACAGAAGCGCGGATTTGCGCGCTTGAGGCGGCGGTCTTGAAGGTGCCGACAGCTCTTTGGATCGCAAGGGCAATGCTGTGAGGATCGTCCAGGTTATCAATGGTGGTCCCTGAATAGGGTTGGAGCACTTCGTGTCCGCCGTTGGTCTTTGAGGAAATGACGTAGAGGCCCATGGCAAGCGCTTCGACGGTCACGTTGGCAAAGGGATCGTAGGACGAGGGGATTGCCAGGGCATCGGCCATTTGATAAAAGCGGCGGATGTCGGAGCGTTGCCCTAAGAAGCGGACCGATCTTTCCAGCCCCAAATGCTGGGCCATCTGTTTAAAATATCCGAGCTTTTTTTCTTTGCCGATGACGCAAAGCTGGACGGGCGTTGTTTTGAGGAGGCTCATCCCTTTCAGGAGATCTTCGAGCCCTTTTCTTTGGTAGTTATGGCCGATAAAAAGAAGCTGATAAGCTTGTGGATCTAGAGATAGTTCTGCAATCAGCTCCTCCCGTTTTTCCTGCCACTGTTCAAAATCGGGAAGCATCTTGGACCATTCGACCCCATTGTGGACGACTTCGATCTTTTCTGAAGGGGTGTTGTAGAGCTCGAGGACTTCATTTTTGACCATGCGGGAATTGGTGAAAAGCTTGCGGAGCTGTCTGTTTTCGAAGGATTGTTTTTCGATGGCAAGGAGGCTATGGTGGAGGGGGTTCATCTTGAAGCTCAGGGCTTTCAACGTCCCTTCTTTTTTGGCCCGATGTCTGAGGTAAGCGGCATGGACCCCGTTTCCTGCGCGGATGTGGGATTGTTCCGAGTTTCTATCGAGCCCGAACACGATTGGCGTAGGGCGGGCTTTCAGGAAACGTTGGCATGCCTTATCGAAGCGTTGGACGTTCAAGTAGCTGAATGGATAGTCGATCGGAAACGAGATGATCTCAAGAAGCTCGGATGCAAAAGGAGCTTTAACATCGCCTGACGTGAGAAGCGTGACGTGAGAGCCCGATTCGCAAAAGGACCTGGCGATCTCCCAGGTATACTTTTCGAGCCCGCCTTTGTGGTCGAGCTGGCTTTTAAGGATGGTGACAGATGGACAGTCCATGATCACTTGGGGGAAATTGTGCTAGTTTCATGAACTTCGACGAGGTTTTCTTTAAGGAAGATAGCAAGGTCGAGCTTGGTGTCGTCATTTTTAAAGAGCTGGAACCGGTTCATGTAGCTGCGGAAACGGTTGCGCAAGTATTCTTCGCGCATCGCAGGCTGCAGAAGGCGCACCTCGTCATCGGAGACATCGGACATCAGCGCCGAGACATACTGGTCCTCGAGCTGCCGGGGATTGATGAACTCGATGCTCCACTCTAAAAGGCTTCTTTCCGCTTTGGAAGAAACGATGATGACGATCTGCATCATGTTCTCGACAGTTTCAAGAAAGAGGCGGTCGACCCCATTTGCATAGAGGGGCATTTGGATCAATTTGACGCCGTAGGCCTGTTTGATGACGTCGCCCACTGCAATGCTGACGGTGTCGGGATTCAATGCAGCCAGCGTCTTCTCAGGGAAGAAAAGGACAACGGGGATCGGTTTTTCAATGGCGAGCAGATTGCATCGGACAAAATCGATCCTAAGCGCTTTAGCGCGGGGATCGTCGATCTCGATCGGCGTATCGGAGAGGATCGGGATGTTGATCTGCTTCCATTGCTCAGGGACAAAATAGCTTACGACATCGCTACGGGAGGCGTTCGCGTTATTGGCGAGCGCATCCAACTGGGTCTTATTGATATCATTGAGGTTGAAGGTGATCCGCTGCTCTTTGAGTTTCAAGCGCTTGATCACCTCTTCAGGGCCGCTGACGGAGAGGGACAAACGGTAAGGCCAAACATCGAGAAATTGGTATCCTCGGGGGGCTTCGCCGACAGGCTGTGTGATGATGATGGGGATTTGTTCTGAGACCAGCTTCGTCATCCGCACAACGAAATTGGGGTGGTAAACGCGGCTTATTCCCTTGGAAACGTCGATCTCAGGGTTCAGCGAGACAAGGTTTTTTTTGGAGATCGTCGCAATCCACTCGTCGGGTTTGTCCGATGCGTCGAGCACCACTTCAAGGTCGTAAGGGGTGAGCTCGTCCAGGATCGTTTTGTTCCCTACAAGCGTCAATGTGATTTTCTTAGCAAGGCGTCCGTTAGATTGCATCCCTTCGATGGTCTTTCCGGGAGGGATATTGATAACGCGGACGGGGATGGTGCTGATATTGCGCGTAGCTGTCAAGGTCTGGTTGACGACAAGCCAAGTGATCACGGCTAAGATCAGCGCGACTAACTTGCGCGGCCAATGTTCGATAAAGAGCTTGTAGAAAAGAGTCTTCACTGTTTAATCCATTCCCGTAAGTTAAATTGGCTCTTAAAGTCTTGCTTCGGAGGAGGCGTGAAAATGCTGCGGATGATCCCTTTGAAACGATCGCTCTTTACGCCGGGCGTCATGACGCCGTCCCGGGCGATCGAGACTTTTCCGGTCTCTTCCGAGATCACAATGATCAGGGCGTCGGTCAGCTGGCTTGCGCCAAGCCCGGCGCGGTGCCTTGTTCCCATCGAGCGGGTCAGCTGGGAGCTGTCTTCGGCCAGCGGCAAAATAACAGCGGCAGCGACGATCGTCGTATCGCGAATGATCACGGCGCCGTCGTGAAGAGGCGTTGTCGTCGCAAAGATCGATTCCAGGAGCTCGGATGAAAAGTTGGCGTTGATGATCACCGCTTTGTTTGCAAACTCGTCCAAAATATCTTCATTTTGCAAAACGATCAGCGATCCGATCCGTTTTTCAGACATCCGGTAGACTGAATTGGCCAGCTGGTCAAGGAATTTGTCGAATTCGGTCATCTCTTTATAGCGTTTGCCTTTCAAACTCAATTTGGAAAGGGCGACCCTGAGCTCGGGCTGGAAGATGATCAAGATCGCAATGACGGCGACGTTACCGATCAGTAGCATGATCTTGTGAAGGATCGGCAAGTTAAGCCAAGAAGAGATCGCAAAGATCAGCAGGAACGCAAGCATCCCCAGCACCAAATCCATCGATCGGGTGTTCCAAAAAAAGGAAAGCAGATAATTGAGCATCACCGTAATGATGATGATCTCAAAAAGTGGGGTAATACTATGGAACAGGGCGCCCATGGACCTTCTCAATTCGTCGATTCAAAAACCATTATAACGCATTTCGCCGTCAAGGACAACGCCATTTTTTCCATTCGATAAGAGAAAGAGGAAAGTAACGAATCAAATCTGTTGTTTGACTATTAAAAAAAATGATGTAGGATTTGCATGAACCGCCAGAGTAGGGAGTTTTCCATGGATGTTGTCTTGCTGTCCAGAATCCAGTTTGCGCTGACGAGCGCATTTCATTATATCTACCCACCTTTAAGCATTGGCATCGGCCTGATGCTCGTGATCTTTGAAGGGATCTACATGAAAACAAAAGACCCTCTCTATAAAGAGATCACCAAGTTTTGGGCTAAAGTCTTTGCCCTCACGTTTGCCTTAGGCGTTGCAACAGGCGTTGTCCAGTTGTTCGGCTTCGGGACCAACTGGGCCAGATATTCCCGCTATGTCGGCGACGTTTTCGGCAGCGCTTTAGGGGCGGAAGGAATCTTCGCTTTCTTTTTAGAATCGGGCTTTCTTGGGCTCATGCTCTTTGGCTGGGAAAGATGCAGCGCCAAGCTCCATTATATTTCTACCATTTGCGTTTCTTTAGGGGCCCATTTCAGCGCCGTCTGGATCGTGGTCGCCAATTCTTGGATGCAGACGCCTGCGGGTTTTAAAATAGTAGGGGAAGGGGTCGATGCGAAGGCCGTCGTCACCGATTTTTGGGCGATGGTCTTCAATCCCTCTTCTGTCGACCGGCTTGTCCACGTCGTATTGGGATGCTGGCTTTCCGGCATTTTTCTTGTGATGAGCATCAGCGCCTACTATATCCTCAAGAAGAAGCATGCCGCATTTTCCAAGGTCACCATGAAGCTTTCTTTGATTGCAGCGGCCGTTGTCCTCGTCCTCCAGCTTATTTCCGCCGATAGCACAGCTAAAGGCGTTGCCCGCAACCAACCTGCCAAACTTGCTGCGATGGAAGGTGTTTACAAGACACAATCTGAAGCCCCGTTGACGGTCCTTGGATGGGTCGACCAAGAAAATCAAACGGTCAAAGGCATTAGAATCCCTGGCTTATTGAGCTTCTTAACATATGGAAATGCTAAACAGCCTGTAGAAGGTTTAGAGCAGATCGACGAAAAAGACTGGCCTCCAGTGCAAACTGTTTTCCAAACCTACCATCTGATGATTTGGATGTGGGGACTGATGGTCCTCGTGACCCTTGCAGGGATTTGGGCATACCGGAAAGGAACGCTTGCAAAATCCAAAGCGATCTTATGGGCGATGATCGTCTCGGTCGGCTTTCCCCAGATCGCCAACCAGGTCGGATGGATGACTGCGGAGATCGGAAGGCAGCCTTGGATCGTCCATGGCCTATTGAGGACGCATGAAGGCGTTTCTTCATCGATCGTGACATCCCAAGTCTTTAGATCGATCATCATGTTCATCGTTATTTATCTTTTGCTCCTTTTCCTTTTTCTCTATCTTCTGGACCATAAGATCAAACAAGGTCCCGATGCTATTGAAAGCCCTAGGCTGGAAAAACAGCCTCTATATCGAAATCCATTCAAATCTTCATCGGGAGGAAAACAATGAACGAATTGACTTTGGCCCTTTTGTGGTATGTCATCATCGGCCTTTGCGTGATCTTTTATGTCATCCTCGATGGATTTGACCTAGGAGTCGGCATCCTCCACTTTTTTGCAAAAAAAGATGAGGACCGCCGGATCTTTTTAAATGCGATCGGCCCGTTTTGGGACGGGAACGAAGTGTGGCTCGTCATTGTCGGCGGCGCCCTTTTCGCAGGTTTTCCTGATGTCTATGCGACCCTCTTTTCCGGGTTTTACGATCTATGCATGATCTTGCTCTGCGGGTTGATCTTCCGCGCCGTGGCCATTGAGTTCCGGAGCAAGCAGGCCTCGAAGAGATGGCGTCAGATTTGGGATGCTGTCTTTTGCATCGCAAGCCTTGTGATCAGTTTTGGAATCGGCCTTGCCTTTGGAAATTTAATCGAGGGCGTGCCATTGGATGCGCACAAGAACTTTGTTGGAAACATGCAGGTCTTTTTGAGGCCTTATCCCTGTCTGGTCGGCCTTTTCACCTGTTCTCTTCTCACGATGCACGGGGCGATCTTTTTAACGATGAAGACGGAAGGGAAGCTGCACGAGAGGCTCCGCCGCTGGGTCAAAAAGTGCGTTCTTGTTTTTCTTGCCTTGTATGTGGTCACAACCATCGTAACCTGCTGGGTACAGCCCCATATGGTCGCTCGAATGCTGGAGCAGCCTTGGTGGTTTGTATTTGCAGTATTGGCCGTATTAGCTATTTTGAACGTGCCCAGAGAGTTTTCCAAGGGCAGGGATTTTATGGCGTTTTTGTTCTCATGCTTCGGGATCGTTTTCCTTTTTTGCCTTTACGGCATCGGAATGTTTCCGATCCTCGTCCGATCGACGATCGATCCTGTAAACCACAGCTTGACCTATATGAACGCTGCCTCATCTCCGCTTACTTTGAAAGTGCTGCTGATCATCGTCGCTATCGGCGTGCCCCTCGTGCTTGCCTACGGCACAATGATCTACCGGATCTTCAAAGGCAAGGTCAAACTCGGGCCTACTAGTTATTAGATAGAAGAGGGTTAATAATTCGGGTGGCGCGCCCCAATGGGCGCGTTACCCCGCGGCCAGTTCGCAACCAAGCCCGCTTCATCAGCTTCTTTGTCCAGGATCCTTTTAGCGTTGTAGCGGCCACAATCGCCATTTTTTCCAAAAATGCAAACTCTTTGATATCTCTTGTCCAGTTGATAATCAACGGGTTATGAAGTTTGGTTGTTTTATTTCGCCCCCCTGGGCCTTTCTTCTGGGCCGAGTATTTTAAATCCGCATTTTGGGAGGGTAATAAATATTCTGTTAATTATCAAATCTTAACAGTTTTTTGATAAAATCCATGTCAAAAGAAAAGATTTTTTAATTATATATAATAGAGGTTTTATTATGTCTGCTGTTTCTAGCGTTTCATCTCCCGTCGCCTCGATGGCGGCTCCAATGCCTGCGCAAACGGATGTTCAGGTTGCTTATGATAAGATTACAAGGATCATTAACGATTCGATTGCTTCTAATTGTGTTTCAGCTTCGCATCTATCTGAAGCGCAGTTAAGGAATTTGTCTGCAAAGTTCGTGCAGTATGTTAAAGAGAAGGACAAGTTAGATCCTCATTTGGAAGTTCCTGCAGCAAGACTGGAGCAATGGCTCAAAGTCGCGACTTGGATAGATGTTGACGGAATAGAAACATTGATGTTGGATGGCCGGGAGCTCGGTTCAGGAGGAGAGTGTACAGTGTTTCTGGGAATGACCCATACAGGAGAAGAATGTGCAGTCAAAGCTTTGAAAGATGAAGACCCAGATCCGGCTCGAGAGGCGAATCTGATTCAAGACCTCTCAGGGTCAAAGCATGTGATCCGCCGGTTTGCATCTAGCGAATGGCATCGCCTTGAAGAGGTTTGCTCATCCGATCTCAGTTCCATTTGCGAAGGGGCTTATGAACGTCAAGAACCAGAGGCTCTTTTATTTTTGAACCGTCGAAGAGCAGATATTAATCTTGGAATCTTACAAGGAATTGTGGATATGCATGCTCAAGGAATTGGCCATTTTGACATTAAATTGGAAAACATCCTCATTTCGCAATCAGAAGAGATCAAGTTTGCCGATTTCGGAGCTGCTATTCGGTTCGGAGATAAGTTGCGGGGCGGAACTTTTGTTTTTGCTTCTCCCGAACAAATTGATTTGTATTTTGCGGTTAAAGCCCAAAGCACGTCCAGTTCTCAGATGTCTAAGCCAGAGCAGGTCGATGTATGGCATGCTATGCTTGTCTTAGCGCAAATCAACCAAGATCAATTGAGCCCTGAATTTCAGGCGCGGACAAAAGAGTTCTTGCAGAAGCTGGGCGATATGCGAAATGACGTTGAGATCGTTCAAGGGAATACTGTTACCTATGATGTTCCTCTTTTCATGGCGAACGCCAAAGCATATTTAAATCAGATTGTTCAGAACAGGACGGCCCAAGGGTTGAATCCTGATGGACTTTTTTCCGATCTAATTCCAATAACAGACTTTGAAAAATTGTTAACGCAGATGGCGATGTTTAATCCTGACATGCGGATCTCTTCAAATGATGCTTTGGCCAATTTTAAAGCGACCTGCGTCGTTGCGAATCCATAGGAGGGTTTTCGAGGACGATAACGGCATGAACAGTGTCCTCTTCATTGTCATAGCCCAGCTGGATCGGAGAAGGAGGATGAAGATGAACCTGCGGCTTTTTGTATTCTGTTGAATCGGAAACGATGAGAAAAGGGCAGTGGATCAATTCAGAAATGCCGGGAATTTTCGAGTGCCTAAGAGTCGATCCATGGTCTACTCCGGTTAAAACGATGAACAAGCCTTGTTTTGACTCTTCAATGATCTTCTTTGCTTGATAATTGATGGCAAGAACCCGCTTTTCTTTATTCATCGGGATATTGGGGTGGCAGCCGGCAATGGCTGCTGCTTGCGTATCGAATCCAATGATGCGGATTCCCACTTCTTTTGCCCTTGCGACAAGACCTGTGTAGCTGTAGGGGGAGCAGAGGCCATACTTGCGGTCCAGATCCTCAAGAAACTGGGTAACATGGATCGGAAGGCAAGCGGTCCTTCCTTCAAACCAATCATCTAAATCTTGTTGCATCAGATCGTGCTTAATATGCTCTAGATATAGGGTATTAACCCCCATGGCCTTGAGTTGGGGAAGGAGCGTATAGAGAAGATGCTTGGGAGAATGATCGGTATGCAGTTCCCCGATGCATATGCCGGCGCATTGCTGGAGCGTAAAAATTTCTTTAAAAATGAGCTCGGGATCGGTGTGCTCAATAGGGCAGTCGACAATTTCCTGCGGAGGCAATCCTTCAAAAAAAATGTGCGCTTCTTGAACTAGCTTTCTCGATTGGTCTCTTAGAAAATCCTTCTGGGCATTGCGAGCATAGGATTCCATTATAGAACCATGAGGAGGATAAGAAGCTGCCTGGCCGATAGAGCTCATCTGATGCATATCCTTTTTTGGATGAGCGCCATTATACCAAGCGCTTCTCTAAAGCCAAAGTCTGAATATTAGTTTAATGAGGGGGGCGATTCTCAGGCTTTTACCCTAAAAATCATTCATGAGCGGTATGTGTCGATTTTCAAATTTGATCTATTAGGAGAGCCGGTCTTCTATTCGCTTTAAGTGAAGCTGGGTTGGATAGTCTTCGGGAAACTTGGACGCTATCGATTTAAAGAGATCATAGGCCTTCCTGATGTCATTGCCTTCCTCCGCCTCATAGGCTTCTCGGAACAGGTTGCAAAGCAAGACCTGCTCCTCTTTAGGCTCGATCTCCTTATCCTCTCCAAATTTGCCGACAAGCTCATAAATTTTAACCTTTTGAGCCTTTCCTTTCACCGCTATCTCGTCGAGAGGGCGCATGACGAACTGATCATTGAGCTGTTTATGGACGTTTTCGCTGATGAGGATCGAGGTATGGTAGAGCTTATCGATATGTTCAAGACGAGAGGTAATATTCACAGCATCTCCAATTGCGGTGTAGTTCATCCGTTCCTGCGTGCCGATATTCCCTACGATCGCCGTCCCGGTATTGATTCCAAACAGCGTTACAAATTCGGGCATTCCCGCTTCTTTGTGCTTTTGATTTAATCTAGCAATCATCACTTTGCAAAGAAGCGCAGTCGTGCATGCTTTGGCAGCATGGTCGCTGACAGGGAGAGGAGCTCCCCAAAACGCCATGATCCCATTGCCCAAGAATTTATCAATGGTGCCGTTGGAGCTGAGGATGATCTTCGACATTTTATCCAAGTATTCGGTAAGAAGCTGTGATAGAACATCGATCGATAGCGATTCAGCGATGTCTGAAAATTCGGATATTCTGGAGAAGAACATCGTCAATTCCCGTTTTTCCCCTCCAAGAACGATCTCTTCTTTTTTCTCGAATAGGTCCAGGACGATCTCTTTGGGAATGTATTTGGCAAAAGAATAGACTGCGCGCCTGAGCGCGGCGACGGCATTTTCGATTAATAATATCTCCTTGATGTTCGATCTGATCTGCCGATCGCTTTTCAGGTCCAACCTACCGATCTTATCCACTTCCTTTGACAAAATAGCGATTGGAGAGGAGATCCTGCCGGCATACTTGACAATGATAAAACTTGTTAATAACAGAATGCCAAGAGTGATGATCAACAATTGTTTTTGCATCAGGAGCGTTGCTCCTAAAAAATCGTTAAGGGGAGCGACGGTAACGATCCTCCAGTTTTCATGGAAAGCTAAGGGAAGCTTGGAGATGTATGTAAGGTACTTCTTATGATCGTATGATACAATAAAGCGCTCTTCATCCTGATCTTTAGAGACGTAGGCTTTATACACATCGGCTATAATCGATATTAGCTCCTCCCGTTTTTTTTCATCGCCAGGCAGGGTCATCGGAGCAAGGATCTTTCCTTGGTCATTAATAAGAAATGCTTTTCCCGTTTTTCCAACAATCTGCTCCTCGATAAAATGGGACAAAAAGACAAAAGGGAGGTCGATCGCAACAACTCCTTTGAACGTGCCGTTTCGGTCTTTCATCGGGTTGCTGACCGAGATCCCGGTTTCTTTCATATAAAGAAATGGATAAATGCCTGTCCAAAAAACGCCCCCTTTTTCCACTGCGCCTACATACCATGGACGGTCTTTAACTCCAAAAGGCCCTGGCTTAAAAACTTCTCTTGCAAGCTCATGAAAATCTTTATCCAAATAACGTCTTGTTTCCATGGGGGGATTCGCAATCATATCGATGTAGGTCAATGAAAAAACGGTTCCTTCCGGCAAGGGCTCTGACGGCTTGGAAAAAAAGGTGTTCGTATCGGTATAAGAATGATTGTAGCTTCCTATGAAATTTCCATTATCGAAGCCCATGTAGAAATTGGCAAAGTTTTGATTGTTTTTTATTACGTTGCGCATAAATAAGGTCAATTTAGGATCTTCGATGGAGAGGTCTCCAAGTTCTAAAACGTAATTGGCGGCTACTTGAGTGATCTGTACGGAACTTTGGGCCATCGCATTCAATTTCTCATTGATGGCCGCTACGGCACGTTTTGCGATCCCTTTAGAAAAAGAGAGGGCCGAGGCGTATTGCTTCGAAAAGGCAAACGCGCCCACAGAACAAAATGAGATCAAAATCAACAGAAGAAAGAGGGTCAGTATATAGACCTTGAACGACCATGACCTGCGAAATAACAATGATGATCGGTTTTTCATCTTCCCCGCCTTTCTTCAATTCGCTTTAAATGGATCTGGGTGGGATAATCGTCAGGATGCTTTGCTGCAATTTCAGAAAAGATGGCATAGGCTCTTTCCAAGTCGTCCGCCTGCACAGCTTCAAAGGCGGCTGTAAACGCTCGGCACAGCTCCCTTTTTTCCAAGTCCGCTTGTATTTCCTTCTCTCCTTCTTCAACGCCTGCAAGTTCGTAGATGAGGCTCTTTTCCTTTTTTTCTTTTACTACGACGGCATCCAGTGGACGAACAACAAAATTGCTGCCAAGATTTTGATAGACCTTTTCGCTAATAATAATCGAAGTGTGATAGCGCTTGCCCTCTTCTTGCAGACGATGCGTTGTATTGACAGCATTGCCGATGGCCGTGTAATTCATCCGCTCCTCTGTTCCGATATTGCCGACGATCACAGTCCCCGTATTGATTCCGAAACGGGTATAGAACTCCGGCGCCCCGGATGCGCGCCTCTTTTCATTTAAAGCGGTAATAATGGCAAGGCATTGGAGGGCCGCTATGCAAGCTCTTTGCGCATGGTCCTCAAATTCGATCGGCGCGCCCCAAAACGCCATGATCCCGTCACCGATAAATTTATCGATCGTTCCATGCGATTTAAGAATGATTTTCGACATGACGTCAAAATATTCGCCTAAAAGAGCCGTAAGTTGATCCATTGGCAGGGCTTCGGCAATCGAAGTGAAATTAGTAATGTCGGAAACAAATATCGTGATCTCTTTCTTTTTGCCCCCGAGGGTAATTTCTTCATGATTATCGATAAGGTCTTTGACGATTTCTTTGGGAAGATACCTGCAAAAAGATCGTATGACGCGCCGCATCGATGCAATCGCCTTATCGATCTGTTGGATTTCATTGATGTTGGAAGGAATTCTAGCTTCGCTTAGCAGTTCTAGCTTGCGGATCTTATCTACCTCGCTTGCAAGCCTCTTGATCGGGAAGGAAACTTTTTTGGCAAAATAGATCACCACAAGGGCGGCCAGGAACAAAATACCAAAAATAAATAATAAAACCCTATGCTGCACCTTGATCATCCCTGCAAAGAAATCGTCTGAAGGAGCAATCGTCATAATGTACCAGTTCCTTCCAAAAACTCCGGGAAGTTTAGATGTGTAGCTTAAGTATTCGACTCCCTGGTAGCGGGCTACATTGTCAGGTTTGAGAGGGTCGTTGGAGTACTGTTGGAACAACATGGAGACGAGGGCCGAGTCGATTGGCGAACTTGCCATATCTTCCGCGCGAGTTGGAACAATGATCTTTCCGACATCATTAGTGATGAACACCTTGCCGTGCTCGCTGACATCTTGGCTTTTGATAAAATCGTCTAAAAACACCATCGTCAAGTCGATGCCAATGACCCCGAGCAGATCCTCCCTAGGGGATATAGATTGGTTCATGTCCGGCTTAGCGAGGAGTGGGTCGGAATTTCCAACTGTTGAAGTTTGCTGGCCATAGATCGGATTCCCGACCGAGATACCTATTCCGATCTGTGGCTGAAAAGGATAAAATTCAGTCCAATAAAGCGAGTGTGTCTTTACCGCCCCGATAAACCAGGGGCGCGTTCGAGAATCATAGGTCGAATTATAGAGCACTTCTTGATCGATCTGTTTAAAGTCCTCCGTGAGATAGTACCAGGTATCAGTCGGAGGATTGGCAACCCTATCGACAAATTGGAGCACGAACTTTGCCTCTTCGGGCCAAGGTTTTGTCGGATCGGTCAGATAGGTTCTTTTATCGGCAAACTGCCCTCCGATCACACCGATAAATCCGCCATTGGGCAGTCCAATGTAAATGTTTGCAAAATGCCCATTATACTTGATCACGCTCAGCATATACGTGATCAAAGGTTCATTCTGAAAAGTAAAGGGGGCCAGTTCGGGAAAAAAGCCGGCAGCGACCTTGGAGACCTTTTCCGAACTCATTGTAATCTCGCGAAATTTTTGGCTTACCAGAACGGAGCATTGCTCAGCCACCTCTTTCGAGAAGTTTAAAATGGTCTTATAGTTTTTCGATCTCGTAATTGAAATAAGGGCAAGAAAAGATATGCAGATCAAAGTAAGAAAAAAGGTCAGGATATCGATTTTCAATGTCCTGGCCATATGCCATATCTTGATCAATTGCCTTCTCATGACGCTCCGCTGCATGAAAGAGGGTACTCTTCATCCGCATCAAACCAGATCTCTATAATCGCTTCAATAAATATGTGTATAAAATTCAGCTTCGCAGTATGAATTCTTCCCCGATATGTTTCTAGGAGCTGAGTTGGAGTTCGTATCTAGGCTTTCTTTTCCGGAAAGTTGACGACCGATTCGTAGCAGAGGAGGAGATGGTTGACGCCGTTCATGGCGCGGTGCGGCTTTTCTTCTTTGGGAAGGGACAAGGCCGTCGCGATCTTATCTTTCGAGCAGCCCGTTTCCCAAGGATATTTTCCCTCTCCGAGCTGGGTTTTGTGGATCGCCTTGGCCCAGTACATGGATGCAAGGTCGAGCCAGTGGTAAGGCCACAGGAGCTTTTCTTGCGTGTCGACATCAATAAGCTGGGAAAAGAAGATCCGGTCAAATGAAGGATTTTGGCAGATGAAGACCGCTTCGCCCCGCTTAATGTCATGCTTGTTGAACAGCTTGATGATGTTTTCTCCAACGGATTTCGGAGAAGAGGCCTGGCTGACCTCGGCCCAAGTGAAACCGTTGACCTGAAGGCTTGCAGGGTCGCTTTTTTCCCATTCTTCGAATGAGGCGGAAATGTGGGATTGAAACTGATCTTTCAGCTCTCCGGTGCGCACATCGATAATTTTAAATGCGATCTCGATGATCCGATGCTTCATCGCATTCAAACCGTTGGTCTCTGAATCCAGAAAGATCCCAAGCACGAAAAATCACCTGCAATTTTAGTTAAAACTTGACCATGCACTAAAGATCGGTATAACAAGAAGGGAGAGCAATTTTCAATACTTTTGTAGCATCGGAGGAAAAACAATGGACTTGCACATAGGCATATCGGAAAAAAATCGGCAGGAGATCAGCTTGGGGCTGGCACGTATGCATGCAGACACCTACGCGGTTTATTTGAAGACGCAGAATTTTCACTGGAACCTGACCGGTCCCGAGTTTTATTCCCTTCACCTGCTTTTCGAAAAACAATATGGGGACATGGCAGAAGCGATCGATGAGATAGCCGAGAGGATCCGAACCCTTGGATATTTTGTCGAAGCCTCCTTTGGGGCCCTTAAAAAAATGACCGGGGTTAAAGAAGAGGAAAGGGTCCTTAGCATTAAAGAAATGCTTTTAAGCCTGATCGAGGCCCATGAGACCTTGATCTGCCATGCCAGAAAGGTTGCGGAAGTTGCTGATAATGAGAAGGACTTTGCAACGGTCGACATGATCGGAAGGCGGCTGGGTGCCCATGAGAAGTTTACCTGGATGCTCCGCTCTCAACTGTAAAATTTAATTTTAAACCGATGCGCGTTTTGAGGTAGAGGGAAACAAAGATATTTGTTATCCTCTTGGGCTTTATGACCGGCTCTTTAGGCAAGGATTATGACTATTTCACCACAAAAGCTTCGAGAGATTGTTTTTCTCCTACTCTACAGCTGCGATTTTGGCGGATCGACAGATGAGGAGATGGTCCCTCTTTTGATGAAAGAGCTGTGTGTTTCAAAAAAAGTGATGCGCCAGGCGATCGAGACCAAAGATGCAGTCCAATTAAAAAGAGGGGAGATCGACGCGATCATCACTCAATACTCGAAGTCCTATGATTTTGAAAGGATCCCTCGGATCGAGCGCAATATCTTGCGGCTTGGGATCTTTGAACTGCTCCATTCTGAGCACATTCCGGCCAAAGTGGCCATTGCTGAAGCCATTCGACTCACTCGTAAATTCGCGACTCCCGAAGCAGCCACATTTGTCAATGCCATTATCGATGCCCTTTATCAGGAGCAAGAAGGCAAAGAACTTAGTCTAGTTTCCGCAGGCGAATCAGAGATCACCTAAGAGGTCAAATGTCTCCTCCATTCCGGTTCGAAGTTGAAAAACCTTTAAACCAATATTCAACATTTGGCATTGGGGGGCCGGCACGATTTTTCATCGAGATCTCCAAGATCGAACAGATGCAAGCCGTTCTCTCTTATTGTTATCAGCAGAAGCTTCCTTATATCGTCATCGGAAAAGGCTCTAATTGCCTGTTCGACGACCGCGGGTTCGACGGACTTGTGATCTTAAATAAGATCTCTTTTTGCCAGTTTGAATGGCCCGTTGTTTCTGTCGGAGCGGGCTATAGCTTTTCGCTGCTCGGCGCACAGACGGCCCGCAAAGGATGGTCGGGGCTGGAGTTTGCATCAGGGATTCCCGGATCGGTCGGCGGAGCTGTCTACATGAATGCGGGAGCCAGTGGAGCGGAGACTCAGGAATCGCTCATGGAAGTGAGCTATGTCAATGAGAAAGGCATTCTGGAAGTGCTTCCAAAGAACCTGATCACTTTTTCTTACCGTTACTCATCGTTCCACAATGAAAAAGGAGCGATCGTCGCTGCTAAGTTTTTGCTCGTTCCTTCTGAAGAAGCCCGTAAAAAACAGCTTTCGATCATCGAGTACAGGACACGCACCCAGCCTTATAGCGACAAGTCGGCCGGCTGCATTTTCCGCAACCCATCTCCCCAGTCAGCCGGAGCGCTGATCCAGCAGGCGGGATTGAAAGGAACGCGGATCGGAGGCGCCGAAGTCTCTACCACGCATGCCAACTTCATTGTCAACAAGGGCAATGCCAAAGCTAAAGATGTTCTGCAGCTATCGGAACATGTGAAGAATGTCGTCAAAGAGAAAACGGGACAGGACCTCGAGATGGAGATCCGTTGCATCCCTTACCAACAATAGGAATTGATGTTTCGAGCTGACTTGCATGCGCATACCACTTGCAGCGACGGGAGCTTTACGCCCGAGGAGCTAGTCGTCCATGCCAAGGAAGTCGGCCTGTCGGCCCTTTGCATCACCGACCACGACAACGTCGATGCCTATCCAATGGCCATCCCTAAGGCCAAAGAGATCGGACTTGTTCTTGTAGCCGGAGTCGAATTTTCCTCCGTCTTTAAAGAGATGAGCGTCCACATCCTCGGCTACGACGTCATTCTCGATCATCCCGACCTGCTCGCGCTGTGCCAGCGGCACAAGCAACGCCGCCTTAACCGGAACCGCGCCATTTTGGAGAAGCTGACGGCCCGCGGCATGCCGATCACCGAAGAGGAGCTGTTGCAGCGGGGAACAATCCTGGGCCGCCCTCATATTGCCCAGATCATGATCGAAAAAGGGTATGTCGCCACCATTAAGCAGGCCTTTCAGCTGCACATTGGCGACGATGCCCAATGCTTTGTGCGCGGCGAGAGTATTTCATCGGAAGAGACAATCGATCATATCCATAAGGCAGGCGGCAAAGCCTTCCTTGCCCATCCCCACCTCATGGACCACCAGAACAAGATCCGCGAACTTCTCAAGCTTCCCTTCGACGGGATCGAATGCCATTACGCAAAATTTTTGGCCGACCAGGAGAGACGGTGGGTCAAAATGGCCAAAGAAAAGCAGATGCTGATCAGCGGCGGCTCAGATTTCCACGGCGCCGCGAAGAGCTACATTCCTCTAGGATGTTCCTGGGTAGATGAAGAAACGTTCAACCAGATATTCCAGCGACGCCTGTGACAAGCAATCCCATTCTTGATAAACTTTTCGCTGCGCCTGCGCATCAAAGTTCTGGATGCCGCGAACCCTTTGCCTTGAACAATTCTCTCGCATTGGCACGCGAACTTCATTTTCCCCATCGCTCCTATCCTTGCATCCATATTGCCGGCAGCAATGGAAAAGGCTCGGTCAGCCTTAAAATTGCAAAAGCCCTAGAACAAGAAGGGTACAAGGTCGGTCTTTACACATCTCCTCATCTGTTCCACTTCAATGAAAGGATCCTCGTCAACTCAGAGCCGATTGACGACGAAAGCTCCAACCAAGGGTTGCAGCTCCTATTTTCGATCAATGAGCGTTTGAAGCTGCAGGCGACCTTTTTCGAGCTTGCAACTCAACTTGCCTTTCATCATTTTCGCAATAAAAACGTCGACGTTGCAGTCATTGAGACCGGATTGGGCGGAAGGCTCGATGCGACCAATATCATCGATCCCATCCTCAGCGTGATCACATCCATCAGCCTAGAGCACGCCCACCTCTTGGGCGACGACCTAGAAACGATCGCCGCAGAAAAAGCAGGAATTATCAAACAAGCAGTTCCCTGCGTAACGGGACCTAAGGCGAAAAACCAAGCGATTAGAACGCGGGCGGAGCAACTTAACTGCCGGCTCATTGCGACCGATTGCGCAAGTTTCTATTTCGATGATGAAAATTGCGCTACCGCCCGCAACGCCCTGACGCTGCTCAGAGAACGATTTCATCTGCAGGATGAAAGCATTGAAGTTGGCTTAAAAGCTCGGCCAAGATGCCGTTTTGAACAACGCGGCAATGTGATCTTTGACGTCGCCCATAATCCCGACGCCTTTGCCCATCTAGTCTTTGCCCTGAATCAATTTTTTCCGAATAGGAACAAGCGGTTCCTCGTCGGTTTTTGCAAAGATAAAGATGCAGCTTCCTGCCTTAAATATCTTCTTTCGTCAGCAGTTCATCTGCACCTGGTCAAAGCCTCTACCCCCCGCGCAGCGTCCTTGGACGCTTTAGCAGAGTCCCTTCAACAGCAACGGTTCGCTGCCTATACCTGCCATCCGAAGATCTCGGAAGCAATGGAAGAGGCCCTCATGCTTGCAGAACAAGCAGGAGAGCTCCTCATCGTTTGCGGCAGTTTCTATATTATGAATGAAGCCCTAGAAGCAGTAATAAAACCATGCCATCGGTCTTTGGACCCTTTTTAAGATCATTCGCATCAGGCTCCTCACCCATGTGTTTACACATGAGCTCCTCGCCTGAATAGCTTAAAAGCATGCGAATGCTCATTAAAAAGGCTCTCAAATCCCTATAGGCGAGGTTTAATTACTGCTTCTTAGAGAGAATCTAACCGGGCTTTTCTCTTCTTCGGCGGTCACATTGCGCAGTCCCATGAAGATCTCATCGATCTGGCCTTTCGTAGGGTAGGGCTCGCGATTGTTGACCAACTGGTTGGCTGTTGCGAGCAGCGCTTGGATCGTTTCGACCTCATCGTCAAAGGCGACGGCTGTCAGCTCCCGCAAATGCTGGTGAAAGGTCCTCTTTAAGTTCTCGGGGAGTTGATTGTAGGCGGCCCTGGCCTCTCTCATTTTGCCGTTATAGACCATTGCGGCAATGTCAAATAAATCTTCATATTGGCCAGGTTCGAGCTCGATATCCTCGATTAAACGGACATCGCGCTGCTGGACAAGCCAATCAAAATGGGCGATGGGCTTCTCATCGGGGACTTTGCCCTTCAGAGTTAAGTCAGCCTCTTTGAGCGCTTGGCGCGCATCATTGATCACTTGGCGGTCTTTAAGCCCTGGACGGTAATCTTTTAAAAAACTACAGATATGCCGTTTAAGGGTATTGACCGCTTTAGTGTCGACTGGATCTCCATGGGCCATCGAATCCTTAAGGGATTCAGCCTCATGATGGATTTGAGAGACTTTGCGCGAGACCAGGACGTCCTCGATCTTCCCGTACATATGGATAATCTCATCCTCCAGGCCTCCAAAATAGTCCTGCTGAGACTGTCCAAAGACGTTCTGCGCCTTGTCCTTCATATCCCTTAAGGCCGTAGAGGTCCGGTCCAGTTCCCGGGTCAGCTTGGTGACCTGTCGGGTAGACTGGATCGTATCTAATTGACCTTTAATGGATTGCAGTTGAGATTGCAACCCTTGAGATCCACGAACAAAATTAAGACTAATTTTAATAGATCCCATGAACTTATTCTACTTTATTATATGTATTAGAATTATAAGGGTAATATTCAACCCTACTTTAATTCTATTCCCTCTACATATAACATTCAATTAGCAATCTTTTTTTTAATCGAAGAACAGTCCAAAAATAAAAAAAAAGCTATGCCTTTTTCAAGACATAGCCTTTTTCAGGATCAGTTGTAAATTAAAATAATTTATTAACAGCCCCAGATTGCGCGCAGTTCATCATCCAGGCGGGCAACGGCTGCCAGCTTGATCGCTTGAGGAACGTTGCATCCTTCCTCGTTTCTCAATCCTGTCTTGCCGAAATCGCTCCAATTGCTGCGTGCAGAATCAGGGAATCCAGCTTCGATATGCAGATTGTAGAGGAAGCCGCGGATCCTGTGCTCGAGGTTAGGATGCGCGTAATAGTCCGGGAAGCTGTCGTTAAGACGGATCTCGCTGAGCTGGTCCAATTGAGTGCAGAGGCTCTCCGTGTCATTGGCGCGGATTGCTTCTTGGATACCGCTCAAGAGGACTTTGACAAGAGCGCGGTTGAGCACTTCTGTCCGTTCTGCTTGCGTAGCATTGGCTTGCGACTTGCTTGGAGGTAAATCTCCAAAGAAAGCGACTCTGCCGTAGTCGTCATGCGCAATGTATTTTTCACTATGGTTATGGAGCCAGAACTGCAATGCGTAGATCGCATGCGCTGAACTTTCATCCGTTTCTTCAATTAGGGAAGCCATGAGTTGAAGATTTCCCATGTCGTCTTCAAGGTTCAGCGTGTGCATCTGAGTGAAGAACCCTGCTGCCGCAATCTTCTTCTCTAAAGTCTCGCGAGAATAAGGCGTAGCGGATACATCTGAGGTTGTCAGCGTGCCGAGCACTTGGTCAAGAGCGCTTGCAAGCGTTGCATCCAAGTCTTCTTGTGCTGTAAAAACGTGAGAAGGACTAAGGGACAGAGTGATTGCAGAGAGCATCTCTTCCATTCCTTCAGCAACGCTTTCCTCTGCAACTTCAGTTGGGAACACAGCGTTGACAGCTTGTCTGCAGTGCTCTACAGATGCAAAATTAGTGATTGGTTCTGAACCTCGGTTGATCATTCCCATGCCGCCAGGGGATATAGGCCGCTGACTTTCAGAAGAACGCAGTTCATTGATCTTTTCATATAATCTTCCGCGCAGTTCGGTATCAACTTGAGGAAGCAGGCTTTTTAGAGCTGCCGTATTAGCTGTCTCAAGAGCGGAAAGGATCTGACCTTTTAGGTTGGAACCTGAACTGGCCAGAGCTTCTGTTTCTTTTTGAGTCGCAATGAACTCTTGGAGCATCGAGTGAACATTGCCTGTAAGTTCTGCGATCGAGCTGCTATGTGGTTCATGAACGAAATTGCGCGTCAAGGTGAAATTCGTGAGCGAGCCCATGAGAGGGAGCAGGTTGCGGAAGTCTTCTTCAGGAGTTCCAGTGAGTCCACCTTTGATCGCTTGAAATTGCTCGGTGAAGTATCTGACATGGACGAGCTCGAGATCTTTAAGGAACCCTTGCAGCTGTCCAATTTCGCTCGGCGATGCAGTCTCAGCTAGCACAGCAACGCGGTCCTTCAAAGTTGTCTCGATTTCTGTAGCGGCATCATGCGCAGTGAAGCTTGATGAAACCCTTCGGAAAACTTCGCTAGAGGTTTGCATCAGTTCGCCTAAAGAGTTGCTAAAAGAAATCTCGTCAACTACGCCCATTAAAGAAGCTCGTGTTCCTTGGAGCCTCTGCAATCTGTCGCCGATATCAAATAAATTGGCTTGGAGCTGCATCAGCGCATCCTGTCCGAGGTCGCGGATCTCAGGGAGGAGAGATGTCATTGTCTCATAAGATCCTTGAGCTCTATCGATCTGATCTAATTGCTGGAGTTGAGCTCTTTCATCGATGACTTGACCGGGTTGTCCGGCGTTGATGCTGCTTTCGAGCTGAGCTAAGCTTCTTGCTAGTTCAGCTGCTTGAGCTGCAACTTCTTGAGAAAATTGAATTGACATGGACTATATTCTCCATTTTTGTTGGTATTGTTGTCTAATTTGACGGATAACTTCTAACTTAATTGCTTGAGGGATTTGATGAGGAGCAGCCTCATCGCGGAAACCGCTGCGACCAAAGTCTCCACGGAACGCAGGATCGTGGGGAGAGACTAGGCTCTGATTGGTCTCGCGCGCTAGGTTATAGCGCTGGTAGAGTGCGGCGAACAGGCTATGGGAGGCCCTGCTATAGTTTTCGATCCGGTCCCGTTCATGGACCTCAAAACGGTCCAGGCTATCTAAATAGTGGCGCGCCCGCTCGGCATCGTTGTTCAGGATTGCATCTTCAAGGCCTTCCAGGCCGACTTCAACCAGAGTGCGTTGGATTGCCCGCGCCCGTTCAACAGGCTCGGAACCGACCCCGCCGAAGTTTAAAAAGGCAAGACGTCCATAGTCTTCGATATCTCTTGGTATCCTGTCGGGTGTTTCGTTGGCGTGGATGAAATAGGTGTGGAAGAAGAGCCGGTCGGAGACATTCCACGGATCATTGGAGCTCATCTTGAAGGAGGCCCGTAAGTCGGACGATTGGAGCTGGGCAACCAAGGTCAATATCTGAACATCGGCATCTTCGTCTGCTCTTTCTAACAAGGGATTGACCTGTTCGCGCATCTGCGTCAGCGTTTCTGCTGCTAGGAAGAGGTGAGGATTGACAGCGGATGCAGGTGAAGTGCAGGAGCTAATAGTTTGCTGAGTTTCCGCTATGACAGGCGGTACAATTTCAGCCCTTGGAGCCTCTTGTGGAAGATCTGCTGAGCCTGGCGCAGGCACAACACCCTCGTTCCGTAAAACGACAGGATAGAGGTTCATCATGTTGTAATGATCGCCCATGTCTTCGATAAAAGGATAGCGGCGTGCTAGGAACTGCGCTGCATCTTCCGCCCGGTCGAATTCGATCAGGTAGGCATTCGGATTGTTGTCATTGAGCTCGCGGCTTCCGTGCGAATCGGAATGGACAAAAAGGTTGTGGCCCGGACGGTCTGGATGGGGGAGGACCATAATAGATCCCGATTCTCCGTGAGAAGTAATGACGCATCCGATCGATTCTTTTCCATGAGTTCCTTTAAGAACAAGAAGAGAATCGATCACTTCTTGAAAGACTGCTTGGTTATCTTCCCTTAAAACTTTGGGGTAAAAACCGAACCCGTCGAACTGATGAGGTAAAACGACTTGCATTTCAGGAAATCTAGCTTCAGCGATATCTGCAAACGTGATGTGCTCGCCATCCATTAAGGGATTCAGCCTTTGATCAGCTAAGGCATGGACCATCATTTGCTGTCCTTGCGCGATCGTTGCATTGAGGTCGGCGCCTCTTCCGTTCCGTAAAAGGGAGAGGACCGCGCAGGGGGCAATGCACGTGCATGCAGAATTGCGGTCGGTCGCAACAGTGTGGATCCCTGCATATCTGGCGTCGTATTGGTTGTGGTCGGCAAAGTGCTTGCGGACTGGAGGCTGGACCTGCGGGGTGGTCTCAGTAGGAGCGATGACCGCCAGCTGCTCTTGCACGAGCGTTAAAGCTTCTCTGGCGCGTGAAACGGTAGCCCTCTCTTCGAGAGTCCTGGCTTGAGTTTGAAGACCTTCTATGGAGCGCGAGTAGGTATTAAAAAGAGTTCTTGTTTGATTAGGAAGAAGGTCGAACATTTGATCATTCAAATTCTGAATTTGAACTAGGACGGCTTGAGCCTGACCAAGAGTTCCTGTCAGAGAAGGTAAAATTTGATGAGACATTAAATTTAGACCTTAGATTTATTGAGTGAGCTTGATGCGATAATGATATCAAATGAAATCGATGTGGTCAATTTGCAATTAATTTTACTAAATTTGTTTTATTATGTTAAATTAATTTTTTAATTATCGGATGTTGCATTTGTAGATCGAGGTCGTAAAAACCTATGTAGATTGCATCTGTATGCAACCATTTATTACTTAGTGTGTTATGATATACTGTATTTGATGCCAATAACAAATTAATAGTTTTATTTACAAAGTAATAAAAATTTGGTATAATTATTTTGCATGATTTTTATAAATTAATTTGGAGTGGAATAGTTATGTCATCTTCTAGTTTCATCACAACATCAAATTTAACTTGTTGTTCTTCGTCTTCTCATTCACAGGAACAACCAACGACACAGTTCGAGCCATTGGCACTTTCTGAGCTTGATTCAAGATCGCAGACCGCTTTCACAAGGGGCCGTTCACAAGAGAGTCAAAATGATGCAGTTTTTTCAAGACAAGAATTTTCTCACATAGGAACTTTACAAGATCATGGACAGAACAGACTTGATCGATTGCTTGGTATGGGTAAAGATAAAAATATAGATTTGAGGGACTTAAGGGATTTCGATCGCCTTGATCCTGATCATAAAATGGCTTGCGTGCGCCAATCTGCTAAGGACGCATACTCTCGTCTGAATGAAGAAAGTCAACGGCAGCTTTGCTCATCCATAATGGAAATGAGTGGATCGTCGGACGATCTTGGTTCGTTGGATTGGGGTGAGAAAGACCTTTTCGAAAATTTAGCCGTTTTTTCATCCGCTTATAATCGTCTTCCTGAGGAATCCCGGAATGGCCATATGTTTAGTTTCGAAACATCCCCATTCGAATCCCCGCCAAGTCTAGCTTGTTCAAGCTCTCCCGTTGATCCGGAAGATCGTGATACAGCTCCATACGGCGAAGCAGGTCTTCCCACTGTCGATCACGTCGCCACTTTAGCGCCAAGCATCGATGATGCATTGCTTAAGACGATGGACACGCAAAAATCAATTGATCCTAATCTATTTCACGATTTAAAAAACGACCTTGGCAGATATGCAAAAGGGGATCCAAAATTCAAGAAAAATGCTCTAGCTACGATTGAGTTGTTAGAAAAATTTTCACAATTGATTTTTCAATACGATCAAAATCGAATACCATTCGGAAATGTTTGTAGAGAAATTAAGAAAATCACTAGTGATGCCGGGATAGGGCTGCACTTGGACAATTATACCGAATCTTCCTCATCTCGTTTGCCAAACCACAAGGTTCTTGTAGAAACAATACGCAATACGGTTCTTGCAGTTCAAACTTGCTATCTGGATGCAAAAAATAATAATTTACTGCCGGTTTTATTCATCACAGCGTTTGGCAGTGGAAGTTGTTTTGATACCCGGACAGAGGTCATCAATGTGTATGCGGATGCGATCAATTATAATTGCAATGTCGATTTAAAAAATGAAAAGTTGTTGGAACTTGCAGTCAAGGCCTACTCTGCTCGGATGAATCAGAATAAGCTGCCTGTGGACTTCGACGCATTTCTCGATTACTTAAATGAGGACATGGGGCTTGAATTGGGGTGTTTTCATATTCAGAATGAAAATCCAAGGGAAAATCCGATTGTTAGAAAATTGACATTGTCTGGATATTTTAAACCTATGATTGAAGAAGGATTCTTCCATGAGATGATGCAGGAGTACATTTGTTGGCCGGCTAGCGGAAATAATCCGCTGCAAACAAAATCCGGCGATGAGGGCTATACTAAAGAAGTTAGAGCTGTTTTTAGAAAAATCCTCATAGAGACTGAAAATCCGTTGTTGGAAGAAATCAATGAACAAAATGTCGATCGGCACATTGACAATTTCATCCGATTGAACCGAGAACTTTTAGCGCGCGATTTAGGAAATCCAATTGATGAGTCCGCAGCTATATTGATCCCTCAATTATTTCGTGATTGGAAGCAATCCGGAGAAAAATCGGAGCTCGATCGAAGAGATAAGAACTTCACTAAAGAAAATAGAGCTTATTTTGCACATTTTCTCTTAGCTAATCAGTCTATTTCTGATGCGGGGATTAATAAAGACATTGTTGATAATTATGTGGACAATTTTATTAGAGAAAAACGTTCTCATGATAAATCAATTGAGCAGGTTTTGGGTCAGCCAAAAGATGAAGGACGGATCTCTAGCAACACGAAAAGAAGAAATGCGGCAAGAGGAAGAACAAAGGGACCAACTCCTCGTCTGAAAGCAAGAGTCGAAGTGCAATCCACTTCTTCTTCAGACACTACTTCATCCACAACTCAAGGAAGAAAAAAGCGATCGAATGCAAAAAGAAGATGATTCATAGCGCATTGGGTTTGTGGATAGGCGCTCACAAAGGGCCCCGTCTTTTAGGATGAGGGCTCACACTTAAGAACCAAAAAACGAGGAGGATGCGGCCTCAGAACGATCAGAAGAATTTATCAGATGTTCTTCCTATCGAGGGTCTTGGGATGTATAGGCGTCTCTAGAGATTTCAATCTCTTGAAGATGTTCCAATAAATGTTTAGGTAAAGTCGTGTTGCCTTCAGCTGCAGCTTTCATGCGAAGATAACATTCCGCAGCTTTCTTACACAGAGGATGGTCTGGATCTTCCATCATGATGATGAGATCGATAAACTGTCGCAAATATTTGACTTCCTCTTTTTCAATGGGTATGCGCAAAGAACCGACGTAGCCCAAATTAGGAGAAAACTTTGCTCGATACTTCTCGAAGACCTTTTGTGAATGGCCGGCCAACTGCTGCATCAAATAGTGGAGCTGGAAATTTTCAGTCGTGTATGCCATCGGGTAGTCTGACCATTTTTCTTTTGGCAAAAACTCTCGAAGGGCTTTTTTGCACAATAATGCGCTTCGGTGCTCAATTCGCTCATACTGTTCGACAAAAGCATCTGGGGGCAAGCTTTCGATTCGGCCAACTAAATCCTTAAAATTATTTTTATTAAAGAGGTTGGCGATCTCAAACAAAGCTGCTTGAATAGCAGAAGTAGCGGGAAGGCTTCCATGGAAATGTCTAGGATCTAGGAAGATCTCATTGCTAGAAAGATCGACCGATGCTCCAAAAGGACATTCAGCAATTGAATATTTAACTTGACCGAGTTCTTTTGTGAGAGCCTGATATTGAGGAACTTTGTCAAGCATCGATTCTAAGAGCCTCACCCTTAGATCAAAATGTTCTGAGCAAACTGAACTCATATTTCACCTGTTTCAACTATTATACATCAGAAATGTAATTATCTCTATCAAAGAGAATATTTCTAAACCTCAATGAGGCCGTCCTGCGTAGATAGGTTCTAAGAGTGGGTCTTACTAATTAATAAAACGGCGGGAGCTGTATCAGAATGAGGTTTCCTATGGAAACGGATGCTCCAAGACCGCGAGGCCAATCCTTTGGCTAAATGGATCAAGGCGTCTTGCTCTATTTTTCCCTCTGGATGGCCAGGATAGCAGGTAATGCTGATCAGTCCGCCAGATCTTAAAAGTTCCATGGCTTGTCTGATACTCTGCAATGTTGTTCCTGTCATCGTTGTCAAGCTCTTATCCCCCTGAGGAAGATAACCTAAGTTATATACGATCAATGCAATAGACTGTTCATGCGCGACTGAGGGGAATTGAGCATGCGATTGGCAAAAGAGGCGGACCCTGGTCATCTGTTCTGCAGTAAGGCGTTCTTGGAGAAGCTGCTGGGTTTCTTTGATAGCTTCGATTTGAATATCGATGCCGATGAGAGATCCTTTTGGACTTAACAAATGGGCCAGTTTAAGAGTGTCCCTTCCTCTTCCGCAAGTCGCATCGATGATCCAATCGCCATCGCCGACCACAGTTTTCCAGTGCTCAAGCGCAAAGCTCAAATGGGAGGTCTCAAGCGGGAGTTCGATAAATTGATTTTCAAGCGATGCCATATAGGAGTATTCTATCGGATGAGAGGATATTAACTCTTCCGTTTTCGGAATGGCTTAAAAAAGCAGGGCGGCGTTATCCTTAAGGTTTCCTATGATGCAAGAGGGATAAACGATGCACACTCCGGATGTATTGATCATTGGCAGCGGGCTTGCAGGATGCATCGCCGCTCTTGAGCTTGCCGATAAAGGGCATTCCGTTGTCCTCCTGGGAGCTGGCCCCACAGGACTGGAGTCGAACTCAGCTTGGGCCCAAGGAGGGATCATCTATCAAGGGGATGGAGATTCTTCTCAGCAGTTGGCAAAGGACATCATTGATGCAGGAGCAGGACTGTCCCATCTTCCTGCGGTAGAGGCCCTCGTTCAGATGGGCCCGAAATGCGTCAAGGAGCTTTTGTTAGAAAAGTACCAGATCAATTTCGATCGGACTGAAAATGGGCATTTGGCGCTTACGGAAGAAGCCGCCCATTCCTGCCCCAGGATCATCCATCATCGCGATCAGACAGGGCTTGCGATCATGGGCGCCCTCGTCGACCGTGTGAAAAACCATCCCAATGTCCAATTTAAGACCGATCAGACCGCAGTTGACTTGATCACCCTTTCCCACCATTCCAAAGTGATCACCGACATCTATTATCCTTCGACGTGCGTCGGCGCCTATGTGATGGACAACCGAAACGGCGACGTAAAGATCCACTTCGCCAAAGAGACCATCCTTGCCACCGGGGGCGTCGGAGAAGTGTTTCTGCATACGAGCAATCCCAAAGAGGCGAGGGGAGACGGACTTGCAATGGCCTATCGGGCAGGCGCGCGGATCATGAACATGGAATACATCCAGTTTCATCCGACGACGCTCTATCTGCCTTATGAACGGCGGTTCTTGATCACCGAGGCGCTGCGCGGAGAAGGCGCTGAGCTGCTCACGATCGACAGGTCTGCGTTTATGCACCGCTATGACGCCAGGGGATCATTGGCGCCGCGCGATATTGTCGCCAGGTCGATCTATCAAGAGATGATGCAGGTGGACAGCCAGCACCTATGGCTCGATATCAGTTCCCGCTCTTCCGAATGGATCAAAGGGCGTTTCCCTACGGTCTATTCCCATTGCCTTGCGAAGGGATATGATCTGACCTCCGAGCCGATCCCGGTCGTTCCTGCTGCCCACTATTCTTGCGGCGGAATAGCCGTCGATCTGCAGGGCAGGACGACCATTCATCGGCTTCGTGCGATCGGAGAGGTCGCTTGCACCGGCGTCCACGGGGGCAATCGGCTGGCCTCGACCTCCCTTCTTGAGGCGCTTGTCTTCAGTAAACTATGCGCCGATGCTTTGAGCGGTCAATTGCATCAGAGAAAGGACTATTTTCCTCCGGTCGAAGAATGGGTGATGAGCGACCAATGTGTCGATAGCGCCCTGGTCCAGCAAGATTGGACGACGATCAAGCAGACCATGTGGAACTATGTCGGACTGGTGCGCGATGCGCAACGCTTAAGCCGCGCCTTTAAAATGCTCCATGAGCTGAAGATTGAGATCGATTCCTTTTATTCCAGCTGCAAGCTCACTCCGGAGCTTTTGGGGCTGCGCAATGGAATTCAAACAGCTCTTCTCATCACGGAAGGAGCTATCCGCAACCGCCGCTCGATCGGCTGCCATTACCGGAGAATGAATTAAAAAAATAAATATCATTAAAAGCGCGTGCAGGACTCATTAATTTTAGGATTGGACTTATCGAAAAATAGAAAAAAACATCCTTCGGCTGCCTGCGAAAGGAGGGTGTTTTATTCGAAGGCGGATGAAGAAATTCTTGCACTGAATTCCTGCCTGTACTAAGATGTTCATCTAAATTAAAAAATTGATCTGGGGTATTAGCTCAGTTGGTTAGAGCGCCACGTTGACATCGTGGAGGTCAGCTGTTCGAGTCAGCTATATCCCAACCATTCATGAAACCAGATCCATTTGATCCCTTGAACACAGCACGCCAAACTGCAGCTGAAGTATTAGCTGCAGCAGCACTTGAGCTTTTTCCCGACACCTTGCTCTTTCAAGGGCAGGGGACGTCTAAAATCTTTTTTTACGATTTTCTTTTCCCCTTTTCCTTTCAGCCGGAGTTCCTTTTTCAGTTAGAAGAGCGGATGCGCCAAATTCTCAAACGGGCAGCCCCTATTAAAGTCTTGGAAATGGTGCCCGGTAATGCCGCTTCTCTTTTGGAGCATGTCGGCCAGCCTGTGCTGGCGGAGAAAGTAAGGGACCTTGACCGGGCCTTGGTCAGCATGGTCCAGATGGGGGAGTTTGCCGATTGGTGCGAAGAGGCCCTGTTGGACGAGTGGGACCCCTCCTATGCCTTTAAGCTTGTGGAGTTCTATCCCATCCGCATTGGAGAGGATACGCTGGTCCGCATTATCGGGTTCCTTGAAGAAGATAAGCAGGCCCTAAAAAAAGCTATAAAGTCCGCCCCTTCCTTTGCAAAGAGCGACCATCTTCGATTGATCGAAGAATGCGGCTTATTTCTGCCGATGGAAGACTTGGGCGACGGCCTCTGGGCATGGCTTCCGAAGGCGGACGCGGTCAAGCACACATTAGTCCAATGGTGGCGCGCCGAGCATCGGAAGCAAAATTTTCAGTTGATGACCACCCCGTCATGCCTGCATGTCAGCGAAGATGAGGAGCCGGGATTTGATATATTTTTGGCCCACCGCGCTTTTTGGCAAAAGAGCAGTCCGGCCGGCAGCTGCAAAATTGCTGAGATCTCATATTTGAGCAGCCTCAATGAGAAGCAATTAAAAAATGAGCTTTTCGATAGTGTGGGCTGGATTTCCGACCGGGCCCATCTGTTCATAAATGACGAAGAACTTTTTCAGGAGTGCATTTCTTCCTTGCAATTCATCACCAAAATTCCTAAAATCCTAGGTTTTGAGTTCCAAATCATTTTATACACAGGAAATGTTGGAATACAAAAAAAGGACTCTAAAGGGGCGAAAGGCTACCGCCTCCTTCAAGATGTATTGAAGGAAGCGCGTCTGGAGCATCTCATCATCCAAGATCCAATGCTGGAAATGCAGTCGCGCATTCAATTGCGAATGGCTGATGCATTAGGAAGGTGGTGGGATGGACCTTTTATTGGGATCGATGGTTCAATGGACGTCAAAAGCGGTTTCTCGTGTATCACGAGGTCTGCGTTTAATTCCCTTGAACGATTGGTGGCGTTATGCGTTGAAAGGTATCAAGGGCGATGGCCATTTTGGCTAAGTCCCGAACAGCTGCGGATCATTGTGCTCTCTAATGAGAGCGGTAATTATGTGCAGGCAGTTCAGCAAAAGCTGAAAAATGCCGGTATCCGGTTCACGATCGATGATAGGAAAGCTGACCCATTAAAAACGCGGCTCCACCATGCGCTTTGCGAACATGTCCCTTATGCCGTATTGATCGGCGATAGGGAGCAAGAGAGCAATAGCATCAGCTATCGGACCCCTGACTCTCCCAACAATGAGAAAATGGGAGTGGACGAGTTTATAAACATGATCATAGAACTGAACGGGAGTAATGACTCTGAATTTGAGAATTAATCGCGAGATTCGAGTACCGAAAGTGCGCGTCATCGACGAAGATGGCGGCCAAGTTGGAGTGTTGACGCTGCTAGAAGCTCTTACGCGCGCAGAGCAGGCTGGTTTGGATTTGGTGGAGATCGCCCCCAATGCAGAGCCTCCTGTCTGTAAGATTATCGATTACGGCAAGTACCGTTATCAGTTGACGAAGAAAGAGAAAGAGCAGAAGAAAGCGCAGCATCAGGTCAAGGTGAAGGAGATCAAGATCAAGCCTAACACCGATGAGCATGACATTGAAGTCAAGATGAAGCATGCACGGGAATTTATTGCCAAAGGCAATAAGGTCCGTGTGACCTGCACGTTCCGCGGCCGAGAAATGCTCCACTCTGAGTATGGTAGAAGAGCGGTGCAGAGATTTTGCGATGACTTAAGCGATGTGGCAACGCCGGAATCGCCGCCGAAAATGCTGGGTCGTAATTTGTCTGTTGTTTTAGCTCCTGGAGCCAAGA
This sequence comes from Verrucomicrobiota bacterium, assembly GCA_018239665.1. Classification (GTDB taxonomy): domain Bacteria; phylum Chlamydiota; class Chlamydiia; order Chlamydiales; family Rhabdochlamydiaceae; genus Acherontichlamydia. The sequence continues at coordinate 53,515 of JAFEGV010000001.1, read as the reverse complement.
AAAAACCGAATGCTTAAATTTATCTGTGGAGAATGACCGTGACTAAGATGAAAACACGAAAAGCTGTAAAAGCAAGATTTAAAGTGACTGGAACTGGCAAGTTGGTTCGCAGCCGACCTGGCCGCCGTCACATTTTGACGAAAAAAGCCTCTAAGCGTAAGCGCCATTTGAGAAAGCAGACGCTAGTGGACAAAGGTCAAACAAAAATGTATGCCCGCTTAATGGGTGTTGAATAATTTAAGATAATTGGAGAAATACCATGGTAAGAGTCACAAACGCGGTGGCTAGAAACCGTTCGCGCAAACGTCTGATGAAGCGCGCAAAAGGATTTGTAGGCGATCGAAAAAATCATAAGAGACTGACGTTGGACGCAGTGCTTTCAGCCCTCGCATTCAACTACCGTCATCGTAAACAACGCAAGCGTGACTTCCGCAAATTGTGGATCATGCGCATCGGCGTTGGTGCAAAGATCAACGGAATGTCCTATAGCAAATTAATCGATGGACTGAGCAAAGCAGGGTGCACATTGAATCGCAAGATGCTCTCCGATATGGCAATTCGCGATCCAAACAGCTTCTCTGCTGTTGTTGGAACTGCTAGGCAAGCATTAGCTTAACCGCTGCTTTGCTATCATTTGCAACCCATGCCGCTTTGACGGCATGGGTATTTTTTTAGAGGGAGTTTTGCAATTCTCTCTTTATTCTGACAAGTCAATACTTGAGGTTCTTCGTGCAGCAACGGATCACTTCACTACGCAACCAGTTTCAAGACGACCTCAAGCAGGTCAAGTTCAGCAAAGATGTCGAGCAGCTCAAGGTAAAATACCTTGGGAAAAAAGGACCTGTCCAAGACCTGATGCTCCATTTGCGCGAAGCTCCGGCCGAAGACCGCCCACACCTCGGTAAAGTCATCAATGAGCTCAAAGAAGAGTTCGCCCGTCTCTGCGAGCAAGCGTTAGCAAGCTATGCCGATGTCGAACAGGCGCAGCAGATCGCTCAAGAGAAGATCGACGTGACCATGCCGGGCCGCCGCCGCCACCTCGGCCGCAAGCATCCCCTCTCTCTCATGATGGACGAAATGATCGAGATCCTCTCCGGAATGGGCTTTTCCGTTCAATACGGCCCCGATATCGATTCCGACTACTACAATTATGAAGGCCTGAACTTTCCCCCCGACCATCCCGCCCGCGACATGCAGGACACCTTCTACATCACGCCTAACATGCTCCTCCGCTCCCACACTTCGAACACCCAATTGCGCGTCATGGAGACCCACCGTCCGCCGATCCGGATCATTGCGCCGGGCACCGTCTACCGCAACGAGACGATCAGCGCCCGGTCCCACGTTTTCTTCCACCAGATCGAAGGGCTCTATGTCGATAAGGGAGTTTCCTTTGCCGATCTCTTTGCCACGATGGAAGAGTTCTGGAGCAAAGTCTTCCAGACAAAGGTCCAAATGCGTTTCCGTCCAAGCTATTTTCCATTCGTCGAACCGGGGCTCGAAGTCGATATCGGCTGCACAGCATGCCAGCAAAAAGGCTGCCGCCTCTGCAAGTTCACCGGCTGGCTGGAAGTCTGCGGTGCCGGAATGGTCCATCCTGAAGTCCTTAAGAACGGCGGGATCGATCCTGAGGTCTATTCAGGGTTTGCATGGGGGCTTGGGATCGAGCGCTCAGCGATGCTCCGCTACGGCGTGAACGACATCCGGATGTTCACAGAGAACGACCTCCGCTTCCTCGAGCAAGTGTAGCAAAGCCTACGCTTAGGTTTTTCTAGTTGAGAAATATGTTTTGTTTTGTATAATTTCATGTCTGAATACGCAGAGTGATTCAAGAATTCGAATCACGAAACGTATGTCCGTGCGGAAGAGTGGCAGAGTGGCCTATTGCGTCTGTCTTGAAAACAGAAGTCGGGCAACCGACCGTGGGTTCGAATCCTACCTCTTCCGCCAATTTCTTACTCGTAGCTCGCTCGATTTTGCGAACTTTCTTTGTAGACAGATCCTTAACGACCTTTTATCAATAGTTGATCCAAAACCTAACTAAAACTCTGCTTCAAACATAGCCTTGTCCTATGAAAAATATGAGACACATCGAGGTTGTTCCCTATAACCCGCAGTGGCCGTCAATGTTTGAGTTGGAAAGCTCGATAATCAAGGCTGCGCTTGGCGATCAATTGATCGCCGTTTACCATGTTGGATCGACGGCTGTGCCGGGGCTTGCGGCGAAGCCGAAGATCGATATGATCATCGTTGTCAAAGATCCTCAGCAAACGATTGGGAAGTTCGAGTCGATCGGCTTTCAATACAGAGGCGAGTACAACATTCCGCTCCACTATGGCTTTAGCAAGAGGGGCGATGTCGGCGTCAACCTCCATGTTTATGAAGAAGGGCATCCCGAGATCGAGCTGAACCTTCTGTTTCGAGACTATTTGCGAAACAACCCGTCTGTGCGCGATGAATATGCTGCGCTTAAGATCGGGCTTTTGCAGGACGAGACCTCCCATCAAAAGGAGAACGGTGCGTTTACCGGCTACACGCTCAGGAAGGGGGACTTTATCCGCGATGTGCTCAAAAAAGCAGGCTTTGACCGGATCCGCATGCTGAAGTGCAATGATCAGACCGAATGGAATGCTGCCAAGCGGCTGCGTCTGGAGTATTTGTCTGATAGAGGAATTCTCAATGATCCCAATACGAGGACGTTTAACCACAAAGAACATGAACATCTGGTGTTGTATCGCGGCACGGAGATCGTTGGTTACGCGCATGTCCAATTATGGCCGGGACATCGAGCTATGCTGAGGATGATGCAGATCGAAGAGGAAGAAAGGGGCCATGGCTATGGCGGGCTGTTTTTGGAATTAATCGAAAAATGGCTTAAGATCAGAGGCTATCGAAGCATCCATGTGGAGTCCTGTTCGAAGGCTTTTCCTTTTTACCAGCGTCATCGCTACACTCCTATGCCGTTGGACGACCCCGAGGACAATCCAAGCGCTCCCGGCGAAATGCCGATGGGAAAACACCTATGAAGAAAACAGAAATTAAACAGGGCGCGCTTGCTCCCGAGCTCAAGCAGCGGATTTTCGAAGCGTTTGGAAAGCATGCGGTCCAAACGACCGGGATGAACGGGCTTTCCGAGGATCCCGTTGCCTTTGAAATGCTTGAAGGGCAAACATTGGTCGGATGTGTTGTAGTCCAATACTTTTGGGGACAGCTTCACATCAAATACCTCTACGTTGAGGAAGCCTATCGCGGCTTAGGATATGGAAAGGCCTTAATGCAGCGTGCGTTAGACTATGGAAAGGAGCGCGGCTGCCGCTTTGCCTTTGTCGAGACGATGAGCTTTCAGGCGCCTGAGTTTTATCAAAAAATGGGCTTCCATCTCGATTTCAAGCGCGATGGGTTTGATGCAGGAACCAGCTTTAACTATTTAAGGAAAAATCTATGAACCGATCATTTGCTAGTGACAATTTTGCTCCGGTCCACCCTCGCATCATGCAGGCGATCATGGACTGCAACGAAGGCCACCAGAGGGCGTATGGCGCCGATGAGATGACGCAGGAAGCTGTCCGCCTTTTCCAAGAGCATTTTGGAAAGGACTCCGATGTCTATTTCGTCTTCAATGGAACAGCTGCCAATGTGCTGGGACTAAAGGCGATCACCCACTCCCATCAGACGGTGTTTTGCTCCAACGTAGCGCATATCAACGTGGACGAATGCGGCGCTCCTGAAAACTATACAGGCTGCAAGCTGATCGTCCTTCCCGAACAAAATGGGAAGCTTTCGATCGAGCATATCCGCCCCTACCTAGTGGACAGGGGAGTGCAGCACCGCTCTCAACCTAAAGTGATCTCGATCACCCAGACGACAGAGCTGGGAACCCTTTATTCTCCTGAGGAGATCAAGACGATCGCCGATTTTGCCCATGCCAATGGGATGCTCCTTCACATGGACGGCGCGCGGATTGGCAATGCGGCTGCAGCCCTAAAGATGCCGCTGCGCGCCTTTACGCGCGATCTGGGAGTCGATATCCTTTCTTTCGGCGGTACAAAAAATGGGATGATGTTCGGCGAGGCCGTGATCTTTTTCGACAGGTCGTTGTCCAAAGAGTTTGCCTATATCCGGAAGCAGGGGATGCAGCTGGCATCGAAGATGCGCTACCTCTCTGCGCAATTTGTCGCGCTGCTCTCCGATGGCCTTTGGTTGAAGAACGCTTCCCATGCCAATGCGATGGCGCAGCTGCTCTATAGAAGGATTGAAGAGGAGCTTCCTCATATTCCTTTGACCCGTGAAGTCGAAGCAAACGCCGTCTTTGCATTGCTGCCAAAAGAGACGATCCCGGCATTGCAAGAGCATACCTTCTTTTGGGTGTGGGACGATGCAAAAGGGGAAGTCAGGTGGATGACCTCATGGGACACTCAGCCGGAGGATATCGAGCAGTTCATCGCTGTTGTAAAACAGCACATTAAATGACGCCTGTCCTTTATTTAGTTGCAGCCGTCGATGTTTTTTGAGCAGGAGTAAAATCCCAGATTTTAATACTTCGATCAAACGAACTGGAAATGATCATCCCATCTTTTACCTGTAGGCTCAAGATCCAGTTTAGTTGGCCGTTTAATTTCTGGAGTTCTTTACCGTTTGCCAGGTCCCAGATTTTGATAGTCCGATCATATGAACCGGAAACGAGCATTCCATCTTTTACGCTTAAACAAGAGATGCTGTCTTTATGGCCGTTCAAGCTATGGAGGACCTCGCCGCTTGCAAGGTCCCAGATTTTGATAGTCCGATCATGTGAACCGGAAATGATCATCCCGTCTTTTACTGTTAAGCAAGCGATGTTGTCTTTATGGTCCTTCAAGCTATGCAGCACTTTACCGCTCGCAAGGTCCCAGATATGAATCGTTCCATTCTCTGAACCGGAAATGATCATCCCATCTTTGACCGTTAAGCATGAGATACTGTTTTGATCGGCTGTCAAGCTTTTAAGCACTTTACCGCTTGCAAGGTCCCAGATTTTGATCGTTCCATCCGTTGAACCAGAAATCACCATCCCATCTAGTGCTGTTAAGCAGGAAATTTTGTTTCCATGGCCGCTCAAGCTCTTGAGCTCTTTACCGCTTGCAAGGTCCCAAATTTTGATAGTATGATCATGTGAACCCGAAATGAGCATTCCATCTATTACTGTTAAGCAACTGATACAGCCTTGATGGCCTTTCAAGCTTTTGAGCTCTTTACCGGTTGCAAGGTCCCAGATTTTAATCGTTGCATCCGCTGAACTAGAAACCACCATCCCATCTATTACTTTTAAGCAACTGATACAGCCTTGATGCCCTTCCAAGGTATGGAGCGATTCACCGCTTGCAAGGTCCCAGATTTTGATGCTTCCATTCATCAGACCAGAAATGAGCTTCCCATCTTTTACCTCTAGGCAGAAGGAAGCGCATTGGCGGTCTGGTATGGTTCGTGTTTGAAATGTTCCGGTTCGCATATTGTTATCTATAGCCATTAAGTTTTGATAATGGTTGATTGGCGCAAGATCCGGCGGAACCATTTGAAAAGAGGAAGGAAAATGAGACTTTAACAGTGTTTGCCATCCTAGAAAATTGCAGTTAAAGATGACTTGAGAAAAATGCCGGCTTACCAATGACAGAGAACAGATGTCACTTAGTTTATTAATGTGCTTTGCGAACTCGTAAATGACTTCCTCAGGAAAGTATTGAACAATCGCTGTTGAGTTTGCTTGGGTATTGCTTATTTGTGTAGTTGTCATAAAATTCTTGTTTTATTTAATTATTTTTAATAAAAGTCATTTAAATTCAATTGTTACTGACTTTACTAGGAGGAGTAAAGTCCCAGATTTTGATTGTATTATCAAACGAACCCGAAATGAGCTTCCCATCTTGCATCTTTAAACAAGTAATCCAGCCTTCATGTTCATTTAAGCTCTGGAGCTCTTTACCGCTTTCAAGGTCCCAGATTTTGATGGTTCGGTCCCAAGAACCAGAAATAAGCAGCCCGTCTTTTACTTTTAGGTTAGTGACATCGCCTTGATGACCATTCAAGCTTTGGAGCTCTTTACCGCTTTCAATGTCCCAGATTTTGATAGCTCCATCTGCGGAGCCGGAAATGATCGTCCCATCGTTTACTTTCAAGCTAGTGATCCTGTCTTGAAGGCCATTCAAGCTTTGGAGTTCTTTACCGCTTGCAAGGTCCCAGATTTTAATAGTTTGATCGCTTGAGCCGGAAATAACCATTCCATCTGTTACCTTTAAGCAAGTAATAATGCCTTGATGACCAGCCAAGCTCTTGATCTCGTTACTGTTTGCAAGGTCCCAGATTTTGATCGTTCCATCTCCTGAACCTGAATAGAGCATCCCATCTTGGACTTTTAAGCGAGTGATCCTGTCATGATGACCGGTCAAGCTCTTGAGCTCGTTACCGCTTGCAAGGTCCCAGATTTTGATCGTTCCATCCAATGAACCTGAAAAGAGCATTCCATCTTGTACTTTTAGGCAAGTGATACCGCTTGGATGGCCCATCAAGTTCTTGAGCTCGTTACCGCTGGCAAGGTCCCAGATTTTGATCGTTCCATCTCCTGAAGCTGAAAAGAGCATCCCATCTTTTACTTTTAGGAAATTGATGCCGCTTTGGTGGCCTATCAAGCTCTTGAGCTCCTTACCGCTGGCAAGGTCCCAGATTTTGATGGATCCGTCCAATGAACCAGAAAAGAGCATTCCATCTTTTATATCTTGGCATAGGACGCCCTCTTCATGGCCAATTAAAGTTTGTATCTGAGGAGTTCCTGTCCTCATGTTGTCATCGATAGCTTTTAAGCTTTTATAAAGAACCATTGGCGTTGGAGGTAATGGAACAGTTTGAAAAGAGGAAGGAAAATGAGACTTCAATAGTGTTTGCCACCGAGGAAAATTGCAGTTAAAGATGCACTGAGAAAAATGCCGGCATACTAATGACAAGTTACGAAAGTCGATCAAATTATTGATATGTTTAGTGAACTCATACACGACTTCGCTTGGGAAGTATTCAATGATTCCGACTGCGTTTTGCGGGTTATTTCCTGTTGATTGAACAGCCATAAATTCCTCATTTTTTTAAATTATTAATTAATTTAAAAAGATGTTAACAAAAAATATACTAATAATCAATAGAAATATTTAATAAGCGTTAAGTTGGTTAAATGTCAATTGTTTGCGTGCACGTTATAATCTAAATTAAAATCCAGGTTTTAAAAATAATTTAGATTCATCCTGCATTATAGATTGAAACTACTTCGAGAATCAGTTTTTTTCTAGATATTGACAGTTAGAGACTTAGGAGATGACAGTGTATGGAATAGATGTAAGGTTTGTTTTTTTGGCGCGAGGCGAGCGCCAACGATTTAAGCTTTCACTTCGTTGATCAGCGCACGGCCTTCCGAAAAGGCCGCTATGTTCTCGAGGGTGGTCTGAGCGATCTGCTCCAAGGCCTCCTTCGTAAAAAAGCCCTGGTGGGGTGTGACGATGACGTTCGGCATGGAGAGGAGCGTCAGAAGCTGCTCATCCTGGACCTTCTTGTCTGACCAATTTTCGAAAAAATAGGGTGTTTCGTTTTCATACACATCGAGCCCGGCAAAGGCCACTTTGCCGCTTTTTAACGCTTCGATCAGGTCTTGGGTATGAACGAGGGCGCCGCGTCCTGTGTTAATGAGGACGACCCCTTCTTTCATTTGCGTGAGGGTCGTGGCATGGACAATGTGCTTAGTCTTGGGAGTAAGGGGGCAATGAAGAGAGACGATGTCGCTTTGGGCAAGCAGCGATTCGAGAGGGCAAAACGTTGCTCCGATCTGTTTGGCGAAGTTAAAATCGGGTGCGATGTCGTAGAGGAGGACATTGGCCCCAAACCCCTTTAGGATTTGAGCTGTTGCTTTTCCGATGCTGCCGGCGCCGATGATCCCGACTGTTTTGCCATGGATATTAAATCCCATTAGACCGTCGAGGGTGAAGTTGTGCTCCGACATCCGGCGCGAGCAAAGGGGATATTTGCGGGAGAGGGAGAGGATGAGGCCGACTGCATGCTCGGCAACCGCTTGAGGGGAGTAGTTGGGGACGTTGACGATCCGAACCTTGCCTTCCGCAGCGCCGAGGTCCACATTGTTATGGCCGGTGCATCGCATCGCGATGAGCTTGACCTTGTTCGCATGCAGCTTTTCGATCACCGGAGCGGATAGATCATCATTGACGAAGGCGCAGACGACCTCATGCCCTTTAATGAGATTGGCGCTTTCCAAGCTCAGCCTAAAGGGATGGAAATCGATCTTAAATTTGTAATTGCGGTTGGCCTTCTCGATAAAGCCTTGTTCCCAAGGCTGTGCGTCGACAAAAAGGATGCTGCATTGCGTCATATTTATTCCGACCAATAAGGGTGGTTCTCGACTTTTCTATAGCACTGCGCTTCTTCGTCCCAGATGTTCGATGGTTCCAGATTGTTGTCATACTTGCTTTTGAGATAGGTTTCAACATCGTTCGGCGCCCACACGGTCAAACCGTCGAAGTTGGCTTTTTTAAGAGGGAACAGAGTTTCAAATTTCACAGGCTTAAGCCCTCTCAGCTCATCTTTTTTCCAGCTGTGGGGCATCGGGCTGTGCTGGTATGTAAAGAAGTAGGAAGCTTCTTTTTTCTCTTCATCGAGCTTGTAGTGCATGATGTCGATGAAGTTCTTGGTCTCTTTGACGTAGAGCTTAAGGAAGGTGCGCGGGTTGCTATAGCTCGACCAGTCTTGAATCTGGTATTTTTCCGGATCGAGCTGGGAAAGGACCCGTTTGACATTGTCGTGGTCGGGAAGCAAGATCGAGATGTCGATGTCCCAGTCCCATGGAATGATCCCTCCGTAGCGATAGGCGCCGAGGCATGTTCCAAAATCGACCCAATACACGATATCGTGTTTTTCTAAGATGTTCGCGACATCTTTAAAGGCTTGGATCTCCACCTGCTGCTTTTTAGTCAAAATAGAGGGGCGTTTGTAGTGGAGGCAGGGGATATGATCGTTGCTGTAGAGCTTTGAGATTCCCATTTCCCGGTACTTTTCAATGTTGGAGGAGACGATTGCAGCTTTTAGGCCCGAGCGGATCAGCCGGTGCTTCTCTCTAACCTGAGGAGAGAGATAGGAGAGTCCTTTAAGCGCAGCCCCAATAAGCTCGGTAACGGGAAGCACAACTAAGGAAAGCGTCGTCTTAAGCCAGTGCATTGTGTGGTAGTGGAACGACTGTTCTAGCTCGAAGGGGAGATGGCCTTCTTCGAGCAGCTTCACGGTTTTCCCTGCAAAAAGGTAGCGCGAAGGAGCGAGAAAAAAATCTCCGATCGCCTCTAACCCGGAGGCATTGTGTGTGTGCATATTCAGAAAGAGGTTTTCTCTGATGTTGTGAAAAGAGGTGACGACAGGCATTCCGAGAGGCTGCATCACATCTCTTACGATGTGGACCGGTTTGATCTGTTGGACGCCGTTTTGGGGTGCATTTGGCGATTTCGCAATGGAGGACGGCTTGCTTTCTGCTGTCGCGGCAGGAGCATCCGATGCGGAATAGGAAGTTTCGGAGTCTGTGGGATTTTCCTGTGCATGGGCTGTGGCGCAGCATCCTGCAATTAAAATGACCTGTAAAGCGCTGATTTGCAATTGGGACTTTATTTTTTTGATCGATCCAATCTTGACCATAGGCAATCTCCTAAAAGTTGGAACCTATACAAGGAAGGGAACTGCAACGCTCCAATTTGGTCGCAAGTGTTGCAATTTCCTCTAAGAACAACCTCAAGGACCGAGGGGATGCCATGGCAGGGCCCGGTCCTGGACCGTGTTCCGAGGCAGTTGCGAAACTGCCTCTACCATTTAATTTTTTACCAGTTGGAGTCAATTTCTTCCAACCTTGGAAATGAAGGCTCATCGAGTTTTGCAACCGGCCCTGTCTTGTGAATTAATGGCAAACACTGTACAGACTCGAAAGATAGGGATAAGTATACTGGAGGCTTTGTTATGTTAAGAGGCGTTTTCTTTGTTTTCGCCGCAGCAACCTGCGCCGTTTTCCATTCCGGAGCAGGTTTGATCGCCGACGATCAGATCATGTTACCGAACACCAACGCGAATATCACATCTCCAACGCCTGTGCAGGCCATCGTCCTCGACTCCAATGGCAACATGTCAGAGGAAGAGTACATGTATAATCCCGATACGCAAGTTGTGGTGGTCGATTCCAATAACGGCGGCGACAATGCGAGCATTTTCTTTCCTCTTTTTGCTGCGGGATTTATCTGGTGGGACGGGTACTGGGTGAACCATGAAGGCAATTATTATGTGAACAACCATTGGGTCCACGTCAACAATCCCGATTGGAACAACCACTGGCATGATTATTGGAACAACCACTGGGACAACCATTGGCATAACTATTGGAACCAGCATCGCAACGATCCCAACTTCCGCTACGGCAATCAAGAGCATTGGCAGGAGCACAACTTCCGCGGCGGACAGCGCGGCGGTGGAGACTTTCATCGAGGAGGAGGTGGAAGAGGACACGGCGGAGGCAGAAGATGAGAACTTTAGATCTAAGCATATCGTTGGCAGCCATGCTGAGCGTTTCAGCGGCCCATGCTGAAGAAAAACTGGTCGAAGCGAGCTATTTTGATTTTGCGATGTCGTTTGGAACGAATATTTGGCCTTATATTGACTGGTCTGTAACGCCGCCTGTGATCGATGAGTCTAAAATGGACGCTTATTTGTCCTCTCTGTTTTCCCAGATGAAAGGCGCAGGTCAAACAACGATCTATTTGGCATTTGCGCAGCTTGACAACATTGACGTGTATGCAACAGGGAACTTTGAGGCGTCAGGCATCGATGTGCAGTATGACGTGATCGCGCAGCTTCTCAATCAGTTTCAGAAATCGGACGTCCAGATTTCCGGTTATGACAATTTTTTGACCTACTTGACGGCCCAAGCACATGCCAATGGAATGAGCGTGGCTGTTGCCTTTGGGGGAGCTAATGCCACGGACAAAGCATTTAAAATTCTGCAGCAGCCGGGGCAGACTTATGCAGGGGCAGCCCAAGAGCTGGCATCTGTCGCTAAAAGCTATTCGATCGATAGGTTGGACTTTGATATCGAAGACCCGACGGCTCTCTCTTCTCAGCCTCTTGATTGCAATGGAGATTCGGTGGTCTCTTTTTTTCAGGACCTGCACGGCCTGCTTTTAAAAGTCGGAAAGACGATGACACTGACATCGATGCTGAGCTTGGCAGACTGGCCGAACGGAGCCTTAAAGCCTCTTTTTTACGATTCGTCGGGAAATCGGATCTTTTCCCAACTGTTTGACGGGCTCAACTTAATGGCCTACAGCGATACCCAGTATTGGCTCGATCCCAACAGCATTTCCTGGGGGATAGAACAGTGGATCGATATCATCGGCAAGCAGAATACCGGCTTGGCCCATATCGGATTCGATGACGGCGTTCCCTACGCGCAATCTTCGGCAAACGGGGGGAGCTATCCTTATGTGGTCCAACCTGGAAGTCCCGATGGACAGGCGGCGGCGCAGATCTACCAGCAGCTGCAGCATCAGCTGAGCACGGATGGCTATGATCTTCTTTTGGGATCTCCTTTCTTTTGGCCTGCGGCCTCGGTCTATCCTCATGGAGAGAGCCGCTATTCGATGCAAAACGAAACGTCGAACTTCGTCTCGGAACCGATGCAAGATTTTTTCAACGCGAATGAGAATCTGGAGTTTCCAAGGGAGAAGGATAAAAATTGACGTAAGGTCGACACTTGGATATGCTAAAAGCCGGTGATAAATGTTTAATTGATTATGAAGAAGCTTTTGCAACGACGCGCTTATTTTTGGATTTCAGCGATCTCTCTGTGCCTTGCGATCTTTTGGACCTACAAGGCCGTCAGCTGCTTATGGGAAGAGCAAACTGACGTGTTCACCGTCGGAGGCATCTCCTCGAGCAGAAAGCCGAATCCTGCCTGGGATGTCCATCTCCTCTCGCAAGAGGAGAGGACCGAACTGGACCGTGCCCTCTCTCAAAAATACTATTATTTGGCCCGTGGGAACCAAGCCTTTGCTTTCTTGAGCGAAGACGGACGCTACGTGCTCAAGTTTTTTAAGCAAAAGCTGTTTGAGCCTCCCTTGTTTTGGAAGCTGGCGCCATCGGCATGGACCAAAGAGGGGAGAAGGGCAAAAAAGATCTGGAAGAAAGAAGACAAGCTCCGAAGGGACTTTGAAAGCTACCGGATGGCATTTGATGAACTTAAAGAGGAGACGGGGCTTATTCTTGTCCACCTGAACGCCACCGACTGGATCGGCAGGAAGGTTTCCATTACGGACAAGATCCATATCGAGCATTCGATCCCGCTTGACGATTTCAACTTCATCATTCAGAAGCGCGCCGATCTTGTCTACCCGACGATCGATCGGCTGATGGCAGAGGGAAATGTCAATGCTGCAAAAGAGGCCCTTTCTTCTATCCTCGGGCTTTTTGTCTCCCGTTGTCAAAAAGGGATATCCGATAGCGATCCCGATCTGGACAAGAACTTCGGCTTTATTGACGGTCGTGCCATTCAGATCGACATCGGTCGCTTCACGCGCAATGCAACGAAGGTGAAATTCCGCGATCGCCACTTGTCCCAACAAGCAGCTCCATCTGAAGTTGAGCCTCCGGTGATCAAAGACTCTTTCAAGGCATGGCTATCAGAGAACCATCCCGATCTCTATGAACATTTCATGAAAGAGTACCAAACCCTCTGCGACCAGAACGGGTTCAAGCCGCTAAGTCCGGTACTCTAAGAGTTAAGATATAGGTCTTACTACTTCTGCATCTTTGCGATCTGCTCGCACAGGTTCCCGCAATAGTTATGTACCTTGCCTGATGATTCCAATTTTGGCCAGACGTGGCATCGATCGCATAATTTATAGTACCTTACCGCATGGGTCGTGGAGCAAAATTCAAAGCCTTCGTGCTTTGGCTTTTGACAAGTAGGTAAGTAGCTAAAAACTTGCGAGAAAGTGCAGGTATTGTCGGAATTTTGCGGCTGAGCATTTTTTGCGTTCCATTCTTCTTCGAGGGTCAGTGAAGGAACAGGGGCTTGATCAACACCTAGGACTTCATGGACGAATTGTTGGAGTTTAAATGGATCGTCATAGCGATGACGTTCTCCGTAGTTTGCTACCGGCGGTTCTCCTGCTTGGTGCCAAATTTTATAATTAATCATGTCTTGCTGCTCTTGCGGAAGGGACTGCAAGTGGGCTGTGGACAGGTTCAGACATTCCTCGAAAACTTCTTGCGTTGCCAGCTTAAGTTGGCCCAGGACGTCAAAGGCATGGTTTTGACCATAGTTTGCTACAGGGGGTTGACCGGCTTGGTTCCAAATGTTGAAGAAGATCGTGTCCTGTATCCGTTGAGGAAGGACGTTAGCAAACAGCTGCATAACTGGTCGAGAGGAGCTGTTTCGCAATTGAAAAAGATTATTTAAGTTGTTAACTGTATCAAGTATTTCTGAGCCCCCTTTAGAAGCTCCAAATGTTCCCGGTAATGTACTTGGTATTTGTAATGACATAATATTCCCCTATTTTTTGTTTCTTGTAATTAAAAAATAATTATCTATCATTTAATAATGATGCTCGTAATAATAGCAAATTATATATATAAATTAAAACAATAAAATTATTATTATTTATTTGGTGAGGCGAGAGGGGTGTTGTTTATTATGATTAAGTTATAAAAAATCTTTTAAGGCCAAAATAATCCAAAAACTCGACGAAATCCAAGTTCGTAGACAGTCTCTAAGGACAATGCGGTTTGATTAGATGGTGGGCGCTCTCAGAATCTCGATGAGCTCAGGCCATCTCCTCAAATGGACTTCGGCCGAGACTGCAAGCTGGTCCTTTCTTACTGCCGCCGCAAAATCAGCAAGGTGGGGCAAGTAATCTGTTTCCGGCCTTCGGTTCAATAGTTTGATCAGTTCTGAAGTGAAGTAGCGGCGATGGAGGCGGTAAGGCCACATGAGGTTCATGTCTGTGACGATCGCATCGGTTGTGAACAAATGCGTTAAAATGGCGAGGGGATGGGCTTGATCGAGTCGGTCCCACATGGAATCGACATGCCTGTCTCCTCGCATCGCTCCATAATATCCCATGTCCTTGTGGGAGCGGACCAAGTCGGCGACCATGGTCTTTTCCCTTTCCGATAGTTGAATTTGAGACCAGGCGGAAGGCGCTGCTGTTGGTGTTTCAACGGGTGTAACAGTAGCAGTCAAAGGAGGGGGTTCAACCGTGTTAGGAGTGACGACAGGCGTTGGATCTACCGTCGGTGTTGGCGGCAGCACAATTCTTCCGAGCTTGACGTCGATCAGATAGAAGGTCATCGCTTCCCAATTTCCCGATCGGAGAAATGGTTCGAGGTTTGCTGGAGGGATCTGGAGCGAACGGGCAAAGCCTGGCATGTTGGCGGCAAGCCCTTGACGTTCTCGATTGAGCTTGTTCGCCAGCCCCTCTAAAAACCGAGGCCATAACAAAGAGCTGTTGCGGACCGTGTCGAGATCTGTTCTTAACGTTGTATGCAGAAGGATGTATTCTAGAAATTTAAACGGATGGACATGTTCAATTTCACGTCCTAGCTGTTCGAGCGTGCTTTGCTGGGGCCACAAAAAAACGGGCAAGGTCGTCCCTAGAGTGTGCACGATCTGGAAGATCTTCCTTTTTTCATCCGAGGTGATCGGAAGTGAGGAAAAGGGATCGGGCTGCGTAGGAGTGGTGACTTGAGGGGTAGGCGAGGGCGTCTCAGTAGAGATTGGTCGAGCTTGCGGCGTAGGCGTTTCTATCGGTGCAGGAGTGTCGCTCGGCAGCATCCAGGCGTCGGAAGGCAGTTCTTCCTTAGGGCCGCCGCGCACGAACGAGGCAAGAGAGCCGAGCCAGCCGTTGATCGTTTCTAAAATGGCCGCGCATGTCGTTCGGAAAAATTCTCCGATTGTGCCGAAAAAGCCCAAAGACGATGAACTGTCGGCAGATTCTGGAGTCACTGTCGTTTGCTGCGCTGAGATCCCAACCGGCGCAGGCCTATGTTGAGGTTGAACCGGTGCGCTATCGTTTGTCCCGGTCGTCGGCGATGGTTGAATCCGTGTTGCCATGGTTTCCTCCCTTGACTGATCAAACAGTGGAATCAAAAGAGAACCAATTTAATTTTTTTTTATGAAAAAAGGGAAGCACTAAAATTCCCTTCCACAAATATCTTTGAGGCAGGAATAGAAAATCTTTGCGCTATTTTTTTTCATGAGTTACGATTTTGCGCAATCGGAATTTCCAAGTGGGATTTCGAGAACTATTCTACCAACCCAACTTGTTCTCTACATTGTCTGAGAGGTTGAGCGAGGAGTATAAGATACAAGATTTGTGACGAACCGCAGGTCTTTAGACCTGGGGAAGGAGCAAAGCGCAGTAGATTGTGCTCCGCAGCCTGCCTATCGGCAATGTAGAGAACAAGTTGGGTTATTAACCATTTTTCCAACAAAGGCAGTGAGATGAAAGGTTTTTTCAAACACGCTTCTATTTTCGTTTTTTCATCCCTTTTTTGCGCTTCAGCTTTGCAGGCGCAAGAGCAGTGGTACAATGAAACATTGTATCCGGAATGGGGTCAAAGGATACGGATGGACGAGGTGATTTATGAAGAGAAAACAGAGCTTCAAGATCTCGTTATTTTCGAGAATGCGCGATTTGGCAGAGTGTTGGCGCTCGATGGAGTCATCCAGCTTACAGAAGCGGACGAGTATGTCTACCACGAAATGCTTGCCCATGTTCCTTTATTGGCCCACGGCAACGCACGCCGGGTCTTGATCATTGGCGGAGGAGACGGAGGAATGCTGAGAGAAGTTCTGCGCCATCCTACTGTGGAAACGGTTGTCCAAGTCGAGATCGATCCTTCGGTCATCGAACTTTCCAAAAAGTGGATCCCCAATGTCTCACGAGGATCATTTGACGATCCACGTTTGCAGTTGATCATTGCCGACGGGGCAAAGTTTGTTCAGGAGACCGATCTACGGTTCGACGTGATCATTTGCGACTCGACCGATCCGATCGGCCCTGGGGAAGTGCTGTTCACTTCAGAGTTTTACGGCAATTGCAAACGGATCCTGAACCCTAAAGGGATCTTCGTGAACCAAAATGGAGTTCCTTTCCTGCAAGGGTTCGAAGTCACCGATACCTATAACAACAGAAAGGACCACTTTGCAGTAACGACCTTCTATCTTGCACCTGTTCCGACATATGCCGGAGGATTCATGGCATTCGGATGGGCGACGGACTGCGAAGATTATGCTGACGTTAGCCAAAAGGTCTTGCAAAAAAGGCTCAGCAAAATTGATGGAAAAATGAAGTATTACACTCCAAAGATCCATCAAGCATCGTTTGCGCTGCCTCCTTTCATCCAAGAGCATATTCCTGGAAAAGGCAACTAATGGCATTGGAACGATCTGTTCATCATTCTTATGCACACCAGGGGGCCGTTGTATGGGCCCCCTCTCATTTCCAAGGTCCTTGGAATTACGGAGGGTATCCATTGGGAGGGCGCGTTTACCATTCTTTGGAAGAATTTTCCCAATACTTTGGATTTTTTACCCAAGAAAGCCGGCGCCATCAGCGCGGGGAAGTTGATGCGCGGGAGCAGTCTACGAAGATTGAAAAATATCGCTCGCAATACGCAGCTGAAGAGGTTTGCCGCCTTCCCTTGGTTGTTCTTTTATCGACAGTCGATGCGATCAGAGACGGCTTGCCAGAGGAACAACGGAGTTCTTTTGATCTTGAGGTCGCTCAAATAGCTGTTTTTAAAAAGGTCGATTCCGTAGCGGAAGCCTACTTTAAAAAGGCGGTCATTTCCGGTTCAAAGAATCCTGAACCGTGGCTAGCTTACGCCAAATTTCTAGAAGCGCGCAGCAGACAGAGGGAGTGCCTTGAGATCTTGCAAGAGGGTTTCACTTTTTGTCCCCATTCATTAGAATTGCTCGAAGGGAAGTTATTCAAAAAGGCCCAGGTTGAAGCCCATCATGCTGCAAGCTCTTGATCTATGGGTGTGTTTATTAATGGTCCTTCTCCTTGTTGGAATAGGGATCCGCAAAGGGCGGCTTGTATCGCGAGAGTCTACCTATCTGGTAGCTGACCGTAGAACAGGACTGCTGGCGCTGACGGCAACCCTTGTCATGACCGAGTTTAATACATCGACGCTCATCTCTTTTTCTTCGATTGGCTTTTCTGCAGGTTTTTGGGCTTTGTGGCTTCCTGCCGTATTTCTGATAGGGCTCCTCTTTTACGCAGCTGTCGTTGCGAAAAAATGGAAGGCTTTCAACGGCATTTCCGTTGCCGCATTTTTTTCAGAGCGGTATGGCAAAGACATAGGAAAAATGGCAAGCATAGCCCTTTTGGCTGCGATGCTGGGCTTTAGCGCAACCTATGTGAAGTCTCTTTGGCTGATATTCCATCCTCTTTTACCCAATCTTAGCCCATGGATGGGCACCCTTTGTTTGACCGGCGTTGTTCTCCTCATGGTCTGCAAAGGGGGGCTGTTGTCGATCATTGCGACAGACGTCATGAGCTTTTGGGCAACAGTCCTGCTTTTTCCCCTGTTGCTTTTTTTTGCATGGAACATGCCGGAACAAACTCTTCAGCCGGCGATGAGCTTGAACGCTGGAAGGGAGGTCCTCCCTTTTTCCTTTGTCTCTTCGCTCATCGTCCTGACGATGTTCACCTATATCCTTGCTCCCTGGTATGGACAGAAGATCTTTTCGGCTCGTAGTGAGAAAGAGGCCTACTGTTCCGTCCTTTGGGCGGCGTTGATCATTTTTCTTTTGTACGCCGTGATTGTTGGGACAACCGCCCTAATGAGGACAAAGGGGATCTCTTGTCTTGGAAGCGATCATGCGCTCGGTTTTTTCATTCATCACTTTGTTCCGAATGGCTGGCGCGGAGCCTATTACGCCCTTTTGTTCACAGCTTCGGCGACGACGCTGACCGGCTGCTGGAGCGCCATGGCTGCGATGGTCGTTTCCGATTTTTTACCTCGGAAGGTGACATCCTTTAGAAGTGAAAGCCTCGTCCGGCAATCCTCATTTCGAAGCATAGCGATTACCTGTGGATTTGCCTTAAGTTCTTTCCTTCTGGCCAACCTGGTTGTTGACCAGGTGTTTAATAAGCTCATCCTGGCCAATATTCCGGTCGCGGCCCTTTCTTTTGCCCTTCTTGGAGGGTTTTACTGGAAGGGGGCAAACCGGGGTGGGGCGATTGCCAGCATGCTCATCGGTTGGGGATGGGGGATAGGATCCTATCTTTATTGGGGGGAATCGGGCGGCTACACGTGGTATTGGGCCATGCTCGGCATCCCTATGCTTTTTATAGGGGGCGTTCTAGGTTCTTGGGCCTATTCGGCTTATAATTACCGACATAAGACTGGTCTAGGTTGAATTATGTATAAAAATTTATTTAATTTCATTGGGCTATTTAATTAAAATTTCATTTTAATTATAATTATTAATCCAAAGTGTGGGGTATTTTTTTATGTCTGTTTTGTCTAATAATTACAATTATTCTTTAACGCGAAATCTGCCGCAGCATTCTGAAGAGGCTTCTGCAGCGACCGTTATCCAGCGCGCCTTTCGAAGGTGGAAGTTCACTAAAGAAGCTGCCAACGGGACCACTCCGGAACAGATCGGACAGCTCCATCTTCAAATGAACAGCTGGTCCGAGCAAGGATTTGCAAGGTATCCCCGCGTGCCTTTGGTGTCTCGATCGATCACAACAGGAAAATGCGAGGAGTTTATCAGTACGAATTCTGAGGTGATCTCTTCCGCGAGCCCCATTATCAGCTCGGAAGCGGTCTCGCACGTTACGTTCGACGCATTCAAACAGAAGCTCGGTGATGTCGTTGACGAGTTTTTACAGCACGTCATGAGCCT
Organism: Verrucomicrobiota bacterium; assembly: GCA_018239665.1. GTDB lineage: Bacteria > Chlamydiota > Chlamydiia > Chlamydiales > Rhabdochlamydiaceae > Acherontichlamydia. Next base: position 34,545 of record JAFEGV010000001.1, on the reverse strand, counting down.
TCCTGAAGGGGACAGAGGGTATGTCCTGGTCGTTGATGAACGGGAAAAGAGCAATAGCTGGGCCCTTAGCCTCTGTCTGGACAAATTGGCAGCCCATCCGCCGTTGAACGTGATCTTCAAAGAAGATTTGTCCAAAGTGTACCAGAACCAAAAAGTAAAACATGTCGTCTTTATCGATGATGCTTCCTATTCAGGCTCGCAATTGAAGGGCTCTATCGATGAATGCTCTCTTCATTTTCCGATGATGCCCCAGTTAAAGGGTGTCCACGTCCTGGTCCCATTCCTCTCTGCTGTTGCCAAGGAGAAAATCCTGGACAGCCTTCAGAGCGAAGAATCGCTCGAAGGAAAGGTGTTTTTCCCGAACTCGATACCTATCCATGCCATACAGGACCTGCCGGAGGTCTCCGGAGGTAAAATCAAACATTCCGACGTTTCCAATTTTGCAGATCAGATCGATGCTCTCTATAAGGGTTCCGATGTTCATTTAGCAAAAGACCGCGTGCCTAAACTGCATTTGATCGCATTCGATCACAAGGTCCCCGATTCTCTGTCCGTTGTGACTCCGTTAATGGAAAGCTTGGTCGGCAAGATTGTCCCTCCTTACAAACAAGAATTTGACGAGGTCCTTGACGACCACTCGAAGCATTTAGAGGCAGGTCTAAGAGTCGACCTATTGCCGGAGATCGGACCGCAATTAAGCCAATCTGTCGTCCTCGTTTCCAAAGAGGATAAATTGTACTTGGCGACAAAGACCTATCTCGATGAAGCTGTTGGGATCACAAGAGGCAGCGGGAATTTGAATGTCCTTCCAGGAGAAATGATCCCGATCATGCCTAATGATGTCGTTGAGGTTGAAGGGATTGGGCAATTCAAATTCGATGGTAATAAAATAGTTTTGATTTAATTTTTATCAATTGTTTCTATCTGTTGATTTCTATATAATGTTAAGGATCTAAATGTTTTTTTAGGTCCTTTTTTTTATGACTAGTTCAAGCGGCGCGATCCCATATTCTTTTGATGCCCTCAGGCTGTTACCTACGCCCGATTTTTCCTTTCTCAGCACTCCTGTTTCCGATGACCCTGTTCCCGATGGCAAAGATGTAGGGCAAGTTATTCCGGGCTTTGGCTCGACAGTGGAGATGAACCATGACTATTTCACTGCGGATTTACCGCCTCTTGATGGTCAACATGATCCATTCTTGTTTGAGGCTACTTCTGCTGCAAGGACAAATTCGGTTTTCTCTTCCAAAGTCCCTCAACTGCAGTCCTCCACACAGAAATCTGCTCAAGAAACTCCTGAAAAGGTAAAGACTTTAAAGCGGGTCATTTCTGAGTATGACTTTGAAGTTGATGGGGAACCGTATGGCACGCCGAAAAAACAGATCATTGCAGGAATAAGGGCCCTCCAAGAAGAGCTGTCGGATACGCCGGTTAAAAAGCAGAAATCGACCCAATCTCGAGTCGTCCATCGATTGTTCGCTGACGAGGTCGTCGGCAGGGATCCCGAAGCGGAACCTGTGGAATTTCATGCTAAAGCGTTTGAGATGACTGAGTCGTCTCCGACGCTCAAGAGGCTTTTTGGAGCGGTCGTCCATGCCGATAGGACTGCGCAGCACAAGGCCCTTTCCCTTCCGATCCCAAAGGAAATTATCAACATTAAACATCTGATCGAAGCGGACAAGCGGGGATTTCACTTATGCCTGTTCAACGATCCGATGTTCACCCAGCTTTCTAATTTTCAATATTCGAACAACAGCGTCTATCAAGCGAACTTCCCGGTCGATCAGTCCGGCAAGCTTAAGTCGTCTACGTTCTTTCCTCTTCATGGAGTCGATGAACTTGTCCAGGTGATCCATTCCGCCCAGCCGATTGCAACCATCGGCAATCGCTTTTTATGCTTTGTTCCCGATCAGCCTTATCTGGTTGAAATGTATAAAAGCGGCGCTGTGATCAAGTCAGCATTTCCGATCTTTTATTTTACAAAATGGGATGCCGATCTACACGGCCATCCGATCGTGCGCGGCAAACCCTTAGTTTCTTCAAACGATCTTTTGGAAAAGGCTAGGCACGCCTTGTTAGAATACTCAAAACCTAGCATGAATCCCAACCCGTGGAACCCGATCCGCTATACGATCGAATCGGACGAGCTATGGTCAGATCTGATCATCGATCTAGCTCCTTCTTTCCCCGAACTTGGAATATCTCAAGGAATTTTTGTGCAGTTCCCCAGGTCCCTTTTTGAGGACCTCATCGATCCTGAAGTCCTAGATGAGATGTCCAACGAGGTCTAACATCTGCAAGAGGGAATTGCAAAACTGCTTTGCAATTTCCTCGTATAATAAATAATTTCTTCCTCCCTTTTTCAGATACTTTCTAAGGCTCCTGGAACTCTAACTCGGTAAGCCTTTTTTACTTTCATTTTAATCGCGATTTTTAATTTTAAATTAAAACATCAGTTTAATTGATCTGTTAGTTCAATTGGTGTATAATTGTTATCAATGTTAATTAAAAGGTGAGAGTTTTATGCATTTTTGGTTGTTTAATTCAAAAAATCCTTCAAAATCGTTTCGAGCTCTGGCTCGGTTTGTCGACTACCTATCCCTCTTCCTCGTCGGCGGAACCATCTCGATGTTCTTTCCCTGGTTCATTGATACCCTTTACTACTTTGCTTTTGCTCTCGCAGTTCCTTTCCTTTGGATCCCCATTGAGGCCTTGTTAGTCTCGCTGACCGGGACCACTCCAGGAAAAGCTCTATTTGGCATCAAGATCTTTGATCGGACAGGACGCAAGCTCAGCTATTGGGAAAGCTTCAAGGCTGCATCTTTTTTCGGTTCAAACAACACTTTGATCCGTCAAATGGCCCTCTCCTTCAAGCGGCGGATTACAGCTCTAATCATCATTGCCGGCTGTGCAATAGCCAGTATTTTTGGAAACGCTTTGACGAAGTGGTCGATCGGCTTGGAAAAAGGACTCTCGTCGAAGGAAGGCTGGATCCAATATGCCTATGACGATGCGGGTTTCAAAGTCCATTTCCCGAACGATCCCCAAGAAGAGACAAAAGTGCTCCCGATCCCCGAAGCGAACAAAGTCCTTAACTACCAAGAGCTAAAAACCCATCAGAACAAACAAGTGTACTATTCAGTGACTTATATGGACCTTCCGCGGAAATGGAAGATGGCAGGATCAACTACCTTGCTTAAAGGCGCTTTGGACATCATGGTCAAGTACATGCCAGGAACAACGATCGTCGATAAGAAGTTCTCAACGCATCAAGCGCATCGCTCTCTCGACTTCCGCCTTCAGCAAGGCGATCAGCAGGTCAAAGGACGGCTTATTCTAGTTGGAACTACCCTCTATAAGCTGACAGTCACCTATCCGCCTTCTTTAGAACAAGAGCTTCAAGACAATCCTTTCTTGGATTCATTTGATCTCTCAAAAGGCGCGTAATCGTCGTGAAGGTCTTTGATCCAGAAGGTCAAAGACTTTTCAGAAGGTTGCTTTTCTTCTAGTTCTTTCCATACCAATTTACAATGCAGATCGGGGCAGTGGACATAGCCCCGCTTGCGCCAAAAGTCATGCGGAGACAAGTAGTCGGCAGGCTTATGCAGGTCATCTTCAGGACGGACCGGATCAAAAAAGCAGATGTGCTTGTACTGGATCAGATGCTTGACATGGGCTTCGCGCGCATCAAAGAAGTGATGGCCGATGCCCCTGTTCCGGTATTGCTTGAGCAGGACCGACTCCCCGAAGTAGAAGTAGGTCGAGATATCATGGAACCGATCAAGAAACGGCCTTTGGATCTCGTCCCGCTCTAGAGTTAAGGGGATGCCAAGGGAAACGCCGACGAGCGTCGTATTGTCGAAGACTAGCACGCCGATCGATTCCTTGCTGGTCAGGTAACGCTTCAATCTCGCGGTTTCCAAAGTCAGGTCCGGTTCTTCCAAAAAAGGGTATTCCCGAAAGACATCCATCCGCAGTTTTGCAATGCTGTGCAAATAGGTCCTTAAAGCCGGGCCCACGAAAGTACGGACATGGATATCAGTCATCAGCATAGGTTACCTCTACCTTGGATTGGTTTCAGCTAAGCTCGACTTTGCGCCTTTTTGGGCTCGCCTGCCTCGTCTATTTGCCCTCGGACGTTCGACCGCAGGTCGAACTTGGAGATTATTTATAACGGGACAGGGTTAAAGGACCCTTTCCCGTTATAAATAACTTCCCCGAGAACAAATACCTCGAGGCCTTCGAACCCAAAAAGGTGCAAAGTCGAGCTAAGGTGTTTTGTTATGCTCAAAAGCCCAAAAAAATGAAAGCAAGAAATTTTTTTCCTGAAATTGCTTGTGCGTTTGGGATCCCAACGCTATATTTTGCATAAGAGGGAATTGCAAAACTGCTTTGCCAGAAAAAATTGATGATTTTGAGGCTGTTTGCGCCCGTTCGACGAGGCCGACCCCTAGTGGGTCGGGGAAGGAGAACGGGCGCAAACAGCCTCAAAAGAGCGATTTTAACGGGCAAATGAGTTTTGCAATTCCCTCATAAATCAAGGGGGACCGACCAATGGCAAAACTCTATTTTCGACATGGCACCGTAGGCAGTGCAAAAACGTTAAACCTTCTAGCTGTCGCGCACAATTACCGCCAGCAGGGCAAAAAGATCGTATTGCTCAAACCTGAAATGGACACCCGGTTTGGCAGGGAACAGATCAAGTCTCGGGCAGGATTGGAGATGGCGGCGGATGTCCTGGTCACCCCTGAAACCAATATTCTCGACCTGAACTTGGAAGGGGTCAGCTGTATATTGGTCGACGAGGCCCAGTTCTTTTCAGCAAGCACGATCGAACAGCTGCGCATGGTCACCCTTCTCAAGGATATTCCCGTTATTTGCTATGGCCTCCGCACCGATTTCAGGTCGAAGCTTTTTGAAGGTTCGTTGCGCCTTATGGAACTTGCCGATTCGATCGAAGAGGTAAAGGCCACATGCCATTACTGCAACCGAAAGTCGATCATGAACATCAAGCACGTTGACGGGGTTCCAACACTGGACGGCCCTACGGTGCAGCTTGGAGCGGAAGAGAGCTACTTTCCCGTTTGCTACCGTTGCTACGCCCAGCAGCTCAAACTTGCAGAACCTAGTGAGTCGCAGCTTGTAACAGTTTAACTGTTGCCGCGGACTATGGCCCTTGCCATCCCATGGAAGATCAAATTGTGGATGGGAAGAAGGGAATACCAGTAGAGCCGGCCTAGAACCCCTTTAGGCCGGAATGTCGCAGTTTGCTCGAGAAAAGTCTTGGGACCATCGCGGCAGATCCTGAATTCGAGCCAAGCTTCTCCGGGGAGTTTCATCTCTGCGTAAAGCAGCAATCGGCCATTTGTTTTATCAGCAGCCAGCACGCGCCAAAAATCGATGGCGTCGCCGGTTTCAATCTTGTCTGTATTCGTTCTGCCCCGGTTAAGTCCTGCTCCGCCGCAGAGCTTATCGACGAACCCGCGGATTTTCCAGGCCCAGTTCGCGTAATACCATCCGGTCTCTCCGCCGATTGCCCATAGCGCATCGATGGAAGCTTGAGGATTGCCATGGATCTCAATCCTTTGCTTGTTGGACAAGCATCCTGTAGCGGGGATCCGTATGTGCTCCTGGAAATTAGGCTGCAGACGGCTTAAGACTATGGCGTCGCGCCAACTGGAAACAACGGCGTTTTGTTCTATTTTTTCCAAGGCCCGCGAGATCGCTTCCTCATATTTTAAACATTGATGGGGTATCAGTTTTTGGATCTGAAAATCGGAACAGATCGTCTCATTGCGCAGGCTGTCGACAAGAGAGCTTGCAAGGGAAAAATTGGTCGATGTCACGAAATAAAGCCAATAAGAGGAGAGCTTGGGAGTTAAAACGGGAACGTTGATCACATAACGGCGCAGCCCACGGATCGAAGCATAGCGCAGGAGCATTTCCCGATATGTCAAAACATCCGGGCCTCCGATCTCAAATGCCTTTCTGAAAGTATCGGGATTGTTCAGAACAGCTTTTAAATAGAACAGCACGTCGGATACGGCAATTGGCTGCGTCCTGTTGCGCACCCAGCGAGGGGCAATCATCAAAGGCAGCTTCTCCACAAGGTCCCTGATGATTTCAAAGGAGGCGCTTCCAGACCCGATGATCACTCCGGACCGAAGGGTCGTGCAGGGGATGCTGCCATGCGATAAAATCTGCTCCACTTTTCTTCTGGAAGAGAGGTGGGGGGAAAGGGATGCGTCGCTGCTCAGTCCGCTTAAATAGACGATCTGCTTCGCTTCAGTTTTTTCAAGAGCTTCGATGAAGTTTTTTGCAGACTCTTCTTCCAATTCGGAAAAGTCTTTAGCGGAATCGCTCATCGAATGGACGAGATAGTAGGCTGCATCGATTTGTTTAGGCAGCTTTTCTAAAGAGCCTTTGTCCAGCAGGTCCGCGAAGATCGTCGTGACCTGCTTTTCCCTAAGAGAAGAGATGTCAAAGCGTTTCGGATGGCGCAACAGGGCAATGACGTGATGCCCCTCTTCAAGAAGAAGGGGCAAAAGCCTAGCCCCGATGTAGCCGTTGGCGCCAGTAAGTAAGATCCGCATCCGTTTTTTTCACTGTTTTTCCTCATTATAGCCATGATCGGATGTATTGCAAGTTAGCGTTTGCTGATGCAATTGGAGTTCTTCCTTAAGTTTGGAGACGATCATGCTGAGCCCTTTGACATTTCTGCGGTCGGAAGGGATGATCACGTCGGCAAACCGTTTGCTTGGCTCGACAAACGAATCGTGCATCGGCTTGACAGTTTTTAAGTATTGGTCGCGGATGCTGCAGAAATCGCGCGAGCGCTCTTTCATGTCCCTTTCGATCCTTCTCAGCAGGCGCACATCATCGTCCGTGTCCACATAGATCTTAATGTCGAAGAGGTCGCGGACTTCATCAACGGCAAAGATGAGAATGCCCTCAACGATGATCAGTGCGGCCGGTTGCAGGAGGGTGGACTGAGGTTCGCGCGAGTGGGTATGGAAGCTGTACTGGGGAACGTTGATCGATTGATTGTTCTTAAGCGCGACCAAATGATCACGCAGGAGGTCAAAGTCTAAAGAATTGGGATGGTCGAAATTGGCCTTTGCCCTCTCTTCGATCGGCTGGTTGGAGATGTCTTTATAGTAGGAGTCTTGGCAAATGAGGACGGACTGTCCCGGAAATGCTTCGATGAGCTTATCGGCAAGCGTCGTTTTACCGGATCCGGTTCCTCCGGCAATCCCGACGATAAGCGGCTCAATGGTATACCCATGGGTCAGAAGGGCAATAAAAAATAGAACGGCATATTTCAACATGGATCGGCTCCTTTTCAAAAAAGGAACAATGTTACTCAATATACCCAAATAACATCAAAAGTTGGTTTTTGACGGCGTCGCCAGCCGTTGATTTTGAGATCCGCCTCCATCGCCCAACTTATTCAAGTTGAGCTGCTTCGGCGTCGGCTTCGCCTGACTCAAAATCAAGGCTGCGGACACACGAGAAGGTTCGGTGAACCTTCGCAGTGCGGAGCAGGTGAAGTGCCCTTGGGCACGAACTGGTCTTGTCTAGTTCCCAACTTTTGATGTTATTTGGGTATAGACCTTTTGTTGTTGATCTGTTGCGCGGCAAACCCCGCCCTTTAGGGCGGGGTCAAGAGCGCTGACGGCGTAGCCGCTTCCCGGTTTGTTGGTTAGTGTGACGTTCTCTGCTGTTCAATGTACTTACGGATAATAGCAATGGAAGCGCCTCCACAACTGCCTGCAAAATAACTAGGAGACCACAATGCCCCACCCCATAATTTTAGGCGGATAGTAGGATAGTTTTTTTGCGAATCAGGTGGCTCGATACCCCCTTCAGGCTATTAACTATTTTTGACACTGTAATTTTCGGCGGATAATTCACCAATAGGTAGACGTGGTCATCTTCGCCATCGAACTTCACTAGTTCAGCTTCAAAATCCGCACAGACACTAGAAAAGATAGGACGTAGGTTGTCCAGTATCTCTTTTGTGAACACCTCACGGCGATATTTCGTAACAAAGACCAGATGGACGTGCATTAAAAATACACAGTGCCTACCATGGCAAATCTCATTGTTTTTTTTCATGGACAAAATTATAATTTAGTCATGCAACGACTGCAAGCATTTAAATATGAACTACAGCCGGACGGCGAGCAAGAACGCGATATGCGCCGCTTCGCTGGGTCGTGCCGTTTTGTATTTAACAAGGCATTGGCATTGCAAAAAGAAAACTACGAAGCCGGAAATAAGTTCATCGGTTATGTGGCAATGGCCAAGCAGCTTACCGATTGGCGCAATGGTACGGAAACACCTTGGCTCAAAGAAGCTCCCTGCCACCCACAGCAACACGCCCTTAAAGACTTGGAAAAAGCGTACAAAAACTTCTTTGCCAAGCGCGCCGACTTTCCACGTTTTAAGCGGAAAGGCAATGGCGATAGTTTTCGCTATCCCGATCATACACAAATCAAACTCGACCAGGACAACAGCCGCATTTTCCTGCCGAAACTCGGTTGGTTGCGTTATCGCAACAGCCGCAACGTAGTAGGCGATCTGTGCAATGTCACCGTATCCAGCAATGGTGGAAAGTGGTTTGTGTCGATTCAAACAAAACGCGCAGTCGAACCGTCCGTTCCAACAGCCACAACTGCAATAGGTATCGATGTTGGCATTGCCCGTTTTGCTACCATGAACGATGGCAGTCATATCGCACCACTCAATAGCTTCAAAAAACACCAACAACGATTAGCCAAATACCAACGGCGCATGAGCCGTAAAGTTAAATTCAGCAATAATTGGAAAAAGGCGAAAGCCAAAGTTCAGAAGATTCATACGGTCATAGCAAATGCCCGAAAAGACTTCCTGCATAAAACTACAACAACGATCAGTCAAAACCACGCGATCGTTTGCATTGAAGATTTGCAGGTAAGTAAGATGTCTAAATCAGCAGCAGGAACACAAGAACAACCGGGTAGGGGGGTGCAGCAGAAATCCAGACTGAACCGCAGTATTCTGGATCAGGGATGGGGCGAGTTCCGCCGCCAGCTAGAATACAAGCTGGAATGGAATGGCGGGATGTTGCTTGTTGTGCCTGCATACAACACTAGCCAAACCTGTCCGTGCTGTCGTCATGTATCTGAGGACAACCGCAAGACACAAGCCCAGTTCAAGTGTGTCGAGTGTGAGTATGAGAATAACGCCGACACGGTCGGTGCAATCAATATTTTAGAGCGAGGATATCGCTTGTTAGCCTGTGGAGAGCGGGTACAGTCAAACCGTTCAATGAAGCAGGAACCCACCGAAGTGAGTCAGTTAACTGTTAGCTGAACGCCGTAGGAATCCCCTTCCTTTAGGGAGGGGAGGATGTCAACTAAACTTGGTCGTTGAGAATATTTTCCCGGTAGGTCTGCATCAGCTGCACCATAAAATACAGGTTGTGGACCGTTGCAAGGGTCATGCAGGTCATCTCTTTAGCTTTAAAAAGGTGGTGAAGATATGCCAAGCAAAACTGCTTGCAAGTCGGACATGCGCACCCTTTTTCAGGAGGGCCGAAATCGGTCGCATTGTCGCTGCGGGTAATTTTTAGCGGGCCTTGGTTAGTCAAGAGAACCCCGTGGCGCGCAGCGCGCGTCGGATAGGAGGAATCGAATGTGTCAATCCCTAAAGGGACGCACAGGTCGATCGATTCAAGATCGCCGATGCCTAAAAGGTGATTGGGCTTATCGGTCGGAAGGTAGGGCATCGTTTGAGACAGCATCGTGTGCATCTCCTGCTTGGTCTTTCCCATGCTTCCGCCTATCGCAAACCCGTCAAAGGGAAGCCTTGTGAGAAAATCGCAGCTGGCCTTTCTCATCTCCGGGTTGATGCCGCCATGGATGACGGCGTACATCGCTTGGGCTTGGCGGTTTTGCAGGTGCGCCTTTAGCGAACGCTCTTCCCAGCGGTGGGTCCTGTCCAGAGATTGCTGGAGCGCTTCGGAGGTGATGTGGTAAGGGGGAAGCTCATCGAAAGGGATGATGATATCGGCGCCCAGCGCTTTTTGCGCAGAGATCGACGTCTCGGGCGTCAGCAGGACCTTTTCTCCGTTGCGGTAAGAACGGAAGAGGACTCCTTCCTCTGAAATTTTGAGGACATGCCCTTCTTGTTTCTTCGTGCCGCGGCTCTTCAGCTCATCTGCAACAGAGCCGTAGGCCAAGCTGAAGACCTGAAATCCTCCTGAATCGGTAATGATCGGAAGAGAGCGGTTGATGAACTTGTGCAAGCCGCCCGCTTTCCGAACGATATCGACTCCAGGCTGGAGCAAGAGGTGATAGGTGTTGCAAAACATCAGCTGCAGTCCGATCTGCTGGACTGTAGCGTTATCTAAAGCTTTCAGCGTGCCGTTCGTCCCGACTCCCACAAAGTTCGGCGTGTCGATCACTCCATGGGGAGTGTGGATCCGTCCGACGCGAGCCCTCGACCTGCTCGATGTGTGGAGCACTTCAAAGTAAAATTCCGTCAAAGATGTTGTCTCGTTGGACTGGGGGCATTCCAGAACGGTCATATGAGTTCCTCGCGAGGCCGGACAATCCGTTTCGATAAAGCGATGAGGGGAGTAGAGCCGCTGATGATGAGCAATTTGACCAAGAAGCTGATCGCGATGATGTCCCAAAGAGACGAGACGAGCCCATACAGCCCTAAATAGCTAAAGAGTACGGTGTCGAGAAATTGGGAGAGTGTCAGAGAGACGGCGTTGCGTCCTGCCATCGGCAGTTCCGTCAGCTTTTCTTTCAGGTAACTAAACAGGCGCAGATCGATCTGCTGGACGATAAAGAAAACGGCAAGCGAAGCAAGCAACAATCTAGGAGTTGGGGAGAGCAACGTCTGATACGCTCCTTGCGCAGTATCGAATGGGCTAGGCCGGTACAAGAGGTGCAATTGGGCCATGGCGACGAAAAAGATCATCGAAAAAAAGCATGCCCACAATCCTTTGACAGCAGCTTGCTTTCCAAAGTATTCCCGCAGCAGGTTCAAACCTAAAATGCTTCCGATGGCAAACACATCGCTGCACGTAATGTGAAAGCCGAAAAAGGTCATTTGCTTGAGGACGAACAAGTTCGCAAGGACAGCTTGAAGAGAAATCCATGCAATGAGCGCAGATTTCCCAGCCCTGAGGGCAATCATCCCGAAAACAAACACGGTCAGAACTTGGACGAAAAAAAGAAGTTCGTTCATTTAAGCACTTGAATTTCAAATGAATAGGGAAGAGAGAATATCATAGCCCATTGAATTTGTAAATAGACAGGATTTGGTTTTGTGTACTAAAATGGAAATCCAAAAAAAGAGGAAACCATGAAAAAGATATTTTCAATCTTACTTGGAATGTGCGTCTCCCTATTCGCAGCTCCAGCTTCGGCTCAAGAAAAAGTTTCACAGTCTGCCGTTGAACAGACTCTCTCCATCGTCAAACCCGATGCCGTTGCGGCAAATCAGATCGGCGGGATCATCCAAATGATTGAAACGGCGGGGCTTAAAGTTGTCGCCCTGAAAATGGTCCAGTTAAGCGAAGCTCAAGCCGGCCAGTTTTATCTCGTCCATAAAGACCGCCCCTTTTACAAAGACCTGGTCGCTTACATGAGCTCCGGTCCGATCGTCGTCCAAGTCTTGGAAGGCCCCGATGCCGTCAAGTCCTATCGGAACTTGATGGGCTCCACGAACCCTGCCCAAGCAGCCCCAAACACCATCCGGGCCAAGTATGGACAAAGCATTGAAAAGAATGCTGTCCACGGCTCAGATTCTGTTGAAAATGCAAAGACCGAGATCAATTTCTTTTTTAAACCTGCAGAAATCTACTCCCGTTAAAAGGTTGTTTTTATGGAATTTTCCCAGCTTTTGACCTATTTTGTCTCATTGCTTGTTATTTGCAATCCCTTTTCAGCTCTTCCGGCCCTCTTGGGATTGACGCATGGACGCAGCCTTCAAGAAAAAAGACGTACAGGCGTTGTTTCGGGATTTGCTGTCGCAGTGATTTTAGTCATCTGTACCTGGATCGGAGGTCCCTTATTGCAATTTCTCGGCATTACTGTTTCCGCTTTTCAATGCGCTGGGGGGATCGTTGTTTTTATGCTCGCTTTATCTCTACTTAAAGCTGAAGTGAGCCCAATGAAGCAAACCTCGGAGGACCAAAAAGAGGCTCTACACAAAGACTCAATTGCAGTTGTTCCTCTTGCGATCCCATTAATGGCAGGTCCTGGAGCAATCAGTGCGGTCATTGTCCAGGTTTATTCTTTTCCAGGCGTATTCAACCAGCTTATCATGAGTGTCGGCGGCATTGCCGTCGGAGCGGTTCTCGGAATAATACTCTACTTTGCAGGAAATGTGGAGAAGATGCTCGGACGATCCGGCATTAACATCGTGAACAGGATCGGCGGTTTGATCTTGGCAGCTATTGCTGTCGAAACGATCGCCAAAGGCGTGATTGGATTATTTCCCCGTCTCAGCGGCGGATAAGCAGATTTCCTTATACAGCCTTTCATCGAAGTAAGGGAGCAGCTCGGGAGCTTTTTTCTCGAGCCAATCCCTCAGTTCAAGCGTGGCAAAAAAGAGTTCCTTTTTATAGACCAGAGGATTTGCCATGTTCGGATCTGGAATAAAGGAGCCGAGGTCGATCTCGATCGCCTGGTTGCCCATGTAACCTAAGTTCCGGTTGATGAAGTCCCTGTCGTAAAACCCTTTTTTACAGCGGCTCATGATCAGGGAAAACAGGGAATCGATGCTCTGCTTAGCATCCTCATACCTTTTCTCGCGGATAAGCTTTGCGAAATGCTTTTCCAAAGGCTCCGCCCTTCTTTGCAAAAGGAACTTTGAGCTGTCGATCGGCACCCGATAGGCAATCCCGTTTTTGTCGATCAGGGTCAGGTCCCTGTGGAAACTGTCGGTCGGGTTGAGGTGCAAGTAAAAGACCCCCGTTTCTTCCTTCAGTTTGTCATAAGCAAGCTTGCAGCTGGAAAAGGTGCGGGTCAATCGAAATTCCCGGATTCCAAAGACTCTTTGCCTACAAATGTCCAACCAACCGGCTCCCTTCTTTTGGATCAACGGGTGGTTGGAGAGGGTCCCTGCATAGGCCCGATGGTCTTCAGAAAGAAGCCCTTTGTTGTAATAAATAGGCCTCGCAAATCCCAATTTAAAGAATTTGATCACAGATTGTCCATCTTCGCTCATAAAGGCAAAGCACTCGCTGCCGGAACCGATCAGTCTGAACGGTTGATCGAGGACCTGGTCGACCTCTTCCATCTGTTCCGTGGAAAGGGGAGCGGTCTCCCACTGGGGCTGATAGGGGAGGTCATCGGCAATAATTTTTTGCAGGCAAAAGCCTTTGGTCTGCATCTCGATGAGCTGCTCGAGTCCGAGGTAGCCGCCGACGCAGAACGCAAAGATCCCGACTTTTTTTAAAAGTGAAAGGGCTTTTGTCTTAAACATGCGGTAGATAATACCCGAAAGGATGGCGGTACACAAGAAAACAACTCTGGTAAAGCTGGAGTTAGGGGATGACGTAAGCTTCACAGTGAAGAAACAGAATTTTGGAATGAAATGGGCTCTGTGGTCTTTGGTAAATAACTTTTTAGTTGCGCTTCAGGTTTAAATAATACCGCGTATGCCGCAGCTCTCCAGTTTTGATTAGAGCCCCTTTGTCCACTAGATCTGCTAGATCGCGAGTTGCCGTTGGTCGAGTGGTCTTTGTGATAGTGATATAATTTTCAGCGCTCAGGCCCCCTTTAAAACCATTTGGGCCTTCTTCAAACATGCGTAGTAAAACTTTTGTTTGGCGTGGATTGATTTGTCCTGAAAGGATGTTCAGCATTCTCGATTTTTCGATTAAAAAATAGAGCAGTTGCAATGATTCTTCATGAGCTTGCAAAATGACTGAACTAAAAAATTCAACCCAATGGTGCACATCCAATGTTCGGTTGCATTTTTCCAGTGCTGAGTAGTACTCCTTTTTCCTTTTTTCCAGCATCTTTGAAATGGCGATCAACACTGGACGCCCTACCCCCTGCGAAAGAACCTTCTCTATAAGAACGCGACCAATTCTCCCATTTCCATCTTCAAAAGGGTGGATGCTTTCAAAATAGATATGGGCAATGGCAGCCCTACCCAGAATAGAACCTGAGCTGTTTGTAGAGTTGAACCAGCTTATAAATTTTGTCATCTCATCAAAGACTCTAGAAGAAGGAGGGGCTTCAAAGAAAATAACAGGAGAGTCGTAACGGTTGGAAACGATCTGCATGGGCTCCGGATGGGTCCGATAGGCGCCGCGATCATCAATGCGGGATGAACTATCGAACAGCATCGCATGCCATTTCCAGAGCATCTCGTGGGTCAAAGGTTTATCAAAGGTCTCATACACATTGCAAAGCATTGCGGCCATTGCAGTCTCTTTGTCTGATCTTCGCTTTTGCGTAGTCTGGATCCCAAAATGTTGTCTGATTGAAGACTGCAGGCTCTCTCGATCAAGGATCTCCCCTTCGATCCGAGAGCTTTCTAGACCTTCCATGCTCAAGATTTCGACAATAAAGTGAGCGTAGTCTTTTTCTTCGATTGTCTTTAGATAGGCGAGCGCACTGCCAATACCCAACAGGAACTGTTTTTCCCGTTGCGCTATTTGGTCAGGATCGAAAGTAAATTGCGGCCAGTGGGGCAGCTCCCAGTTCCAGGGGGACATGTGAGTTATAGACCTCTGTTCTATAACTCATATTTACGCATAAAAATGATTTATAGACTAGGGGTCTATAACTCATTATGTTTTAAGTAATTCATTATCAGTTGTTTGATGAGTTTGAGCGGGGAGCTGCTCTTTGAGGGTCTCTGCGAGGAACGGACAGAGCTCGGGACAGTGGTCCTCTAACCAGTGTTTTAGGCTATTGGTCGCTTTGAGGACCTCGAGGCTGTAGTTGCCGGGATCGGCGATCTGAGGGTCTTTGGTGAAGGGGCCGACGTCGATCTGGACAGGCTTTCCATCAATAAAGCCGTAGTTGGTCCGGATGAGGGGGTCGTTGTCGGCGATCCCTTTTTCGTATTTTGCAATGAAGAGCTGGACCAGCGAGGCAATGGCCTGTTTTGTTTCATCGATGTTGCCCTCTTCGATATAGCTCAGAAGGGTCGGGTAGACCATCTTTGCCCGCTTTTGGACGATGAACCCGTACTCATTGGGGTTGATCGTGTGCTCGATGTGGAGGGGATCTACGATCGTCAGCCGCTCGGGAAGGTCGGCGCTTGGGTTAAGGTGGGTGAAGATCAGACCGGCTTCGTTCTGCAGCTCTTCTTCTGCGATCTGGTAGCTGGAAAACGTTCTCAGGAGTTTTGCGTGAAAATAGGAATAGCGCTCTTGCGCCCGCGGACCGACCAATGGAAGATGGGAAAGGAGGCGATAAATGTTCATATTGCGCTGGTAGCGGTTATTAAAGAGCTTGATCACATATTTGCCGTCCTCGGAAGCAAAAACAAAGCTTTGAAGGCCTCTTCCAAGATAATGATAGCGTTGGGTCAAAAGTTCTTCAGAAGGAAGGTCTGACGCGATCCACTGTTTCTCTTCGCAGAGGTTGCCGACAATTTTCGATAGGCGGAAGCCATGGGTCTGGTGATGGGTGAAGCGGGCTACGCCGATCAGGCAAGCGCATAAAATGAGGAGTTTAATGAGCTTCATTAAGCTTCTCCATTTCTTCATCAAAGACGGGGACCAGAGCTGGGTAGTTTGCAGCGATCCAATCTTTAAAACGTTGTGTGATGATAAAGAGGTCGTGCTTGTAGACTTCGGGATTGGTGCGCTGGGCGTCGGGCTTAAATCTACCGACGTCAATGAAGATCGCATCCGTTCCTATGAGCCCAACGTTGCAGTGGATCCGCGGGTCTTCGTCATAGATCCCTTTTTGGCAGCGGGAAACGATCAGATGGAGGATCGAGTGCAGAGTTGCTTTGACGCTTTCGATATTTCCATGCGCCATCATGTCTGCGATCGTGGGGTACACAAGCTGAGCTTTCTTTTGGACGATGAACTCGGTCTGGTCGAGATCGATGTTGTGGGTAATATGGAGCTTGTCGGAGATGATGAGCTGTTTGCGGATATCGGAGGTCTTGTTCAGGTGGATTGCGATAAGGCCCGTCTCTTCTTTTAGGGAGTCGTATGCGAGCTTGTAGCTGTTGAAGTCCCTGTAGTGTTTGCTGAGGGTCCGGTTGTACATTTTGCGGCAACTTGATCGGAGCGGCTCCGGCAAAGGCAATGTCATGAACCAAGCTTGAGGTTTGCGCAAGCGGTGTTTAAACAACTTGATGACGTACTGTCCGTCTTCCGATTCGAAAGCGAAGCACTGCCCCCCAAAGTCCAAATACCTGTATTTCTGCCCAAGGGCTTTTTCGAGCTCCGCCAGGTCCTGCCCAGCCAAAGAGGGTGTGTCCCACTGGGGATCGGAAGGAAATGCCGATTGGAGGCGGGATACGGAAAACCCGTCCGTTTGTTTGAAGCAAAAATCGGGGACGAACTCGATGATCGCTATGAGAAGAGCGATTTGAAATAGGACGGCTCCCAATTTTTTAATCTTCATAGCGTTGCATTCGCCTTTGCCACCGCTTCGTCGCAGTAGGCGGCAAGATCTGGATCTTTGTTCTTCAGCCATTCTTTAAAAGGGGTCGTAATGCGGACCAGTTCCGAGCGGCACATTTCCTTGGACTTCATGTTTTCATTCGCAATAAACCTGCCGACGTCGATCTTGATCACGCGGTCGTTCAGCAGTCCGCAATTTGTCCTTACGTTAGGGTCCCAGTCCTCATAGCCTTTCTTGCAGCGGTAGACGATCAGCTCGACCACTTGGTCGATGATCTGTTTGGAGTGATCATCGTCCTTCTCTTCGATCAGGCGGGCAAGCGTCGGATAGATCATATCGGCGCGCCGCTGCAGGATAAAGTCGAACTTGTCCAGATCAAGGCGATGTTCGATGTTGAGAAGATCGATGATGGCAACCGAGCGCTTCAAGTCCTGAGTCTGGTTTAAGTGCACGTAGAGGAGCCCAGTGATATCTTGAAGGTCTTCAAAAGCGACTTTGTAGCTGAAAAAGTCCCGCTGGATCTTGTCGAGGCGCTTCAGCCTCTTTTTCTCTTTGTAGCGGTCGAAAACAAAAGGGATGGGGATAAAATGGTGCCAAAGAGGGATCTTGTAGCACTTTTGCTTAAAGAACTTGATCACATACTTGCCGTCCTCGCTAAAGAAGGCGTAGCATTGTCCTCCCTTGCCAAAGTAGCGGTATTTTTGCGATAGGGCCAGGTCCATTTCGCTCTTCTCGTCAGAGGAAAGAGGATGCGTTTGCCATGCGGGGTCAAAGGGGCGGTTCGAAGAGATCGCTCCAATGGTAAAAGTATCGGTCCTTTTTTCACAAAAATTGGAAAGGGGAAAGTAGAGGGCGGCAAGCGCAAGAGCTGTTGCGACGGGGTAAGCAAAGCTCTTCCAGGTGGTTTTATTGGTCATGGCAAGAGGGGATTTGGGCTATGGTCGTCTCGAGATGCCCCGATAGTTCGGGATAGCGCGACCGGAGCCATTGATTGAGGTTGTCGGTGATCCGGATGATCTCATCGCGGTCTACTTTTTGTTCATACGCATTGGAGTCTTCGATCCTGAACCTGCCGACATCGATCTGCAGGGGAGTATGGCCGATGAAACCAAAGTTCGTATTGAGGTCGGGATCTTTGTCATGGATCCCTTTTTCACAGCGGAGGCGCAAGAGGGAGACGAGCTGCGAGAGGGCGTCCTTGGCGCTTTCGACCCCTTCTGTCTCGACCATTTTAGCAAGGGCCGGGTAAACAAGCTCTGCCCGCTTTTGAACAAGGAACTCCATTTGGTCAAGATCGACGCGATGCTCGATCCCGATTTTGTCATAAAAGGTCAGTGTCTGATTTAGCGAATTGGTCTTGTTGAGGTGCAAATAGAGGACGCCGGTCTCTTCGCGCAATTGATCGTAGGCGATCTTGTAGCTGGCAAAGTCCTTGTGGAGCTCTTCCATTTTCTTCAAGATTTTGCCCATCTTGTAAGATTGGAGGAACCAAGGCCATCTCAGATGGGTGACCCAAAAGGGAGGCTGCAAATGGTAGATCCGGAAAAACTTGAGCACATACTGTCCATCTTCTGAAAGAAAGACATACGACTGCGCCCCTTTTGCCAAATAGCGGTAAGGCTGGCTCAGGATTTTGGAGAGGTTTTCCCGTTCATTCGATTCCAAGGGAGCTGTTTCCCATTCCGGATGAAATGTGAGGTTGGAAGAGATCTTATAGCGGGAAAATCCGTCTGTCTGCTGATGGCAAAAGCGCTGCAAAAGGATGAGTCCTCCGGTGCAGGCTATGGTAATGGCAATTCGACGTAGAGTTTTTTTTTTAACGATCATGCTGACAATATTATTCGACAGCAGCTTCCCTGTCAATCTTTTGCCTAATGATGCCAATCCGGTGTCTGCTAACAGCTTGCTCGAAGATGCCGGCGCGCCCCGCGCTTTGCCCAGCAGTCAAGTCTGGGCGCAAATAGGAACACGAATTTTTGCAATAAGATGCTAGCCTTTAGGCTTGAACTGGCACTTTTTTAGGCGGTTGGAGGAAGGCAGACGAAGCGCTTGCTATAGAGGATTCCCTCGAAAGCTGTCTTCGCTTGCTCGCAGCTAGCATGTCAACGGTTTCCGGAAGGATTTTTCTTCCTTCTCTCCATCCGACTAACGTGACAGGTGCGTCATAGCTGCAAATGAAGCCGTCTTCCGATGGGCTTCCTTTTGAAAGATACCGAGTTTCTATCGCAAAAGCTGCGACGAACTTATTTGTTCCGAATCCTTCGGCAACATTCGGCAAGGCTGTGAACTCAGGCAGATTGATTTTTTCGCCGACTTGTTTTTTCGTCTCTTCTTCTGATGGAGGAAGAGCTTCTTCATTGGGCGTTGTTGAAAAGCAACCGTAAAGGGCTGCTCGAACTAGCTGCCTTTCTCCACAGCCTCTCCAAAGGATGACCCTTTGCTGGTCGTCGGAAAGTTCCAGAGGAGCGGGAAGGCGGAAGGAGCGAGTTTTTAGAAGATTTTCCTTAGCCGCTTTTTGCTGCTGATCTGTCTCTAAACTTTCGATTACTTTAGTAATCCTTTCGGGAAGTTCCGCGGAATTGGATGGTGCGACGGGTGGAAGGCATAAATACGACTGGTTCAGAGGTGTGTAAGGTCGTTGCGCGATAGGTATGTAGCTTCTCTGTTGGAAATTACTCTTTTTAACGGGCATTTTTTGTTCCTCTTTGCCAAGAGGCTCTCTATTTTGTTTTTCAATAATTGAGGGATGAAATGTTGTTGAAGCCATAAAAAACCTATTATTTTATTTTATTTTCCTCAGATTATAATATTAAATTGTTAATTTATTATAAATTTCAATTGTTTGAAATCTATGATGTTTCGTTGTTTATTAATTATTAAAGGTTTGAGATTGTTTATTTAATTAAGCTTGCGTGTTTTAAATAAATATTATTAATCGTTTTCATTGGAGAGGTTGTGGTATGCTCTTCCCACTTTTATGGAAACACATCTCAATTTACCACATCTTTCGAGGGGTTATTCCTGGTGCGATCAGGTCGCCCTCCAGCTTAATTCTTGCTTGGACAGCAAGGTCTTTCGCGTTTTCCTTTCCGCATTGGTAGGATCGAACTTGGCAACAGGAGCGCTGCTGATCGCCGCCCTGTCCTTTCCCTTTGCGGTTACCCTTCTGCCGGCCGCTTTGATAGGAGGAGGGGTCGTAGGCGCTGCAGCAACGCTTTTCTTCGAATGGGCAACCGGCGGGACAACGGAAGAGTATGAAGAGCTCGGGCAGGTAGCTCAAGCATATCAGGGAACGCAGAGGATGATGGAAGCGGTCCGCGCTGTCGATCATTTTGTGAAAACGAACCCAATCCAGATGGACCAAAGTTATGACTACCACAACTTCCACCATGAGCTGACCGTCATTACAGAGCAAGTCAAGACCCGTGCCGACCTTAGGGGGATTTGGGGAACGTTTCTCAATCGGCTCGAAGGACGGACGATCTATCAGCCGGATGGCAACACCACGACATTGCACACAGGGATGGAACGGGACCGGCTTGCTGGGCGCAACATCGAAGTGATCACGGAACGGCTTGATCCCGCATCGCCTCTATTTAATCGAGATACGGAGCAGGCATTCGCGATCGCCGAGGAGTGCTTTGCCGGCAACACATCTTCGCGGCGGGACGCGCTGCGCGAGGTGTGGCGGCAGCCCCGCAATCAGGTCCACTTGGCCAAGCGCAGAGATACCGGCGAAGTGTTGGGATACGTGTGGGCAAGAGAAGAAAGGGACCAGCAAGGGCGCGAGTTTTTGCATATCTGCAATGTCGCCAGAAAGGCGGAAGCGTGCTCGATCGGCGTGGCAAACCGGCTTTTCCAGCAGGTCTTTGCGCAGCCTTTGAACCGTTTTAGTTCCGTGTACCTGGAAGTGCGCGAGAGCAACCGGGATGCGATCGCCCTCTATTCCCGATGGGGATTCCGAAACCAGCAGGTCCATACCAACTACTTTACGCATCCTTTAGAAAATGCGCATGTCATGGTCAGACCGGCTGTTGTTACTTAATCACAATTGTCCTTTGCACGTCGTTGAACATCCCGCCGACAGGTTTGTTGGTAGGATCAAGCAGTTCAAGACGTATCCTGTGCACACCCTTTTTCAGCCCGTAAATGTAGAAAGGCTGCCAAGAGCTGATTGTCCTCTGGACATTGTTGTCCATTGACAGGCGCACTTTATATCCATCCCGTGAAAGACGGCAATTGGTGACATAAAAATCGAGAAGGATCGGCTCTCCGTCGTTATAGGAATATTCTCCTTGAGGCTCGTTATATGTGATGTAGGGCTGGGAGAGATCGATCTGCGGGTTGTCGGCCTTTTTCTGGTAATAGAACACGCTGGCAGCAAAGCACCCGTCGTCTTTGAGGCTTTCATTGTAGGAGCGCACGGGGAAGGTCCGGATCACGTGCATCCCCGGCTGGAGCTTGAAAGGAATAGTAAAATCCGCCGTTTGGTCGAAGTATTCTTCGATATCATCTAAAGCATCGATGAGCGCTTCGTTCACAACGAAGTAGGGCTGATTGTCGATGAAAATATGCAAAGCTTGCCCTTCATTGTCATTATAGATCTCTTTTTTTCTGGGAAAATCGCTATCCACTCCCAACGGTAAACCTTCCACTTTGATCTGCCCTTTGACCGGCGCAGAGGACTTCACTTCCCCATTTTGCGGAAATAGGATCTTAGTGGTGACATGGTCGGGTTCCGGGGTCGGATCGACTGGAACGATGCGAATATCTTTGGGATTGGGAGTCTGCTCGTTGATCTCTGCGCAGAATCCGGCAGTCAGCGCTAGCGTGGACAAAAGGGTCATTGCTGTCGTGGTAAAGAGTGAATTCATGGTGCAACCTCCGCATGTAACATTGATACTTGAGGTAGTTGCAAAACTCACGTGCCCTGCAAAATCGCCCTTTTGAGACATTTCGCCACCCCGCCGCCTCGCCTACTTCTTCAAGTATGCCCTCGGCGGCAGGGCACGGACCGCACTCGCGGCCCTGGCAAACTGGCTCAAAATCATCGATTTTTCAGGGAACGGGAGTTTTACAACTACCTCACTTGGATGTACTTTTTTCGCCGTTAAATGTCTACAAAATTCGAGTTGCTAATATATTGACAATCAATTATCGACAAGATTATACCGAAACAACTCGAGAAATTGGTTTTTGACTGCGTCGGACCTGTCACTAAATTTGAACCCGCCTGCATCGCCCAACTTATTCAAGTTGAGCTGTTTCGGCGCCAGCGCAGCTTGGTTCAAATTTAGGACGCCTCCTTGTCAAATTCCCAATTTTTCAAGTTGTTTCGGTATTAGGAGAAAATTCCAATGACCATTGGTCCTGTCGACATTATTTTTTTTATTGTTATCTTCGGATTGCTGTTCGACTATACCAACGGCTTTCACGACGCCGCCAACGTCGTTTCCACGGTCATTGCTACACGCGTCTTAAGGCCTCTTACCGCGATCGTCATGGCAGGCGTGCTCAATACGCTTGGCGCAACCCAGATCAGCGGCGTTGCCCAGACTATCGCAAGCGGCCTCGTCGATCCCCACTATTCTACACAGGCGATGGTCCTGGCTGCTTTGATCGGGGCCATTTTATGGAATGTCCTCACTTGGTATTTGGGCATACCGAGCAGTTCTTCCTATGCTCTGATCGGCGGCCTTATCGGATCTGTTTGGATCAGCGGGGGGCAAAGCTCGATCCTTTGGAACAGCGTCGCTCTCAAAGTATTGATCCCGATGGTGCTCTCTCCGATCGCAGGATTTTTCTTAGGCTACCTCGTGATGAAGGGGCTCAAAGTGCTTCTGCGTTTTCCTAAAGTTAAGAACAACAAGGCCATTTTCGCTAAATTGCAGATCGCCTCGGCAAGCCTTGTCGCCCTGTCCCACGGGCTTAACGATGCGCAAAAAAGCATGGGTATCATCACTCTAGGACTATTTGCCGGAGGGTATCTGGCCACACCCCATATTCCGCTTTGGGTGATCCTGGCCTGCGCGCTTACCATGGGCTTGGGAACAGCATCAGGAGGGCTTCGGATCATCCGCACAGTTGGCTTTGAGATCACCAAGCTAGAACCATTTCAAGGGTTCGCCGCCGAGACCAGCGCTTCCTGCGTGATCCTCACAGCCAGCTTTTTAGGCATGCCGGTCAGCTCGACCCACATGATTGTTGGCGGCGTGACCGGAGTCGGCGCTGCAAAGGGAGCGGACAAAGTCCGTTGGAAGACGGCCCGAAAGCTCGTTCTGGCCTGGGTCTTCACGATCCCAGGAGCTGCTGCTGTCGCAGCCGGGGCTTTTTATCTCTTAAAAATGACGAGCCTTGTCTAAGAAGCTAATCTAAGCATCTCTAATTTGAAATGGAGCGTGGATGAGCGGGAGCTCTCCCACTTGCAGCTCATCAAATAGGCGGACCTCGATTTCTTCTCGTAAATGCTCTGGAAGCACAGATCTGATCCGATCTCTTGATCCTTCCGTATCGGTAAACAAGATGCCGCACTCTTTTTCGCAAAGAGAAACAGGCGTGTCCAGAAGGTATTCCATAGGATTGATGTCCGAATGGGAGGGTTTGGGTTTTACTGTGGTCGACGCGAAAATGATTGGAGCTGGATCCGTGATCAATGAGCGGACCTTCTCATCAGATGGAATCTGAACAGCAGGGGGCGCATCGCTCATCAGCTCGGAAACAATCCTTTGATGTCCTGCCTGGATCAGGTCTAATTGTTTGATAAAAATGGTCTTTAGCTGGTCTAAGTGCTCTTGCTGCCCCCCTTCCAGCTTCGTATCCAATGTCTTTATCTGCAGTTCGGTCCATGAGCTGCAGCCTCTGCGGATATAAGCGACTTCATTTTTGACGGTGTTGACGCTGAACCCGATCGATACCTCGCCTGTTCGGGGGATGTCCATGACGGATGGAAAGATCGGTAGCAAAGATGATGGCATGGGGATCGAACACGTTGGGCCCGTCGACCGATAAGCATCCAGGAACTCTTTTTCTTCCGAAGTGAAATCATGTTCTATCCAGGCAAGGAGCTGCCTTAACGGCTTTTCTTGCTTTTGCTTTTCTTGGTCAAGCCCTTCTAGCCAAGCTGCGCGGTGGGGAACAATGCCGTGGGCAAAGGCATGATAGTCCCATTGCTTGAGCTGCAAGATCTCGATGGTCCTTCTGTTCCACTGGGACTCCATGAACAAATTGTAGCTCTTCAGATCAAACAGGTGCGCAAGATGCTTCGGACTAAAGTAGGCGATCCCCGCATAGCTTTTGATCCGTTCAATATCCCGGACCGTTTCGACCGAGACGTTTGCATTGTTGACCCCTATGTTGCTGATCCCAACGGTGAGCTCGCCGCACATGGGCGCTATCCGATCGGCTAAGAGGGCTCCCGTGCATTTGAGCTGGAAATTGCCTGATAAGAGCATCATGGCCAAAGCGGATGTGCTCGATCCATGAATGAAGGTAAGCCTGGAAAGAAGCTTGAGCTTTTCTTGGATCTCAGGAGGAGAAAACAGCTCCACAAGCTTTTGCTTCATTTCACGCCTGTTCTCTTTGCTTGCCGGCGGTTTGTACTTCACTGTTTTCTGAATCCCTTCAAAGAAACGGTGTGGAAGGCTTCCTCGCTTTGTGTTTTTCCAAAAAGCATAACAGCGAAATGGCATGTGGGCGGCATGCAGCTGCGTGAGCGTGACTTTCAGCTCCTGATAGCGGGAAGAGTCCTTTCCTTGTTCCCTTTTGATCTGTTTTGCAATCTTTTCGATCTCGCAAATATCATCGAACGAATAATCCCAGATATTTGCCTTTAACAGGTTGGCGCTGCTCGCAGAGCTGCAAGCTGCATTAAGCGTGTGCACAGGCAGCAGAATGCTAGGCTGGGTGACGATTTCTGTAGCGGACATGAGTTCACCTAATCTTTAAAAGTTAGCATTATTGGAGTGGTTTCAAACCAACACTTTGAAAAGGGAGAGGAATTCCCCATCAGTCAATTTCGTTTCTTGAGAAGATGCTGTTGCTTGGGAGCTAATGCCAAGCGCGCTTTTTAGCTGTGCTGCTTTGGCCTCATTGGCATCGGAATAGCCGATATACTTCGGCATAGATTCTTTGCCCAGCGCAACGAATTCCTTTTGATCATGCTTGAAAAATCGGGTGCGTACAAAGCCATAGCTTGCCGCATCGACCTTGTGGAACAGGATTTTTAAGTCTAAAAAGTCCTCCGTTCGGAGGTTGCTAGCTCTTGCTCCAGTTTCGATGGATTGGGCAGTTATTTGAATATCTGCTTCGGATGGCTCTCGAGTTTTCATCAGGTCGCCGATCGAATCATCGGCAAGAAGCGCTTCAAAGACAGGGATGAGAGTTTCCAGGTTCCATCCCTTGCAGGCCCGGCGGACCTCTTCCTGTGTGTATTTCAGCTCTAGCTCTTTGCGCTCCGGTGTCGCGTAGCGGATCTCTTTGACTGCGCGCCCCTTGCCGATGTCGTGAAGGGCGAGGAACAGCATGAACTGTTCTTGAGACAAGTTAGCGCGTTCGAGGATGGCCCTTACTTCAGGCTGGACGGCGAACTCTTTGGCAAAGCTGTCGAGGACCATGTGGATATGCTCTTCGACCGAGTACCCTTCGCCTACCCCTGCAGAAAGGCTGTAAAGTTCGTTAAGCTTTGGATCGATTTTTAAAAGGGCGATCAGTTCGCCGCCTGACAGTGGGCGCTTTCCGCTTAGAAAAGCGTTAAGCGGAGATAGGACGGGATTTTCTTGAGCCTCATGAAGAATTGGAGAGGGAGCCATGCTAGTTAAAGTTGATGAGGACGCCATGTTCACCTTTTTATTTATTAGGTTTTAAAAATTTAAAGTAACTCGTTAAAATTATATCAAATTTTAATATAAATATAAATAAGTTTATTAATTGTAAAATTACGAATTAATATAAAACTTTTTTTTAAAGTAAAAGCAGGCCATTGGATATCAATAGCTGGCAGGAAAAATTAAAATAATACCTTGTCTCTCGAAGATCTTGCGAAGGATTATCGATTTGATAGGGAGAATGGGATCTGACGGGATAATGCCGCTTAAGCCGAGGTCGTCGAACAGGCTGATCTTATAATCATGCAGCAGGAAAGACTGCTCAAATCCTTGCCTTATGGCCGCCGTTGCCTATCACGCTAGGCAAGGGGAGACGAACCCTCTTTGCAGGGCAGGGAGGCGTTTTAATCCCGATTTATCCCGATTGGGACCGTAGTTGGTTGCGTTTTCAAGTTTTTTATTTAAAACGCGCCGTTCCGTAAAGACTGTTTCGCTTTTTCAGGATGGAAAACTCAAGTCGTTAATAGTAAGTAGTTTTTGGAAGACGCCTTATCATCAATCGTTAGTTTTTGTTAATTATAAAAACAGTAAATAAATTATTTTAATTAATTATAAACATGAATTAAATTGAACTAAAAATAAACAAATTCAATAATAAGTATAGGGATCTATTATTCATAAAAATTAGGTGTGTCATGCATCATCGTAAAAAGGTTGAAGAGCTATCGGTCATGGATGCCGTCGATAACCTGACGCATATGGCCGAAATTGATTTGACGGCTCCCGTTCAGGAAGAAGGGGAACCGGTCGAATTGACGGAAGAGCAGATCAGCGAGCGTCTGCACTCGCTCTCCTGGCATGATCCCGAATATTTTTTATACAACCGCGAGCGTGTCAAAGAGACGTTCCGCGTCATTCAGAACTACCTCAAGCAGATCTACGAAAAGGAAAAAGGGCAGTTAAGGGACGCCAGCACGCAGAGGGGGATCCAGGCGATCATGCTCCTGGCGGCAGAGGCGGCCCAGAAGATGGACAAGTACACCGAAAAGGTGACAGGGGCCAAGAAAGAGGAGAGCGTTGCCCAGCTCAAAGAGTACCAAGATCTGCAGCATTATTATCAGACAAAGATTGTCCATAAATTTCAAAACTATGTCGAGATCAAGGAAGGATGGCAGGACGAATGGGGCCAGGCAGCAGAAGGCGAGCTTCTCGATGTCCAAAGGCAAGGTCTGAAAGACTTGGACACTGTCCGCCAAGATAAAGAGTACGAGCTGTTCATGGTCCGCAAGGAAGATGGCAAGCCCTTCTTCAACCGGGACCTGCTCCGCCACTTGCGCCTTGTCGGGGAGTTCGACGAGGTCTTTACAGAGTCGTTTGGAGAGGACCCTTTCCTGCGGATCAAGATGATCCAAGACAGGGACCTGCACACGACGGCCAAGGAGATCCTGCACTTGGTGGCTCCCTACGTCGACGACTACTACAAAGAAGCCCTCCGCTACAAGGACATGGAGTTCGTCGCTAGCATCAATAAAGCGATCATGGCGCTGATGCTTGCAGCCAATCCTCGCAATCTGATGCAGAACACGGCAGGAAAAAGCTGCGTCAGCTACTTCACCGATTTCCACTACTACTTGCGCAAAGCCCTTTCTTCTCAAGAGTACATGAAGTATATTGCAAATCCTCCCGACTCCTCCCACCGGTTTTTTAACATTCTTCTCAATCTGTCGCATGGCTTGAGCACCTCTTTCTTTGTCCGTCTCGGGAACCGCAAAGAGATGGTCGCCTTCATTCGGTTCTTGATCGAAGAGGGGGCCAAGGGGAGCGGCACTCAGACAGCGACCCATAGCCCTGTCTCGCTTTGGAACAACTTGGCCGATGAAGATGAGCACATTCGTTATATCTTAAAGAAATACCCAAATGGCCCTCTGATGAAGGCGATCGACGTTTTCAGGGCAGAGCAGCAGCTCGTCGGGTTTGACCCATTTGCCCAAGAAAACCTTCCGGGCCAATTGTACACGTTGATCAATGACCAAATGCATATCAGCTGTTTAAGGATGCCTTGCCCTGTCCGCCAAGAATACATCAGCAAAGCGGAGCTTGCCGAAGAGTTTTATGGCTTTTTGCGCTCGATCGGTTCAGAGAAGCGGGGGCAGCGCCACCTCTTGATCAACCTGCAAGACCGTACCTCTTGGCAGGAGCATGCCCGCTGCCTCTCCCTGGAAGACCTGCAGAAAAAGGCAGAGTTTGCCAAGTCGCTTGTCGTCGTTACCCTGCCTAAGAGCGGAGATTTTTATATGCAGGCGGGAAGCTACATCAATCTCAATGACGCCAAGGAGTTCATCAACGCCTTTAAAGAGCAGATCGCAAGCGGCGAGCAGTGCGGATATTTCCTCTCGGGAGCGATGAGGAGCAAAGAGGTCGAAGAATTTGTGAATGAGGCGATGAAGATGATCCACCATTATTTCTTTGGAGACAAAGAGGCGCTCCTGAGGAAAAACCGTCTCGACTTTATCGAGATCTTCTATCTGTTCTTTACGTTAAAGATCATCGATGTCTGCAAGCCCGATACGATCAGTTTCACTTGTAAGGACGCCGTCGATACGGGAGCTGCCGCAAGCGCTGAGTTTTACGCCTTCATCAAAATGATGAATGGATTAAAGCCTTGGGAAAAAGACGAGAAGGACTTCTTAAGCTGGATGATCTACTCATCGGCGCTGGTGCTCCGCGAGCGGGCGATCGACAACAACCGGCTGAACAGGATGCTCAGCGCTCTGACCGTGGTCAATGCCGAGCTGGAAGCTCAGCTCAGCGAAGTCGCGAGGGCCGGCAGCAAGCTTTACAGCCTCACTTTCTTCAAAGATCTTACCATCCAAGAAGCCCAGTAAGCAGGGAAAGACAATCTATAGCGAGGCGCGTCCAATGGGCGCGCCTCTTTTTTTATTCCGCTAGCGCACTGCTTTTTGAATCTCGTGTTAGGGCCAGTCGTCAATTCATTCAACTCTTCTAAGAGATAAGGATTCCCCTATTTCTAAGCGTCCTGCTATAATCGTCCTGCTTTATTTGTAATTGTTCTTGTTTTTTTGGGAAATTAAACTGAAAATTTAAGAATCTAATTATCAGTTGCTTGAATCTTAACTAGATGGTTTGCAACTGTCTATGCATCAAATGGGAGGTCGATCATGTCTTATGTCACTGGCGTGCCAAGTTGCGTATCCAACTTTAATTTTGGTGCATCAAATTATTTAGATTCATTTAAAGATCAACTTTATGTAGTGAGTAAATTTAATGTTGTCGATATCAAAGATGTTGACGTGTTTTTATTTGCTACACAGCATAAGTCGGACGAATGCAAGGAAGCAGTTGGGAACGCCATTTCTCAATTGGCGTGGCATAACGACCATGTAGTCGTTTTTGTGGAAGGCACTTCAAAAACAGGCGAACTCATCGTAGAGAAGGACTTTTTATTGGAACACCTGGGCATCGATCCTTCACTTAGAGATAAAGTCCATTTCTATAGCTGGGATTTAAAGAACGAAGCAGGACGCCGGCTATTTACTAATAACCTGGACGCGGAGATGGACCGATTGGCCGAGGCTTTGAAAACCTTGGATGAGGCATATGATGAAGTGCTTTCAGAGCTGCAAACATCATTTCCCGAGTTATGGGATGAGAATATCAAGAGGGAATATAGCGATGAAGAGAGCCAAGAGTTGATGTATTTGATGAACGCTCATCGCGCTCTGATTGAAAAAAAGACAACGACTGCCAATCAATTAAAAATGACTGTTGCTCAGGCGGAGCAGATGGATAGAGAGACTTTTCCCGAGAGGACTGTGAGCATGGCCGGCAGCCTTCAATCGGTCCATTTTATAACCGATCAGTTAAAAGGCAGAACGGCATGCGCATTTGTTGCAGGAGTCTCTCATTTGTGCCAAGAAGAAAATGCCCACGCAGGCCTCGATTTAAGCCCTCTTTTTCACGAGTTATCCAATCATCGAGCAATGATCCTGCTGCCTAAGATCTACAACGAGATCGCGCAGGTCCCCGTGCGCATTCAGTAAAAAAATACCCGGCTCTTCAAGAGCCGGGTACGATTAGTCAGCATGAGGAAGGAGACTTCCTTTCAAAGCAACCACTCCTGGTTTAAAAGAGGATCGCCTTTTTATTGCCCGTAATGGACAAAGCAAGGCAGGTTGTGCTTAGTGGAAGTAGAGATTAAACGATAAGTTGCTAAAGCAGGATCTGATTGCAACGCCGCTATTTCTTTATCGAGGTCTTCAATTTGCTTTTTCAAGTCTGTAATTTCATCTTCTTTTAGGGTAACTGCCGATGATTTGGGTGTAATAGGCCCTGCTCCTGTTAAACTAAGCAATTCCTGTTCAGCTAGGAGTAATTTTGCTTGAGCCTGTGCTCGGGCCTCTTTTTTCGCATGGTAGTCATTGTATACTCCATCGAACTTTGGAGTCTCAAGTTGATCCAATAAGTTTTTCTTAATGCCGAAGCCTGCGACTTCCAACTTTTTGGAACGGAATTGAATTTCAGGGTAGAGCTTTGTAAAAGGCGTCTTGGTTTCAACAACGGCCTCCTGTAATTTCCTGGCTTTTTTCTTAACGTGGACATCGCCGGATGTAGAGAGGACTCCTTTGGCCTTTTCCTCAATTTGCTCTAAGTGCTGCAATTTTCTTTTCTGGTGTGTTTTCATCTCTGTTACGGCCTCAGTTACCGTATAGCCGGCGACTGTATTTCCATAAATTTGTTGATAGAATTGCTCTTTGTTTTTATCGATGAACTCTTTAGCTTTTACAGGATCAAGGTCTTCTGCTCCGGGAAAAGTAGTAAGCTCGGGGATTGCAATCCCTACCTTGGCTAACTTGCTTTCAAAACCTTGTATTTTGTGATGCGAAGAGCGCATTTTGGGGAGCAGCGGATGGTTCTCATCGGCAGCATTGGACAATTCCCAGCCGGTCGTTGAGTTTCTCTGAACGCCTCGATTAACAATGTCAGGGTGTTGGAGATAATCATGTACTTTTTGTTTAAGTTCGACAAATTCCTGGCGTGAATGATTGATCAGTTTTTCAAGTTCGGGGTAGGCATCTATGGCCGAAATGATATGATCGATTTCAATTTCCAAGTTAGTTTCCTGACTTCCAAAGCTATAGAATTTTCGATCAAAAATGGATGCCCCCTTTTGGTTTAAAAAAGATAGAGCTTCAGTAACATTTTGGTCAGTGGCGTCAGCATTAAGGTCGATCAGATGTGAGAGAACCTGTATAGATTGACCTTTGACGTTCCTGACCATGTCAAACGCTACATTATATTTAAATTGATCTGCGCAGTAGCTTTGTGTCGTAGATCTTGCGCTTTGGAAAAAGGGTATGTTCCCTTTATGAGTTTCCGAGGGAGAAACGACATCGCAAGGAGATGCTGAAATCAGGGAATTTGGGCTAGTTGGAGCTAAATAGACAAGAGCGCCGTTGCCGCTGCCGCAGAAGGTTGCATCTTCATTAGTCAATACGCTCGTGCATGTTTTAACATTAGTCGTGTAGGACGTCCATTTGTGGTTGTCCGTTGAAGGGTCCTTTAGCGTTTTGATGAAAGAGGCATTCACTTTCCAAGTGGCATTGTCCATGCAGATCCTCTTTCCATCGGGCTTATCCTTCCAGAGCGGTATTTCTGCCTTTCGTTTTTTTCCGCGCGGTTGAATTTTCTTTTCTACTTGAAAACTTTCACCTTTTAAAGTGCTCTCCAAATCGCTGGGATCTTTTCTGGAGGCAGCCACGATTTTGCGCTCTCTATCCATGATTCCCGTCAAGAGAGGGTCTTCCCGCCTAGGAATCTCTCTTCTGATCGATTTAAAATCAGCCGGTCTATCTGGTGTTTCAAACAATTGCGCAACTGCATTTACTTTGAAGTCGAAAGCCATTTTATTATCCCCATTTATTAAGTTTTAAATAGCATTTTAAATTAAGTTTAATTTTTTGTAAACTATTTAATTGCTTATGCGATATAATTCGAATTCGTTATTTTGTAAGTGTAGGATTTTAAGTGTTTTATTATTTGATTTTATAATAGTCAAATGTTTTACTTTATTATTGAAAATTTGATCGATTTTTAATTATTTTAAACTGCTGTTTGATGTATAATTTTATTTTAAATAGTCGGTTTTGAATTAAAAACGATTATAATAAAAATTATTCTGTTTGTATGTTGCTTGTATTCAGTTGTTTGCGATCAAGTGAACTTTCATTGCAATGAAGAAGTCGATTTGAAAAAAAGAGGTCTATCGTGAGTATTAACGCCCCAGTGTCACCTTATGCTTTTAATTTCGCTAGTTTTGGTTCTGCTAACCCTTTGAATGCCGTGTTAGAACAATTCGATGTAGTCTCTCGGTTCAATGTGTTCGATATTCAGGATGTTGACGTTTTTTTATTCCCTACGCAACATAAGACAGAAGAATGCGCTGAAATGATAGGAGGTGCAATCTCCACAATTGCTAGAGAAAACAACAATGTCATTGTATTTGTCGAAGGGACATCGAAATCAGGAGAGCTGTTAGCTGAAAAAGGCTTTTTATTGCAGTACTTGAATATCGATCCGGCTCTTGCAGATAAACTGCATTTCTATAGCTGGGACTTAAAAAATGAAGAGGGACATTGTTTATTTACGAACAACATCGACGACGAGATGGAGCGTTTAGAAGAGGCATTGGAAACCTTGGAAGAAACATACGAAGAGGTTGAATCGCAGTTGGAGGAGTCTTTTCCTGAGTTATACGATCCTAAGATGCTGAGGGAATACAGCCCGGAAGAGCGTCAAGAATTGACCTATTTACTGAATGTTCATGGTGCACTCGTTGAAAAGAAACTATCCCTTGCCAATCAACTAAAAGAGCTTGTTGCCAAGGCAGATCAAATGGATGAGGCTACTTTTCCTGATCGGACCATGAGCATGGTCAGCAGTCTTCAGAATATCACGCCCCTTAAGTCTCAGTTTGCAGGGAAAACGGCTGTCGCTTTTGTTTCAGGGGCTTCCCATTTATGCCAAGAAGAGGCAGGCGGCAATAACCTTGATTTAAGTCCTCTTTATCATGAGTTGGAAAATCATAAAGCGATGATCCTTCTCCCCAAAATTTACAATCAAATCTCGAACTTCCCAGTTCGATTCTAAAAGTAAGAAGCCTTGGGTCTTCCGTAGACAATTCCAAAATCGATCTCTTCCGGAGGCGGTTCTCTGTTAAAGCTTCATATGAGCAAAAGAGCCTGTTTTTATAAAATACTTAAATTAAGAATGTTACGCAGATCGCATTGGAGAGGCAAACCTGCAAAGCCCAATTATGATTGGGCCTGAATCGGTTATATCAGCCTCAAATCAAGCAACGGTTGCCTGTCTATTCGCCATAATGGACAAAGCTAGGCAAATTCCTCTTATGGGCTGCATTCATCAACCGATATGACGCTAAAGCCGGGTCTGCCTGAAGCTTCGCTATTTGTCCGTCCAGCTCGTCTTTTTGGCTCTTTAAGCCCGCAATTTCGCTTTCTTTGCCTTCCAGGCTCATTGCAGGGGCTTGGGCAGCTTTTAATGCAGTCAGTTCCAATTCTGCTTGGGTCAATTGAGCCTCAACTAATTTCCGCTCTTTTTTTATTGAGTGGTACAGATTCAAAGTCCCTTCGAACATCGGACTCTTAATTTGATCTAGTATTTCTTTCTTAATACCAAATCCTGAGACCTTTAGCTTTTTTGATCGCAATTGGATTTCAGTATAGAGTTTTTCAACAGGCTTCTTGGCTTTAGAAACAACGTCCTGTAATTCTTTAGCTGTAGGACTAGTGGCTGTAGATGCGAGGGTTTGCGCCCGTGTTTCAATGGCATCTAAGTGTTGCAAAGTTGTTTTTTGGCGTTTGGCCTTTTCATTTACGGCCTCGGTCACCGTATAGCCAGCAACTGCATTCCTATGAATTTGTTGTTGGAATTGGTCTGAGTGTTTATCGATAAACTCTTTGGCTTTTTCAGGATCGAGATCTTCCTCTCCTGGATAGGTGCACAGTTCAGTTATGACAATTCCCGTCTGAGCTAATTTTTCATTGAGCTTTCTCAATCTAAGGTGCGAGCAGCGCGCGAGAGGAAGCAAAGGGTGGCTCTCATCGGAAGCGCTTGACAATTGCCAACCGGTCGTTTGTTGGTTTTGTACGCCGCGTTTAACGACTTTGGGATTGTTGAGATAGTCGTGCACCTTTTGTTTTAGCTCTATGAATTCCTGACACGTATGGCCGATTTTTCCTTCAAGTTCGGGATAGGCCTCCATTGCCCACATAATATGTTGTATTTCCTTTTCTAAGTTAGATTCCTGATCTTCAAGGGTATAGAATTTTTTATCAAAAATGGGCTCTGCTTTTAGTTGAATAGCCCACAAAGCTTCTGCGGCATTAGAATCGGATATTGTTTTGAGTATTTCGATACACTGAGTTTTGACATGTCTAACCAAGTCAAAAGCTACATGATATTTAAATTGATCTGCGCAATAGGCTCTGGTTGTTGTCCTTGCGCTTTTGAAATAGGCCGTGTTTCCTTGATGGGTCTCAGAAGGGGAAACGACATCGCAGGGAGCTGCTGCAACTAATGCACTTGGACTTGATGGAGCGAGATAGACAAGGGCTCCTCTGGAGCCTCCGCAGAAGGTGGCATCTTGAGAAGACAACACGCTTGTGCATGTTTTGACATTAGTCGTATAGGATGTCCATGCGTGCGGGTCCTGCGCGCTTTTCACATTTTTTGTTAATGCAGCATTGACTTTCCAGGTGTCGTGGTCCATGCACATCCGCATTTGAGAACGATCTTGTTCCCAGACGGGTATTTCACGTTCAGGCTTTGGATTTTTGTTAACTTTAATTGATGTTACTGCTTGGAATCTTTCAGCTTTTAAAGTGGATTCTAAAGCGCCTGGACCCTTCATAGAGGCTTCTACGACCTTGCTCTCTCTTTCCATGATCTCCCGTAATAGAGGATCGTCTTGGCGAGGGATATCTTTTCTTGCTTCTTTAAAGTCGACCGGTTTGTTTGGCGTTTCAAATAATTTTGATACTGAATCAACTTTTAAAGCCATTTTTTATCCCCTTTTT
>JAFEGV010000019.1 GCA_018239665.1 Verrucomicrobiota bacterium | reverse complement strand
ATTGAACTGGTGGCGCTTGGAGGTTTGACCTACCACGATGGCCAAAAGCTCTCGTTTTGGCGCCAGTTTTTCATCGTATTGAACGGACCTCTTTTTGGCCTGATCCTCTTTGCCATAGCATCGCTGCTGTTGCAGGTCCCCCTGATTGCCCAAGGGCCTGCAGCCTCCGTCCTTTCCTTGGTCAGAGCGGTCAATCTATTTTGGACGGTCGTGAACCTTCTTCCGGTGATGCCTCTTGACGGAGGGCAGCTGATGCGCATTATTATGGAAGGGATATTCGGCCTTAAAGGTTTCAAGTATGCCCTTGTGACCAGCATGGCTGTCGCAGTCTTGATCAGCTTATTTTTCTTTCTTTACCAAGCGTTTA
This sequence comes from Verrucomicrobiota bacterium, assembly GCA_018239665.1. Taxonomy (GTDB): domain Bacteria; phylum Chlamydiota; class Chlamydiia; order Chlamydiales; family Rhabdochlamydiaceae; genus Acherontichlamydia. The sequence continues at coordinate 31,302 of JAFEGV010000019.1, read as the reverse complement.
TCATCGGCGCCCTTTTCTTTCTCCTCGCCTTCCAAAGCTACGATACATTTCGAAGGACGCGCAACCTCTCCGAGCCTGACCGGGACGAGTCGTTGAAGGACTTATTGGATGTTGCGGAAGGAGCGTTGCAGCAAGGGAAAAAAAAAGAAGCTCAAGAGATGTTTCAAAAGATCCGGCAGACTGCAAAAAGGGGAATGATCTATAACTTGGCCACGCAATATCTCGCCTTTTTGGATTATGAGAGCGGGGATTCAAAAGCAGCTTATCAACTGCTCCTTTCGATACGCAAAGAACTGGCAAGCGATGCCCTCTGCTTGCTGCATAAGGCAGCATTCGAGCAGAAAGATTTCCCCCTTGTCGCAGAGCTTGGAGGCAACTGTTTTCAAACATGGCCGACTGCGGAAACGGCACTGCGAAATGCCTATGCCCATGCAGAGCTTTCCCAATCGGTCCCCGCTGTCGGCTGGCTCGAAACAGCCATTGAAGAGGGGATTGAGAACATCGATGAGGTCCTAGCGGAGAAAAGTTTCGATCCAATCCGTCACGAAGAGGCCTTTCAGCAACTGCTGCGCGCGCAAAAAAAAGAATCGGATTAGCTGGAAAACTCCCATTAGACCAATCCCAGTAAATAAATTCATAAATTCAGTTCGAATTTTACCGAGAACCAAAGCCTGGAGCAAGAAGGCTAGCTTGAATAAGCTGCTTCGAGCGAAGGCTAAGGCTCGCAGGTGAAAGGCGAATTGAATTTATGAATTTATTTACTGGGATTGGTATTAGACTTGTTCAAGCAAAGAGGGTTATCCAAGAGGTCTATTACCCCAATTTTCCCCTTGCCTTGGCGGAGAGGCTAAAGCGAAGAGTGCAAGGTACAAGCTTGTCGCAAATCCTGCATCTTACCTATTTTGCTTATGCGTCCAACTCGATGTTCCACTTTTTTTGACCCAAAGGAGGATAGGGACAAGTTGGACTATTAATGAGTTTTTATAGTTGTGCCATTATCGGCTACAGGGAAAAGTGGAATGATTTCCTGAGGGCCCTTCTCTGTGAGAATGTGGTTTTCGCCGGCTTCCCATTTGGAGGAGTTGTCATTGATAAGCACCTTATATTTGCAGCCCTCTTCATAAGGAATTTGAATTTCCCAGATTTCCGGGCCCACCTTCTTAAGGGGGATTCCTTTATCCCAGTTTAAACCGGCCTTGTTGCCACGAATAGCAAGAAAGCTATCTTCTGGCAATTTGGCGTGGACTGTAATTGTTATAAATTGCTCTTTAAGCCACTGATGGATTTCACCGCGCAGAGCTTCTGCCGGCACAAGTTCAGATCGTTTGACTGGAATCCGGTCCATGGGGCATTCGTCGTTGGCGCGAAGAGCGGATATAATGATGTGTTTGTCAAAGACGTGACCGCACGGAGTTCGCATGGGAAATGCCATGACCTGCGCGCCAACAGGACAGACGAACCTGTCAGGAGGGGTTAGGGTAGAAGGAAGTCGAGAAATGAGTCCTAAAATCTTACAGTCCTCAGGAGAGATTTGGTTATCAATCACATAGTTTTTCCAAGGGTACTCCATCGAGATTTCCCTTACATCTGAAAGGGAGATCGGAACGATCATTCTGTCGGTCCATTTTTTAATGATCGCAAGCTCTTCCTTGTTCTCGTCCTCATTCAAGTTCCATCCGAGCTCGTGCAGCATAAGATTGGCATGCTTGTTAAAAACGTCGGTATAGAGTTTAAGGTTATAGTCGCAGGAAGAATGAACGTACTCGATCCGTTCTTTTAGGCTTGCACTGATCAGTTCTTTTGAGCTGCCGCATGGGAACATGGCTTTAAAAGAGCGGGGGACTGTTTGCTCAATATCAATCACAGCTTTGAGAAACTGGATGTTGGCATTCAGCTCTAGAAGGTCCTCGGAAGTAGGAGGAGATTCGCTGATTTGCCGATGGCATTCTTGGAGATGCTGGATTGTTTCTGCGGCAATGTCGGAAATGACTGAAATTCGAGTCGAGTAAAAGTTCTCTAAAATAGCTACGGGGGAAAAGGTTGTCAGGAGATATTGGTCATTACCGTCTTGGACCATTCTTTGGGACAAAGCTTCTGAGACCATAACCTGCTGGACAGCAGTATACTCTTGCTGATCGGCAGCTAGACCAGCATTGGACGGTACGGGTTGATCGCTGACTCTAGTAGCCATTGTAATTTCCTCTTTTCCGGTTTAATTATACCATGATTTTCTTTTAATTTTAATCAATCAAATTAATATTTACATTAATTTGGCTGTATAATTTTGAATCACATGTTTAATTTGGAGGTTGCTTTTAAATTAAAATTTTAATTATATAATTTCCTTTCGGATAATCCTCAAAAACAGGTTATCAGGAAGGTGGCCCCCCTAATCAAGGACAGGGCCTTTATTCGATAAGCATTTACAATTCCTTTACAATCCATTAATGTCAAGAGGGAGTGAATAAAGCCATTTCCTCTATGAATTTTTCGAGGGAAAAAGGGGACTTTTTTGAGCTGGTTTAGCCCATGTTCCCACGTTCAATATCCCTTTGATTGATATGGACTTCGGGAAGCGGAAGTTAAGAAAAAAGTTGTCAATTCAGGGCGCCAGCGAAATGCTTAGATCGGCAGCTTTAAAACAAGGTCGAAAAATTGTAGAGAGATAGGCGGACAAATCTATGTTGGAAAATGAGGAAGAAGGCCTTCTTTAAAAGCAGTTTTTGATCGGCTTCAAAGCATCAACTCTTGAGCTAAAGATCTCCCGATTTCAAACCAGATAGGACCTATTGCATTTATCTTACCGCTTCGCAAAACGTTCTTTCAAAGTTTTCAAGCGAATAGACTCTTGCTTCATCGCTTTTGAGAAATGCATTGATCCGATCGAGGTAGCCGTTGTACTCTTCTTTGGTCATCGCTTTTAAAAAGGCATAAAGCTCCTCATACGAAGAAAAATCGCGACGGTCGATAAAGCACCCTTTGGGGATCGTGTCGGTCACATTGCTAGCTCCCCAATACACAGGGATCGATCCCGCAGCAAAGCAATCGAAGATTTTTTCGGTGACATAACCTTTGACATCCCTCATGTTTTCATAGCAGATCGAAAACCGATAGTGCTTGATTGTCTGAAACTTATCCGGGCACTCTCCGCGGTAGCTTGCATAAATCCCTTCAGGCCATTTCCTGCCGTAGAACTCAAAGCCGGGCTCTTGGACCTTCTCAAAGTACTCAATGACCCTTCTCCGCTCCGAATAGAGCTCTAGCGGGTGGGTGCTCTTAAGATCGGAACAGACCAATGTGCACAGCTTCCTATCCTCAAAAGGAGGAAGGTCGGGAAGCATCGGTTGCAAAACCGGGTAGTAGAACTTGAAGAACTTTTGATTGTCCACCAGGTCGTCGTTCCAAGTATAGACTTTGGAAAAGTGGTCGAGTATTTTGGAACGGTACATTTTCTTTAAAACGACGGGAGGCTCCCACATGAAGAGGATGAGCTTTTCTTTGGGAAGTTTAGAAAGATCGCATTTTTTGCAGTAACGAGGGGTAAGGTTATAGAAAATGAGTTTTTCCGATTCTTTTCCTTCGATGCGTGGGTACAGGCGCCATCGTTCTGCCAGACGAGGAAAAAAACCATTCTTTTTTCTGAGCTGCTTGTAATAGTCCTTAGGTCTTTTGACAACGACTTGGGCATCGATCTTGTTTTCCTGCAGGACACGGTTTAAATGGTCCCCTCCAAAGGAAAAATTCGGAATGACTTCGATCACCGGAGTATCGGCGTTGATCGGAAAAATGAACAAGGACATGCAGCAAACTAAGGCTTGAATCGATTTCTTCATGTTTTCTCAAATGTTTATGAGGAAATATGAGAGAATAAACAAGGGTGGAAATTATATTCTAGAGGTATGTTCTAGCCATTCCGGCTCTAAAGAGGACGCTTTATAGGAACATTGGCGACGCAGAACGCACATCGCTGCTGCTAGAGCTGCCATGGAAGATAGGCGATATAGAGCGCTCGCTGCTGCTAGGGCTGCTTGAACAGCTTGGGGAGCTGGCGGACATTGGGCTTCCACTCGATTCTTCATCTGTTGTAGGAAGAGATGTTATATCACTTTGTAAAGATCTCAGGTAGTCAGCTGCCTGCTTAGGTGTCCATCTCTTTGCGGGATCAATTTGCAATAGGTTCCAAATAACAAATTCCATTCCTTCTTTGTTCCGAGGCTCCGGCATCCATTCATCTTGCGTCAATGGATTAAAATACCAGTCTTCGAAGTTCAAGCTATGTATCCTGTTTTCTTCTTCTACTAAACGTCTTACGACTTTAGGGCTATTGGTAATAAAGTCGCGATCTAAGGAGCTTGCAAAAACGCTAAATAGGGTCAAGCCCATTGCCCAACTATCATGTTCCGGGGTTGCGTAATCGGTTGGCAGCGCGTCTCTGGTAAAGGGGGAAGCGTTATAAGAATAAGTATACACCGATTCCGGGGAAAGGTACCGTGCCGCGCCGAACCTAATTTTTTGCAAAGAGTTCCTTTCAATAGATAGTCCCCAATCGCTGAGAAACAGATAACAGTTTTTATCAGGATCGATGTGATAAAGAATGTTCGAAGGTTTGATGTCCATATGGACGATCCCAAGTTGATGGATAGTGGCTAGTTCATCGAGCATCTGCAATGCCAAATTGAACCTTTTGTTTTCCGTGCTCATATCGATTTGGCGAGTGCAGCAGCCTTTTTCCAGACTTCCATCCATTGCGATGGCAAGCCAGGCTGTTTTTGCACCTCTATCGACAAAGCTGCTGTGGATCGTGCTTCCGGTCAGGTTTGAAGAAAGATCGAACTCTCGCTTGTTTTGGTTCGGATCTTCATGCAGGTTCTTCTTTGTAGAGAGGAAAGCGGCCACAGAGCCGGTTTTTAGATTGAGGGCCGCATAGACGTTTTTAAAATGTCCTTTGCCAAGGAGCAAATCGCCCTGTTTTTTTTTGTTAAAAAGGACATAGATATCGCCGGATCCGGTCACTAGCACAGATCGAGGAATGCCATAATCGGAGGCTTTGAGAAACTGCGCTTCCTTTGTGTCCTTTGCTCTTGCAATGGCGTCAGTAATCGATTGTATAGCCCTTGCATCGGTCAAATTTTCCAAAGAGAAAAGAGCTTGGTCAGCTTGAGGCATCTTTCCTTGAACTTGAGCTGGAATCAGGGCGTGGGGCGTCGGCAATGCAGGAAATGACTCTGTTTGCGGATCAAACACTGCTGCAACACGAAAGACCCTTTCTAATGGAACCGGCATGCCGCTCTCCTCTGCATCCATCGCTGTTGTGATTCTCCCTTCAAGAACAGGAGGGGTAGAGCTTTCTCTCATCTGTGAGACTAAGCGTTCTTGGACTTCAAGTTGACTGATTCCGCTTTCGCTGTACCCTTCATCTTCAGAAAGGTAGCCGGCCTCCGTGGACGGTCTTTCGTAAAATAATGGCTCCAAAGCGGTTTCGAATGAAAAGGAATCAAAGTTTGTTAATTGAGTCATGATTTAATGCTAATTAGGATTTTTTTATTTATAGTTTCCTAATAACATTATAGCAAAAAAATAGTTTATTGTAAATAATTATTTATTATACACTTGTTTGCGTAGTCGATTAATTGTTAATAACTTGTGTTGCGATGCAAGAAATCCAGAAGGGATCAAAGAGTGCCTATTCACTGAGTTATGAGTGTAAAATTATATATTTTATTAAATGGTCTCCAAGAGTATATCCATTGTTTAGCTCAAGCGAAGTTTCTTAAAGGCGCATATCGTTTTCCGAGGAGGTCTTCATGTCTTCAAAGCTAATCAGTTCTCTTGCTGTTTTAATGATCGCATCCAGCATGCAATTGCAGGCTGTCCAGGCTTCTACTCCTATCGATGAGCAGATTGAGGAAAATAGCAACGCTGAGATCTCCTATCTTGAAACAGAAGATTGGGAGCAGGACTCTGCGGATGACTATGTTGAGTCTGAAAAGCCGGTTGCTGCCGCCCCATCTGAAAAAAGGCCTCCATTGGCCGAAGTGGCGCGCAGGGAGCACGGTTACGCCGGCGTTACCATTGACCTTAAGAAACGAACAGGCCAACAACAACAACAGACCGCAGCCGAACAGGATGAAAAAAAGCCGGAGCCGCGCAAAAAGCTCAAAGCCCACTTTGCCGGAAGCAAACGCCCTCCTCAAAATGCACCCGACTATGTGCCGGTTCCTAAAACTAAGAAATCAACTCGTATCAAGAACCAATGGGTATCGAGCAAGACACATCCCAAAATACCTAAAGAAGAAGATGCTGGCGACCGAGAAAAAGCGATCGCTTCTTTACAGAAGAAGACCACATTTGGCGAAGGCAATGCCCTTGCCTCATCGCGTAGAGCGTCTCAACATCTCTCCCCGGATCGCCTGATGGCCCAAGCCGGCCCTGACAATCAAATGCCGATGAAGAAAGAAACTTCCAAAGAGGCCAAAGAGACGCAACCTGATGAAGGCGTTAAATATCCTCATGCCGGATTTATCGCTCCTGATGGACATGCCTACATTACTGGAGAATGGCTCTATTGGAGAACGCGCGAGGGAGGCCTTGAGTATGCTGTGGAGCGTTCCGCCGCGGTTCCCGGCGTATTTACAGATGCAGTCCCCAAGAAGCTGAACTTCGACTGGCAGTCGGGCTTCCGAATAGGGCTCGGAGTCCACCTTCCCTATGACGGATGGGACATCTATGTCAACTATACCGACTTCAGGCCGGATGATTCGGGCCATGCCAGCGGCTCTGTTTTCCCTCTCTTAGTCTATCAAGGGCAGTTCCCGATCGGGAATGTAACGGAGGCCCACGGCCACTGGAAGATCGATTTTCAGACGTTGGATGTGGAGATCGGAAGGATGTACTATATTGGAAAATCCCTGATCCTGCGTCCCAATATCGGAATCCGGGGCGCTTGGATCGATCAGGACTCCCGTTTTGAATATAAGGGAGGAGATGTTCCTGCCGGACTGGAGTATACGGTCCATGATAAAAACGATTTCAAGGGAGCCGGAATCCGGGCGGGGATCAACTCGAACTGGTATTTTGGAGAAGGCTTGAGCTTTAATGGAGACTTCTTTGCTTCCTTGGTTGCCGGACATTTTGATCTTTCCCAAGACCAAAGGCAGCGCGGCATCGAAGTGATCGACCTGGATGCCGACTTTAACCAGCTTTCGCCAAACGCTCAGCTGTTTTTAGGATTAAGCTGGGACCGCAACTTCTACCATAACCGATGCCATTTTGGACTGACATTGGGCTTCGAAAGCCAGTACTGGTGGCGGCAAAATCAGATGGAACGGTTCACAGATTCATCAATGCCGATCTATGTGCGTCCCGACGAAGACCTTGCCTTTTACGGGATCAATTTGAAAGCGCGCATCGACTTCTAAGCGGATCAAAGAGGTCAGCGAACATTGGCCTCTTATCGCGAGACGGCAGGTTCCCTGTTCTGCTTTTTAGAGATCTCAAGAGGCGGAGTCGTCGATTCGAGATACTGCACGCCGATCGTGATGTGCAGATCATGTCCTTCATACTTGGGAGATAATCCTGCATCTGTCCTGATCTTCTCTAAATCGGGAGAATCGACCGTTAAAAAGTAGACTTTGGACGCTTTGGGAATATTTTGGGGAACTGCCCACGCAAAATGCCCCAGTGAAAACGAGTAGCGTGTTCCAAGAGCGGGAAGGGTGGGAGGAGCTGTCCAATCGATCTCGCCGGGATTGATGATCGAGATGTGGGCGCCGATCAAGCCCGGTCCAAAATATGGCGGGGGAGAGAGGACATTAGGAAGCAGGGGAAGCAGCTCATACACATAACGGTCGGTCACTTTCAGATAGAGCAGCCCGTTGCTTGTTTTTTGAAGCACGCCATGGCGCGGGAGCTGGCTCTGCGCGTAGGTGTACGCTTGAGGCTCGTCCACAGCGGTCGCCGTGTCCGCCGCCCATCCGGCAAGCGATAGAGGGATGTTAAGAAGTACTAGTTTGGGCAACAGTGTTTTCATCGCTAGATCCTAATGGTTAACAGTTCGTTCCATGACGTTGTAAAGCGTGCAGAGACCGATCCCCGCTGCATCCGCCACTTCTGGAGAGTCCCTTCCGACGCGAAGCGCAAAGCACTTTTTCCATAACGTTCCTTAAGATCATCAAAAACTTGCATTGCTTGCAATTGTTTTTGTGGGTTTGAGGAGCGTAATTGAAAAAGATCGGGCTGAAAGGTGTGCTCAGGCACAAGCCCCCCCAAGATGATCCCTGTTTTTTTGTAGGGAAGTCCTTCGCGATAAATTCTTTTCAGCGCGTCTTTGGCAAGCGTGCAGACAGCCGGCGTATAATGGGTGGGCTCCGGCAGAACAAGGGTGCAGCTGTTGCTATAGGCCTTGTCGATAAACGGGGATGTCGTTAGAAAAACAGTCAGAAAGGAGGGGAGGAGCTGCTCTTTGCGCAGCGTCTGCAGTGCATCGTCCGCATAAGAGCACAGCGCTTCGTTTAACTCGGCAAGAGCTGTCACTTTGTAGCCGAACGAGCGGGAGCGTGTGATCGATTTCCTTTCGACAGGCAGCTCTTGCAGCTCTAAACAGGGGATGCCGCGCAGCTCCCAAGCAGTGCGCAAGAGGACAACGGAAAAACGTTGCTTGATCCAGTGGTCGGGAAGGTCCTTAAATGCTTTGGCGTTGCAGATCCCTTCCGCTTGCAATGCTTGGCTGAGGCGGGAGCCGATGCCCCAGATCTCTTCGACGGCAAGTTTTTCGAGGACAGGATCGATCTTGACCCCATTGCAAAATCCAAAAATCCCATCCTTTTTCTTTGCGATGTCGTTGGCAACCTTTGCCAACGTCTTTGTCGTTCCGATCCCGATCGAGACCGGGATCCCCGTCCACTGGAGGACCCGTTGCCTGATCTCTTGCGCAAAGGCGATCGGATCGCTGGAAGCGATCCATAAGAAGGCCTCATCGATCGAGTACTCTTCCATCTCTTCAGAGAACTGGGAGAGGACGCGCATGACCCGCTGCGACATATCTCCATACAATGTGTAGTTGGAAGAGCAGACGTGCACCTTTTCCCGTTTAAAGAGGTCGGCATATTGGTAAGCCGGCGCTCCCATGGGGATCTTTAACGCCTTGGCCTCTTTGGAACGAGCGACGACGCATCCGTCGTTGTTGGACAGGACGACGACAGGCCTTTTCTGCAGTTTCGGATTGAAGACCTGCTCGCAGGACACATAAAACTGATTGCAGTCGACAAGGAAATGGTTGCCTGAAGCAGTTTTACAATTGCCTCTATCTTGCTTTGTGGATGACATAAGTGACGACGCCCCAGACTTGAAAATCGCTCTCTTCCTTAATTTCCATCATAGGGTAAGCGGGATTTTCCGGGACAAGGAGAATCTTTTCCCCTTTTTTCACAAGGCGTTTGACGGTGAACTCTCCGTTAAGGATGGCGATGATGATGGAGCCGTCGGCAGCGGAAATCGATCGATCGACGACGAGGACGTCTCCCGAAGAGATCCCCGCGTCGCGCATCGAATCGCCGGCAACTCTGACAAAAAAGGTCGCCGCAGGGTGGGCGATCAAAAGTTCGTTCAAGTCGAGCGTTTTATCGAGGTAGTCCTCGGCAGGAGAAGGAAATCCTGCTTGCACATTGGCCAAGAAGATCGGCAATGGCAAAGAGGACTTCCTGTCCGCTTGAAAGATGTCCGCGATCTTTGCCATCTTAGTCAAGCTTGATCGAGTAGAAGCGGGTCATATTGCCTTGGCGCACCAGCATCAAGACGCGGTTCTTGGTCTCAAGAGAGTTCATCGCAGCGTTGAACTCTTCGACCGTCGTCACTTTTTTATGATTGACCGCTTGGATCAAAAACCCGGGGCGCATCCCGGCTTGGGCAGCAGGAGAGCCCGGCTTGATCTTGACGATGACGACGCCTTCTTCTCCTTTGGTGTATCCAAGCTGCTTGGCAACTTCAGCCGTCAGGTTATCGACTTCCATGCCCAGCTTTTGAACAATGCCTCCAGCCGAGGCCAAAGTGTCGGATGCGGTCCCTAAAGTGACAGGGATCGATACGATCTCACCTTTGCGGTTGACCTTCAGGTTGAGCGCGGTCCCCGGGCCCATTAACGAGATCTCGTTTCTAAAGCTCTGCAGTGATTTAACAGGAGTTTTGTTGTACTCGAGAATGATGTCGCCCTGCTTGAGGCCTGCTTTGTCCGCAGGAGAGTCCTTGATCACTTCTGAAATCAGGGCGCCTTCCGCTTTAGAGAGGTTGAACGCGTCCGCAATGTCCTTATCGACAGGCTGAAGAGAAACGCCGAGATAGCCGCGCGAAACGCTTCCTTTATCGATGATCTGGTCTTTGATCTGTCTTGCCATGTTGCTAGGAATCGCAAAGCCGATCCCCATGTAACCTCCGGAGCGGGAGACGATCGCTGTATTGATCCCGATCACCTCGCTCTGCAAATTGAGCAAAGGGCCGCCTGAGTTGCCCGGGTTGATCGCAGCGTCTGTCTGGATAAAATCTTCTAAGTCGGTGATCCGTAAATTCTGTCGTCCTTTCGCGCTGATCACGCCGACCGTCAGAGAGGCCTCGAGCTGAAAAGGGCTGCCGATCGCAACGACCCATTCGCCGATGTCCATTTCATCGGAATCGCCAAGGGTCAGGAAAGGAAAGTCTTTTCCTTCGACCTTGACCACTGCGACATCGGTATGGGGATCTGCTCCGATCAGAGTGGCGTCCAACTCTCGTCCATCATTGAGGACGACGCTGATCTTGTCCGCGCCTTTGATCACGTGCGCATTGGTCATCACATAGCCGTCCGCGCTGACGAAAAAGCCGGAGCCTTGGCTCAGTTGCGGCGCAGGTTTTTGCGGCTGTCCGCGGTAGGGCATTCCAAAGAACCGGTTGAAGAAGTCGTCGCCGTAGTAATCAAAAGGGTTCTGCTGTCCGTAAGGGTTGCCGTATTCGTCCAAGTCGGCCCCTGAGCTTTGGACCTTGATAAAGACGACAGCGGGAATGGATTTCTTTGCAACAGCAGTAAAGGCTTTTGAGGTCTGTTCGGGAGAGCACGTGCACGTTCCATTATTGCCGGCTTGAGCAAAGAGGGGATTTGAAAGGCTGGCCATGGCAGCGGTGCATGCGATCAATGAAATGCGGGATGTCATGTGTTTTAGCATTTTTTACTCCTGAATTTTTAAAGAGGGAGCTCTCAAAACTCCAGGCGAGTTTTGCAACTTCCTCTAAAGCAATTAATACGGGCAAGATCACTTATACCCCACTTTCTGAGAAAAGAGCAACTAGCGATCTTTAAACTCGACTTTGTAACTTTTTGGGGCCAAAGGCCTCAGAGGGCGAATGGACGAGGCAAGGGACCTAAAAAAAGTTGCAAAGCCTTGGGATTGATCTTCTTTTCAAGAAAGAAAATGTTATGATAGAATGCACTTCTTCAATTTTTCTTTGGAAATTCTAAATTGATTTGAATTGGATCGTTTTTTTTGAGTTTGGATGTTTATTAACTAAAATAGGTGTTTATGGCGTTTGTTAGTTCTTCTAGTGGTTGTAGAGGTAGTGTAGGCGAATTGGATGGGTCTCTTCGTCGTTTCTCAGATGTATTGAAAAAAGAAACCGATTTTCTCAGTCGTAAAAATAGCAACGCCGTGGATAAGAATTTTTCCCTTCCACCGCCAAGGTTAAGAACTCCGGATCCATCTTGTTTTGGAGATTCTGAGAGGATCGAAGATGTTCAGATGGAGGTTCCTTATTCTTTTGTGCTGAAGGTGCAAGCTATCCTAACAGAGATGGGATTGGAAATGGTGAAAAAAAATGCCAATTTGTTCGTTATTGAAAATAGCCAGCCGATAGGAAGGTTCACAGTTAACATGAAGATTCGTGATTTGAAAGATAATGATTGGAAGGCTAAAATTTTTCCAAAGCGTGATGATAACCGTAATCTCCAAATTATATTTGTTAAAGCTAACCTTCCTAATGTGCCTGCAAAACTGTCGATAGTTTTTACTAGAGCGCCTAATGTAACCGGCGTGCCGCTTCAAAGAGTTCCTCCTACGCTGGGATGTTTTCTAAAGAACGGACCCTCGCAAAGCAAGTTTTAGTTGATAGAAGATTCTCTCTAATCGAAGGAGCAAAGAAGGAGCTTCACGCCCTCTTCTTTTAATCTGCAGCTGGAAGAGATTTTTGTAGCGATAAGATTTTCTTGCTTGAAATGTATGAATGCGTATAGTATGAATACGTATTAAAAAGGAGGTCGGATCATGTTAGTCCCGCAATTAGGATTTGTCATATTGTTTGTGTCTAACCCATTGAGCAGCAGCGCTTTTTATGGGAACCTTCTAGGTTTGAAGCCCTTGGAGGAGTCGTCCACCTTCGCGCTCTTTGGCCTGCCTAATGGCGTGAGCTTGGGGCTGTGGTCATCTCAGACAGCTGAGCCTGCCGTATTGGCCAAAGGGGGCGGTTCCGAGATCGCTTTTAGCGAAGAGGACGTCGACGCTCTCTACCGCAAATGGGTAGCTCAAGGCGTTGCCATGGCGCAGGAACCAACGGACATGGACTTTGGAAGGACGTTTGTCGCGGTCGACCCGGACGGGCATCGGATCCGCGTTTATCGTCTGAAGGAGGAGGGATGAGGTACTGGATAGGCGTTGCCAGCCGGGAACATGTCAAACGAGGCGTTGCAGGTGGATTTGCCCAAGTGTGCCATGGCAAGGCAGGCCCATTAAAACAGATGACAGCGGGGGATTGGATCGTCTATTATTCTCCGACAGAGCGTTTTGGAGAAAAGGACCCGTGCCGTCGATGGACGGCGCTTGGGAAGATTGAGGCGAAAGAGCCTTATCTTTTTAAGATGAGCGAGGATTTTATTCCTTGGCGGCGGGACGTGGCATTTGTTCCTGTTAAGGAATCGGCGATCGAACCGATGATCGACCAACTCTCGTTTATCAGGGACAAACAGCGGTGGGGATTTCCCTTTCGCAGAGGTTGTTTTTCCATTGAGAAAAGAGATTTTCTCCTGATCGCTTCGTCGATGGAGGTCGAGCTGTCCGATGCGGAAAGTCAACTTTGAAACAATCAGTTCTCATCGCTCTGCCGAAGAGAGCCCCGGGTTTTTGCTCTGGCGGGCAAGCACGTTATGGCGCAGGTCCATTGAAGAGGTGTTGAAACCGCTTGGGCTGACCCATCCCCAATTTGTGGTGTTGGCAACGGTCGGGTGGCTGACGCGGACGGGCAGTCCAATCACGCAAGTCGAGATCGGCAAGCAGGCGGCCTTAGATCCCAATACGACATCGCAGATCTTAAGAGGGCTCGAGGCGAAGAAATTGATCGAGCGTTTGCGGCTGACCGATGAGAGGAGCAAGCATTCCACATTGACGAAGGCAGGCGTAGAAAAATTAAAGCAAGCGCTTCCTGCAGTTGAAAAAGCGGATGCCGCTTTTTTTGCTGAAGTTTCTCCATTAAAACCGGAGATGCTGGGAGTGCTGCAGAATTTGGCGAAGTTAATGGGTGATGGACCATGATCGAAGTATTTGAAAAACAACCTGAAGGGTTTGTGCCGAAAGTTGAAGTTGCAGCCTGTTATGTGGAGATCGATGGACGGATCCTTTTGCTGCAGGTAGGAGACCACAAGTCGGAACCTGGCAAATGGGGAGTTCCTGCCGGCAAAAAAGAGAGCGGAGAGACGATTGAAAATACCGCGCAAAGAGAACTCTTCGAGGAGACGGGAATTCTGGTTTCAAGCTCGGCCCACGTGGAGCATGTAGGCGCTTTATATCTTCGGAAACCTGAAGTCGACTACGTTTACCACATGTTCCGCGTGCGTCTGCACGAAATCCCTGTCGTTCAATTATCCGCAGAGCATCAAGGTTACATCTGGGCATCGGCGCAAGAGGTGGACCAGATGCCTTTAATGGCGGGGGCAAAAGAGGCCCTGGAAAAATTCCGCAGCTCATGATTATACATAAATGAGCTCAAAAGTTGGGAATTTGGCAAAGCCAACGCCGCAGATTTGGGGCAGCGAAGCGGCGACGAAACAGCTCAACTTGAACAAGTTGGGCGATGCAGTCGGTCCCTAAGATGCGGATGTTTGGCGCAGCCAAAAAGCAATTTTTGAGTTCATTTATGTATACATTTCGCAGTTTCTCCCTCGACGACATCCCTCTTGTCCACGAATGGTTCAATAGGCCTCATGTGCAGGAGTTCTATTCACTGCGCGCATGGTCGATCGAAGATGTCACGAAGAAGTTCATGGAAGAAAAGCCGATTTGGAAATGGATCGTTGATGACGATTCGAGGCCGATCGGCTATATCCAGCACTATCGCGTCTTAGACTTTCCTTGGAAAGACGGGGAACGTATCGTCCATTTCGAAGAAGCGATCGAGAAGAATGCTGCCGGACTGGACTTGTTTTTAGGCGATCCTGAATCAATAGGAATGGGATCCTGTATTCTCTTGCAGTTTTTAGAAAAGCACATCTGGCCTCAATTTCACTATTGCATCGTCGATCCTGACGTCCGCAATGTCCGCTCGATCAAAATGTTTAAAAAGTGCGGCTTTGTTCCTATGCAGCGGATCGCAACTGTTGATGCGCTTGGCCGTAAGGCAGAGCTAGAGCTAATGGCGGCCTCATGCCCTTCTTTTTTTTGCCATGAGCAATAAGGGAATGGCCCCTAGTTGCGTTATGACGGAAAATAGGACGAGGTAAAGGGGGGAAAGGTCGTATAGCAGCCCCATGATGGCGCTTCCGATGAACCAGAAAAGGCCGAAGCTCATGTTAAGCCAGCCGTAGGCTGCTCCCCGGTGGTTGGGGGAGACGAGCTTAGCGACGAGGCCCCGCATCACCGATTGCTGGGTGCCAAGCCCAATTCCCCATAAAATCATTCCCGTAATAGCTCCTGAGAGCCCGCCGAGAAAGGCAAAAGGGGCAAAGAACGCGGTAAAGAATGTGACGATCGGAAGGACGATCCAGCCTTTTCGGTCAAAGAGACGGCCGATGAGAATGGAAGCGAGTCCGTCGACTGCCATAGCGAGGGCGTAGATGAAAGGGATCCAAACAACGGGCATCAGCGATACTTTGCCGAAGTGGAAGGCGATCAAGGCAAAATCGACGTACCCGGCCGCGATCAGTCCGACGGCAAGAAGATAGGTCCAGTAGCTTTTGTCGAGCCCTTTTGCCGACAAATGGGGATGGGAGGACTCCATTTCATGGGGTCGGGGATAGACGGCGCGCGCGATGAACAGCGAGATCAAGGCTAGCGCGGCAGGGATGGCCAGCAAGGCAAAACCAAGGTGGAAGCTCTGTTTCCAAAATAAGATGGCGGATAAGAGAAGGGGGCCTGTCAGCGCGCCGATCCTGTCCATCGATTCGTGGACTCCGAATCCAAAGCCCCGTCCAACATGCGCGGTGGCATAAGAGAGGATGGTATCGCGGGCAGGAGAGCGGATGGCTTTGCCGAACCTCTCCAGGATGATCAAAAGGGCAGCCATGAAGGGATGGTCGACGAAGGCAAGAAGGGGAATGGCGATCAGGTTGATGGCATAGCCGACGAATGTCAACAGCCAGTACTGCCGGGTCTGGTCGGTGAGATAGCCGGATAAGAGGCGGACTCCGTAGCCGACAAACTCGCCGAACCCCATGACGAAGCCGATAAGCGCTCCGCTGGCGCCAAGAGAGAGAAAAAACGGGCCGAAGATGCTGCGTGCTCCCTCGTAGGTCATGTCGGCAAATAGGCTGACAACTCCGATCAGGAGGATGAACTTAAGGGCGTAGGAGCGTTTTTTGTGTTGCGAGGCCATTTCTTCTGTATGGCAAAAGCTCCAGATTAATTCTAGAGATCACACAGAAAAGATCGGAAGAGATTTCTTTTCGAGGGCAAGGGCCAGGTTTTCCCGTTCCAGGAGTTCTTTTCCTGAAAAGCTGACAAAGACCCCCTTGCCTTTTTTAGGGAGGAGCTCGACTTCAACGGCATGTTGGACTTCTTTAGGCGTCAGGGCAAGAAGGCGGTCGCGGAACTGCTGGCGCATCTCTTTGCTCTTTCCATCGCGCCACCAGCTATAAGCTGTCAGCCCGCGGCTTCCCGGAGCAATCGGCGTGTCGAGCTGCTGGACGATCCCAAGCTTGGCCTCTTCGAGGTCTTGGGCTGTGAAGTGGCCGCCGGCAATCGCATCGAGCGCTTCATGGAATGTGTCCCACGTTCTGGCTATATGGGGATCGCGGTAGGAATGGAAATAAAAGTTCCCCGAGCTTGCGGTGTAGCTTGCGCCGCATCCATAGGCACCGCCCTGCTCACGGATTTTACGATGGAGGATCTTGTTGTCTAAGAGAAGCGTTGCGACGACCAGCGCAGGGGCGTAAGGGTGGATGTAGGTGATCGTTTTGTACGCTTCGGCATTGAAGGCAACTTGGGAAGCGATCGTGCGGGCCTGCGATGTGACGGTCTGGAGAGGGAAGTTCCCTTTCCAAGGCGCAAATGGTTTGCTTTGCAGGTTGGTCAAGCCGTAAAAATCATGAGAGACGAGCTCTTGGAGCATCTCCTTGCTGCAGCTGAGCACAAGGTGGGGCTGATGGAAAGAGAAGAGCCTTTCTTGAAGATCGAGCAATTGGTCGACGAGCTTAGGCAAGCTGTTGTTGAGATCTTTGCAGATTGTTTCAATCGTTTGATAATAGCGAACCCCAAACCATGCTTCGCTGATGTGCGAGGAAGGGGAAAAGCCGCTTAAAGCCAATTGAATCGCATAGCGCATTCCTTGACGATTTAAACGGTTGCGCAGCGAATCGCGGAGCTGGATGAGCAGCTCATGGATCCTGTTCTTCTCATCGTAGCGTGGGCGTAGCGCAGTATCCCGGATCAAGCGGAAGAGAGGCTCTGCTTTCCGGTAGAGCGATTTTCCGCGGATGTTGATGCAGGGCTTGGACAATTTGGGATCGCTTGCTTGCACGTGGAGCGCGCAAGCGGCGCCGATGCCGCCGGTGTGGGCTTGGATGTACTCGAGGTTTGCGACGTAGTCCCGGTCGCCGCTGCCGATTTCCGGAAGGAGGCTGGTCAGCAGATGGACGTAGGGGAGTTCATCATCCGATACATCAGGAAGGTCGAAAATAAGATCGGCATAGAGCAAATGGTTGGTGAAGCAGTCATGGTGGAAAATGTCGAAATGGCCATGCCGGAGGTGCTTAAGGTGAAAATCTCGGACCAAAGGAGGGACATCGTCAAGCGTGACTTTTGGCAGGCAGTCCAGCGATTGCTCTTCCGTTTGTTTTTGGTAGGCGGCGAGCTGCTGGGCTTGGAGAAGGATCTTATCAATTTGCGCCTGGGTCAAATTCTCTTGGATCCCATGGAGCCACTTTTTCTCTTGGCGGATCTCTTCGGAAGAAAGCTCAGGGTCGGGACGCATATCGATCCGCACCCGATGGGGATTATTGAGCAAATATTTGGTGATCAGGTTCGTAAAGTAGGAGGGGTCTTTCACTTTGGCAAGCAGCGTTTCAAAGAGGGTGTGGATCATGAGAGCGTATTCAGGATCGGCTCCATGTTGTTTTGCAAGAGCTGACCGCATGAAAAGGGTGAGGCCAAATGGAGCGTGGTCTCCTGAGATTTCCAGGCGTGCAAGCTCTAACTGATGGATCGCCGCATCGATCAGATGAGGCGGGATCCCCTTCGAGGCGATCTCTTCAAGGGCCTTGAGGACTGTTTGCTCCAATTGGTCGAGATGGGCGGGATCGCACCCCTTGCAAACGAGCACATAAGGAATCTCGCTCATTTCTGTGTCCATGAAGGCATCAGCCTGAACGCAGAGCTTCGATGCCAAGATCGCTTTTTTAAGAGGAGAGGCATCTGTCTCCATCAAAATCGAATCGAGAACGGAAAGGGCAAGGACCTCGTCTTGGGCAAGAAGAGGCGCGGTCAGCCATCCCAACGAGAGGATGGTCCGGTTCTGGACCTCTTCCGTCTCTGAGACGGGATAGCGCATCGTTTCATGGACAGGCGATAGGAACCGCTTTTGCTTCGGAAGCGGCGGAATCGGAATGACCTTTTGGACGTTTTTTAGAGTTTTTTCTTGGATGTAATCGAGGTGCTGCTTCAGCGGAAGGTTGCCGTAAAAGAAAAACAGGCAGCGGCTGGGATGGTAATAGGTTTCGTGGAATTGGATCAGCTCTTCGTAGGTCAAGTTCGGAATATCGTAAGGATCTCCTCCCGAGTTGAATGCGTAGGGAAGGTCGGGAACTAGGCGATGCATCATCGCATGCCAGAGGCGCGCATCGGCCGATGTGAGGGCCCCTTTCATTTCGTTAAAGACGATCCCTTTGATTTCAAGAGGGGATTTCGGATCGGTAGAATTGGAAAATTCCAGCCGATGCCCCTCTTGCAAAAAGCTTAAGAGCTTGAGCTGGGGATGAAAGACGGCATCGAGATAGACATCGAGCAAGTTATAAAAGTCTTTCTCGACTTGGGAGGCTGCAGGGTAGCAGGTGAAATCAGATCCTGTGAGCGCGTTCATGAAGGTGTTCAAGCTGCGGCGGCCCATGGCAAAAAAGGGATCTTTGACCGGAAATCGTTTCGAGCCGCATAAAGCGGTGTGCTCGAGAATATGGGCGACTCCATTGGAACTGGAGGGAAGCGTTTTGAACGAGAGGCAGAAGAAATTTTCAGGATCGTCGTTGGCAAGGTGCATGATCTGCGCTCCGCTTGGCATATGGAGCAGTTCGCGCAAAATGCAATTGAGTTCGGTAACTAGGGTGTACTTGGTGACAACAAAATCGTGATAGCGTTCGCCGGGGGCGTTCAGAAACGGAGGTTCATGCACCATGTGTATTCCATACTGATCAAGTTTCACAAGTATAGTTCAAAAAATGGATATTGTCTATGGTTTACGACGCTATCCTAGGCGTTAAGCCATTTAAACCTTACTGCACTTTGTCGAATGGAAAGGAGTTTTTCAGCGCTTCAAGATCGCACACGGGCAGAGGTTCCCCTCCCATTTCCAATGCTTGCTCGATCGAGGTTGCGAATTGGAACTTTGACCTGTTTGTCCCAAGGTAGTAATCGGTGTATTTGAAGAGGTCTTCCGTGTTCGACTTGTTGTCGATTTGGAGCAGACGGGCTGGGATTCCGAAAGCTTCGGCGATGATGATTCCCGACAAGGCGCTTGAGATGACGAACTTGCTGTTTAAAATCTTTTGGACGACCACGGACCAATGTTCCTTGACGCTGACCATGTTAGGACAGTCTTTAAAGAGGGCCTCATCGGAAAAATGGGGGATGACGATGAATTCATATTGAGGGTCGGCAGGTTTTTGAAATTCAGGGAATAGGAGGGGGAACAGAAGCGTTGGATCGCCATAGACTTCAGGACATGCGATGCCCCGTTTTAAGAGAAATTCTCTTGATAATGGCCCTCGGACAGCCCGGACATCCAATTGAGTAAAGCGGTAGGACTGCGCTGAAGCCGTCCCATTGACTCCGGTTCCCCACACGATGTCGTTGTCTTGCGCGTAGTGCATGATCGAGCCGATCCCGAGCAATTTTTGTCTGGCGCATGACGGATCGTTTGTAATGGGAATGCCATGGCCAAGGACCCTTTCGATGATCGCTTCAGACAGGGCGTCGCCAAAGTTGGAAAAGCCAAGCTTCGGCCTTGCATCCCAATAGAACAAGGGAATTTCTTTGGCAGCAGTTTCTTCGGATGCATCGAGTCTGAAAGCAAGGATTTGCAATGCAAGGAGGGAAAAGATCTTTAGATGCTGTCGCATAAGCCTGAACTCCGCAATTTTTTTAAGAAAAAGCGGCAGTATGGCTGTGTTTCTTATTTCCTTCAATCCAAGATGAGCAGATTGGCAACACGTCCCCATCTAAGGGGACGTGAACGATGAGAAAGGTTTTAGGTATTGTAGTACATGTTGGCGAGATAAGCTGATGTAGGCACGACAATGGCACTCAATCCATAGGCAGTTGTTTTTTTCCAATCGATCCCAACGTTGTGCTTTTGCGCCTCGATCTGGCGCTGAATTTTTCCAAGCGTAGTTTGGGTCTTTTGGTTCACGATTGCCGTTAAGGAAAGTTCCGGCTTTTCGGGAGCGGCGAGCATCAGTTCATTGACGTACAGATTGCGGACTTCTTCATCGTTCTGCTTGGCTGCGTTTGAGCTTTTTCCAGTTTCCAAAACAAGGAGCAGCTCAGGGTCGGATTTCATTGTCGAGCCTAGGTCGACCAACTGTTGAAATAAGCCGCGGGCTTGGATGTCGAGTTCCAAAAATGCTTGGAATGCTACAAAGACTTCTTCATTTGCATCTGTAGCTGCAGGATTTGCCTGGTCAAAAGGTGTAAGATGAGAAGAGTTGTATGCAGATTCCGCCTGTTCGAAACGTTCCCAGGCTTGGAAGATAGGAGAGCTAGGATCTTTGTAGAATTTTCCGCAGATTCTCTCATATTGTCCGATCAGGTCATCTTTTCGTCTTAAGATCTCTTGCCGGGTGCTTTGAGTTAGCCGAGTTTGTCCATCTGGACTTTGGAGCTGTTTGGCTCGATCTTGCAATGTTGCAATATTTGCAGGTCCATCTTTCTGAGGCAGGCGCGGTCCAATGATGCTGCCGATAGATTTGACGACTTGTTTGCAATCGTCTAGAGAGGGTAGTCCCGGTCTTCCCTGTACTAAAATGCTTGTAGCTCCAAGAACTTGGAATAATGATGCCATAAATAATCCCCTTTTTTATTTTTAAGTCTTCTTTCGTTACTAAATTATAATTAAAATGGATATTTAGTTGAATTTTAATTTGCTATTAAATTTTGTTTGATTCGATTAATTTATTTATTTGATACTATGTTGTAAGTTGTTGAATTTAAGTATTTTATCTTTTCTTGTAAAAGTGAGAACGGAAAATTATCAGCATAGCAGGATGCTATGGGAGGATAGACCTCATTTAAGCGTGGGTTTCTTGCTCTCTGGCAGCAAGGAACCTCCCCGTGCGGGTCTCGCGGAACGGCCCATCGAAAGCAGCTTTCATCGAGTTGTATCCTTGTTGAGATGCATGATCGGAATAGTAGTGGCTTGTGCCGTAGTGTTCGCAGGAATACTGGCGATAGGCGTCCATGAGGAACGAAGGGATATAGCTTTCCCATCGGTGCACTTCATGGGCATTGGCAAAGTGGTCGGCTTGGGAAAAGACCGATTGCACTTCGGTCAAAATCTCATGCGATTGGACGTATCTGTCCCAGCACGCTTTTAGTCGCTCGATTTGAGGAGAGATCCTTTCTTTGCAGGCATCCAAAGATGTTGCCGAACTCATGTCGGTCGTGATCTCCGATAGGGAGGCGCGCAAAGAGCGGCAGGCGGACTTCAGTTCGGCGCTGCTCTCTTTGATCGCATGGATAAAGATGTAGTGGGGCACATAGCCGTGTTCGAAACGGTCCATGCGGGTTGGGTGATCGTACACACCCGAGCATAATCGAAACAATCCCCACCTGGAGCTCCTGTCGAGGTCTCCATTGTCCCACGGCAAGGGAGCGGCCCAATCGGCTTCCCAAGTGTGAGTTTGGGGTTTATTGATGGCATGGATCGAGTGGAGCAGTTCGCTTGGAAACAGGCGCGGCGGATGAGCATCATCCGGATGGACCGCTTTAAAGAGGGAGCTTAACTGTTCAAAGAGGTCATGTTCCGCTGTTGGAAATAAGGTGATCGAACGGCCATCATAAGAAGAAGTGACATGGGCATCGTACGCGTAGCTGGCGCATTGCCTTTCTAATTGTTCGCAGGACAGGATAAGCTGGCGCAGGCTTCTCTCTTCGCCATTGCAACTAAGATATGCCTTAAGTGTAAAGAGGAGCTTTGCGACCACTTCTTGGATCGTTGTGATGAACTCGCTCCAAGGACGCTGAGGCTGGAGTAGGTAGACATTCCCATCTTCGGAAAATCGGGGATCGAAGCCGCAATCGTAAAAGCAATTGAGCTGGACGCGTTCTCCGTTGAGAGGCGCTTCGGAAGCAGTTTGCCGGTTGCGGACCGCCTCTTCCACAAGGTTGGTAAGGACGTCTTCGACGGCTCGGATCTTTTGTTGAAGAGGCGCTGTGCGCCCTTCCTGGTTCAAGAAGGCGAGCCTTCCGAAATCGGCGTGCGCGATGTCGGGGCGTGTCTCGGGCGTCGGGCTGCCTGCAGCTTCCCAGAGCTTGAAATAGATCTTGTTTTGCAGTGTGGACGATAGCTGTTGGACCGCTTGCCCTGCAGCGGTTTCATTGCGTTCATAGAGCGCGCGAGCAGTTTCTGTCAGCTGAGAGCGGACTGCCGGATCTAAATTTAAAGTAATAGGCATGATCAAATAGATCTTTTAAGGGGTTTGATCTATCTATCTTACTCGATTCAGACTTTCAATTGGCCAATACAATTTATGAATACGAAAGCGCGGTAAAGATTACCGCGCTAGACAAGGAGAATTAAAAATTTAAGACCAGCTTAAAGAAGAAGATGACTGATATTCGTTGACCCGGGTTTCAAAGAAATTTTTCTCTTTGCCTAAGTCGATCGTCTCGCTCATCCAAGGGAAAGGATTTTTTGAACGGTACTGCGCTTTCAGTCCGATCCTTTCTAAACGGCGGTCGGCGATGTACTGCACATATTCGCGGAACATCGGCGCTGTCAATCCTAAGATCCCGCGCGGCAAGCAGTCTTGGGCGTACTGGATCTCGAGCTCAACGGCCTGTTTGATCTTGTCAATGATGTGGTCTTGGAACTCCGGGGTCCAGATCTCTGGGTTTTCCTCTTTGATCCCGTTGATCAGGTCGATTCCAAAGTTAAGATGGATCGTCTCGTCGCGCAGGATGTACTGGAACTGCTCTCCGATGCCCGTCATTTTATTTTGACGGTGGAAGGAGAGGATCATCACAAACCCGCTATAGAAGAAGATCCCTTCCATGATGATGTAGTAACCGATCAGGTTCGCTAAGAATTTTTGAGCGCCTTCTGGTGTTGCTGTTGTGAAATCAGGGCGGAGGATGTCGGCTGTCAGTTCCATCTCGAACTGGTCCTTGCTGTGGATCGAATTGATCTCATTGTACATGTTGAACACTTCTCCCTGATTGAGGGTCAGCGATTCAACGATGTAGAGGAACGTATGGGTATGGATCGCCTCTTCGAAAGCTTGCCGCAGCAGATACTGGCGCACTTCCGGATTGGTGACATGCTTAAAGATCGCCAGCACAATGTTGTTGCCGACCAAGCTCTCCGCCGTGCTGAAGAACCCTAAATTCCTCATGATGACGCGCCGCTCGTCTTCCGACAGGTCTTTCGACTTCCAGAGCTCGATGTCTTTGCCCATCGGCACTTCGGTCGGCATCCAGTGGTTGGCGCAGCCATTGAGATAATGCTCCCAGGCCCACTTGTACTTAAGGGGCATGAGTTGGTTGACATCGACCTGATTACAGTTGATAAGCCGCTTTTGGCTCACGTTGACACGCTTGTTCGTGGCAGCGTTCTCTTCTGAATGGGTTTGTGTCTCGAGATCATCAAATGTAATCATGGTGTTGTTCTCCTTTTAATTTTTATTTCACTGACAGCTTTCGCAGCCCTCTTCCATGCTGCAGGCGATCGGCTTATCTTTTTTTGCTTCGGCAGGCTTCGCTTCATCTTCCCGTTGCAATTGGACATTGCTGGAAGCCGACTTGTTCTTCATCCATCGAGGCTGCAGTCCCCGTTTGTTGATGTCGGTCGTCGACTTTTCAATTTGGGTTGCGCCAAGAGACCGGAGGTAATAGGTCGTCTTTAATCCTTTTGTCCATGCAAACAGGTACATCTGGTGCAGTTTTTTACCGTTCGGCTCAGACAAGTAGAGGTTGAGGGACTGTCCCATATCGATCCATTTTTGCCGTCTGCTTGCGCACTCGATCAGCCAATCCGGCTCGATCTCAAACGCGGTGAGGAAGAGGTGTTTGACATCGTCGGGGATCCGCTCGATCTCTGTGATCGATCCATCGAAGTATTTCAGGTCGTCGAG
The DNA here is from genome assembly GCA_018239665.1 of Verrucomicrobiota bacterium. Lineage (GTDB taxonomy): Bacteria > Chlamydiota > Chlamydiia > Chlamydiales > Rhabdochlamydiaceae > Acherontichlamydia. The sequence goes on along the minus strand of JAFEGV010000019.1, from coordinate 7,304 downwards.
CATCTGGTGGTCCCAAAGTTTAAGCGCTTTCAGGCGATCGACGAGGAACGTATTAGGAACGGTGAACTCTCCCGAGAGGTTCGATTTGACGAACAGGTGCTTGTACATCGGCTCGATCGATTGGGTGATGCCGGTGATGTTGGAGATCGTTGCTGTCGGCGCGATCGCCATGGTGTTGCTATTGCGCATTCCATGCTTTTTGATCGATTCGCGGACAGGGGTCCAATCGCGGGACATGCTCCGGTCCATATCGAGGTGTCCGCCCCTTTCTTTTTCAAGAAGGGCGATCGTGTCGATCGGAAGCAGTCCGCGGTCCCACTTGGAACCTTTATAAGTGGAATAGGTGCCCCGCTCTTTCGCCAGTTCGCTGGAAGAGAGGATCGCGTAGTAGGAGATGAGCTCCATGCTCGTGTCTGCAAAGGCGACCGCTTCATGGCTGGCGTAGCTGATGTTGAGCATGTAGAGGGCGTCTTGGAAGCCCATGATCCCCATCCCGATAGGTCTGTGGCGCAAGTTGGCGGTGCGCGCTTCAGCCGTCGGATAGAAGTTGATGTCGATCACGTTGTCGAGCATCCGGACTGCTGCGCGGATTGTCGCTGCGAGCTTTTTCTCGTCGAGCCCTTTATCGGTCATGTGCTCAGGGAGGTTGATCGATCCTAAGTTGCATACCGCAGTCTCTTCGGCAGAGGTGTTCAGCAGGATCTCCGTGCAGAGGTTCGAGCTGTGAACGACGCCGACATGGTCTTGCGGAGAGCGGATGTTGGAAGGATCTTTGAAGGTGACCCATGGATGGCCTGTTTCGAAGAGCATGCTGAGCATTTTTCTCCATAGCTGGAGAGCTTCGATCCGTTTAAAGAGCTTGATTTTCCCTTCATCGGCCATTTTCTCGTATTCGCAATATCTCTTTTCGAACGCATCGCCGTAAAGATCATGCAGATCGGGAACATCGCTTGGACTGAAGAGGGTCCACATTCCGTTTGCAGAAACGCGTTTCATGAAAACGTCGGGGATCCAGTTGGCGGTGTTCATATCATGGGTGCGTCTTCTCTCGTCGCCTGTGTTTTTGCGCAGTTCGAGAAAATCTTCGATGTCAAGGTGCCATGTCTCTAAATAGGCGCACATAGCTCCTTTGCGTTTTCCCCCTTGGTTCACAGCAACGGCTGTGTCATTGGCAACTTTTAAGAAGGGGATCACGCCTTGGCTGCGGCCGTTGGTGCCGCGGATCGAGGCTCCGGTAGCGCGGACATTCGTCCAGTCGTTGCCGATGCCTCCTGCCCATTTCGAGAGCTGGGCATCGTCGGCGACCACTTTAAAGATATGGTGGAGGTCGTCCATCACAGTCGACAGATAGCATGAGCTGAGCTGAGGGTGCATCGTCCCGGAGTTGAACAGAGTAGGAGTGCTGGAGACAAAGAGGAATTTGGAAAGGATGTCGTAGAACTCGATGGCGCGCTCGTTCTTCTTCTCTTTTTCGCAAAGGGCAAGGCCCATGGCGACGCGCATCCAGAAGATTTGGGGCGTTTCCAAACGGCGCTGTTCTTCGTGGATAAAGTAGCGGTCGTACAAAGTTTGCAGGCCCAGATAGGTGAATTGATCGTCGCGCTGAAGCTGCATCGCTCTTGAGAGCTTGTCGAGGTCGAAAGAAAGCAGGTCGGGATGGACCCGATGGATGGAGATCGCGTGCTTGAGATACTTTTTAAAGTAGTCGCGGTGCGCGGATTCGAGGTTGGCATCGGAGGAGCTGATGCCCATGGCCTCTCTATAAAGAGAGTCTGCCAAGAGGCGGCTTGCCACTTTGGAATACGCCGGCTCAAATTCGATTTTCGCGCGGGATGCCATCATGTTGGCCAGGTCCACTTCGCTCTCTTTCATCCCTTCGTAAAAGTTGGCGATCGAACTTTCCAAGAGCTCTTCGGATGAAACGAGGTCTTCAAGGCCGCGGCATGCAAATTTAAGACGGCTGCGCAGCTGGCTTTCCGTGATCGTTCTCGTCACTCCGTCATTGCCCACAACGGTAAACTGCCGCATCTCTTTCTCATCGACAACTGTTGCTGGATGGATGGACGCTTGCGTTGCTCCGCTGATCGAAGCGCGGTGAATGATGAAGTCTTTGGCGACGTGGAAGAAGCCGTCCCGCATCAGCTGGTTTTCAATTTCATCTTGGATCAGGGAAGCATGGAGCTGCTGTCCGGATTTTGCAATGGCGGCAGCGCGTGCGACCACTTTTTGCGTTTGAATGTTAACAGCCTCGATCATCTCAGGAGTTGCCGGGCCGTCCATGTGCTGGGTGCGGCGGAACGCATCTTCGATCGAAGAGGCCACTTTCATCGGGTTGAAGCGGACTAGCGTGCCGTCTTCGCGCAGCATTTTAAGGTTCTGGGGAGAATCTTCGCGGAGAGCTTTATGCTGGTCGCGGTAAATGATGTAATCGCGTGCGACATCGAGGTGCCCTGCTTTCATGAGGACGACTTCGACTTGGTCCTGAATTCCTTCTACTGTCAGCGACGCTCCTTTCGAGGCCAATAGGAACAGATTATTGATGACCATATCGGTCATTTCTTCAATGACGCTCGCCATGTCGGCAGGAATTTCATCGGTCTTCGGAACTTTTTTCGTATCGCGGAACGCAGCTTCTACAGCGTGGTGGATCCTGTCGCGGCGGAAAGGGACGATCGATCCATTGCGTTTGACGATGGTGAAGCGTTGCATCTTATCTTGGGAAGGTCTGACCTCCTCCTTGATAATGGTTGCAATTTCTGCGGCGGTCGGCGACGCGGTCGATTTTTCTCGAAGAACGGATGCTGAGCTGTTTTCAGAAGAGGGTGATTTGCGTGACATATTTCGTGTTCTCCTTAGGAATTGATTATTCTTTCCAGGCCGTGTCAACCTGACCAATTATTTAAAAAAAACTCCACCGGTTCCTTGGATTCAAGGAACTGCAAGTTCATGCATTTGGTGTGATTAGATCTCTTGCATTACTCGATTCGCATTCCGAAACCGTTCGCTGATTTCAGTTGAAGCGTGTGATGCAGGAGATCTATTCTAAACCGTGCTCGCGCAACGCTGTTTTCAGTACAAGTATTGCTGATTGAGCTATTTACTGTCCAGTTCGTCGCTACTACATCTAGTAGTTATGCGTTTCTATATACACCATATATAGTAGACTTTCGCTTTTCGTCCACAAAAATGAGAAATGCGCGAAAAAAAATTTGCGCAAGATTTCCAACGCGCAAAAAATGAAGCGATTAGGATTTTTGATTTTTAAGAGTCTGTTAACCGAGTTATGATTTTGCTAAAAATCTGAAATCGTTGCAACTTCCTTTCTCGTTTTTTTGCAAAGCAACGGCTTTGTTGCACAAATGGTTTGAAGCGAAGATTTTTCCACCACAGAAGGCGCAGAGATCACAGAGGAAGAGAGATCATATGGGATATATGATCTTGAACATTACCAACCCTCTTTCAGCAGAGAAAGAGCAAAATCGAAGAAGGTTGGAAAATCTTTGTAGGTTGTCGTCAGCATCGTTTGCCGGCGTTCGGCAAGAATTGGATTTGCTTTAAAGAGGAACCCCATGAGCTGTTTCATTTTATTAATCTTCAGCTTTTCGGAGCTTTCCAAAGGAATCTCTGAGACATAGACCTGCAGATAGGAAAGAAGATCTTCCCATTTAGGCTGATAAGTTGTGTTGGAGAAGTGGGCGCGGATCTGGTGAAAGATAAAGGGGTTGATCACGCTTCCTCGTCCGATCATAAGAGCATCGCAGCCGGTCGTCTTAAGCATCCTGAGAGCATCGTCGACTGTGAGAATATCCCCATTTCCAACAAGCGGGATTTTTAGGATCTCTTTTGCCGCAGCGATCAGTTCCCATTTTGCGGGAGGGCCGTACCCATCGGCTTTCGTGCGGGGATGCAGCGTGATGTAGCTGACGCCGCTTTCTTGAGCGGCAAGAAGATTTTCTTGGAAGCGGGAGGTGTCCTCATAGCCCGAACGCATTTTGATCGTGACGGGGACTGAAACGGCCTTGACCATGGCGGCTGCCACTTGGTTCAGAAGATCGGGATCTTTGAGCAGGCTGGAACCGGCGCCGCGTCCTGTGACGGTGTTCGAAGGGCAACCGCAATTGAGGTCGATCCGGGGAGCCCCCCTTTTTTCGACTTCGCGGGCCATCGCCGCCATCAGTTCGATGTCGGAGCCCATCAGCTGTGCGGCAAGAGGGATTGGCTTGGTCTCCTCCGCTTCATAGAAGCGGGCCAGGCTTTGCACATGGGCATTGGTGGGAACCCGTAAAAAATCGGTCACGGCCTCATCAAAGCCGCCGATAGAGGCCATTGCTCTGCGGAAACAGCGGTCCCCGACCCCCTCCATGGGGGCAAGGATCAGGTAGGGACAGCCGTTTGGATCTTTAGGAAGAATCGCCATAGGCAAACGATTTTATCTACCTAAGGGATAAATATCCAATAGACGCTACGTTTATGATTACAAAGAGCGCTCGATTGCTGTCTGCAGTCCGCTTCATAGGCGCATTTAATGAAGAGTGGGAGCCGTCGCCGTTGAGTTGTGCAAGCAAATTTTTTAAATACGTCTATATTCCATCCTTGGCGGGTACGGTCCATGTTGTCAAAGCCTCCAGAATACTGGACGGCAGGGCTTCTTAGATTTTTTCAATAGGAAAAATCCTTTGAGTTTGAGAAGATCGTAACTGCCGAGTTTTTGTTTTTAGGTCTAAGGTTAACTAGAGGTTATTGTATGCGACGTGTGTATCTTGTTCCGAATATCATTACCGCGTTTGGACTGGCTTGCGGTTTGTTCGTCATCTTCAAAGTCAATATGGTCGAACCGGGTTCGGGGACATACCAAGTGTTGCAAACCTCGGTCTTGCTGCTATTGCTCGCTGCATTTGCTGATTTGCTCGACGGCGCCGTCGCTCGGGCCATGCGCGCCGAATCTGAGTTTGGCGTGATGTTCGATTCCTTGGCAGATGCGATCTCTTTCGGCGTTGCACCTTCCGTGTTGATGTTGAAGAGCTTGTCGCTTGAACAAGGGACTGGGCTTTCTTTTTTTGCAGTTGTTGGCGCGATGCTGTTCTCCATTTGCGGCGTATTAAGGCTTGTGCGGTTTAGTGTAAAAGCGGGCGAAGCTAAAGGAGATCCGGAAGCTCAAGCGGCGCATAAAAAGCATTTTACAGGATTGCCGATCGACGCAGGGGCCCTTGCGGCAGTCTCTGCAAACTTGTTCTTTGCATCTCCAGTCGTGGAGAAGTATTTGCCGATGGAAGATCACACGCGCGCAATCATATTGACCTGTTTGATGATCGTTCTCGGCTATTTCATGGTCAGCCGATGGAAGTTTCCCAGCTCCAAGGTGCTCCATTTTCGAGTTCCTTCCTTTCAGCTTGTCTTTGTAACTGTCATCCTCGCGATCTTCTTCCTATATGGAGTCCTCTACTTTTTCCCCGTCATGCTAGCAGTCGTTGCTTGGGGTTATGTCATTTTGGGATGGACTCTCTCGATCATCCGGCTGATCGCCGGCAAAAAATCGAAGACATTAGAAGATTTCGAACCAGAGAGCGAAGAATAAGATGATCATTATTGCAGCTAGCGCATTAGTTGTTTGCGGATTGATCTGGGCATGGTTGCATGAGCGGACAAAGAGGCAGGAGGCTGCATTCCAGCTCCGGTTTTTTCAAGAGCAAAATCAGAGGATCCCCGTCCTTGAAGAGGAAGTCAAGGATAAGGACAGACAGCTGCAAGAGATCAAGATTGATCATCATGTCGCAGAAGAGAAGTTAGCGCTGCTCGTCCAAGCTCAGGAGCAGTTAAAGCATACCTTTTCGGCCCTCTCTTCAGAAGCGCTGGAAAAAAATAACCGGCAGTTCCTCGACCTTGCCAAATCGTCGCTTGAAAAGGTCCATGAAATGGCAAAAGGGGATTTGGAAAAGAAGCATCAAGCGATCGGCGAGATGCTAGCTCCTGTCAAAGAGAGCTTGCACAAACTTGACACGGGGATGCGGCAGCTCGAAAAAGAGCGGAAAGGGGAGCAAGAGTCGTTAAAAGAGCAGGTCCGGTCTCTTATCGAAACAGAAAAGCAGCTCCGCCAAGAAACATCAAGCCTTGTCAAAGCGTTGCGAACTCCGCTTGCGCGCGGAAGGTGGGGAGAGATCCAGCTGCGGCGGGTTGTTGAAATGGCAGGGATGCTCAACCACTGCGATTTTTACGAACAGGAGCATGAAGTGGGCGACCAAGGGCGGATGCGGCCTGACCTTTTAGTGCGCCTTCCCGGCGGCCGTCAGGTGATCGTCGATGCAAAAGTTCCTTTGGAGGCCTATCTGGAGGCGATCCAATCTGCCGATGACGCGACGCGTGAAGCGCGCCTTCGGGACCATGCGCGGCAAGTGCGCGCGCATGTGATGCTGCTCAGCCGCAAGGCTTATTGGGAGGCGTTCCAACCAACGCCCGAGTTCGTCGTTCTTTTTTTACCTGCGGAAACGTTTTTTAGCGCCGCGCTGGAATTTGATCCGGGACTGATTGAAGCGGGTGCGGAGCAAGGGGTGATCCTTGCGACGCCTACTACGTTGATCACACTGCTCAAATCGGTTTTCTATGGATGGAAGCAAGAGAGCTTGTCGCGCCATGCCAACGAAGTCAATGAGCTCGGCCATGACCTCTATAAGCGTCTGGTCGACATGTCGTCCCATCTTTCAAAAATAGGCCGGAGCTTAAGCTCTGCCGTTGATGCCTATAATAAAGGGATAGGATCCTATGAGTCGCGCGTCCTTGTCACGGCGCGCAAATTTAAAGATCTGGGAGCGGCGTCTACCAGCTTAGACCTCGATCCGATCGAGGTCGTTGAAAAAAGCTCGCGCCTGATCCAAATCCCTGAAGCCTCCACCGTCTCTTCCGAAGAAGCTTAAGTTTGCTCGTTTTTTTGTTTAAAGAATTGAGCGAGCGGACGATAAAATTCCGTATATCCAGGATCTGAAAGCATCAATGCGTCAAAATGCTGATCAAGATCAGGACTTCTCAAGATCCTGTCTTGGACCATGCCAAGGCATTTATCGAACCAGCCATTAGGATCGATCGTATACTGGCAAGCTACCCGGCATAAGAAGATCTCATCGGAAATAAACAGTTCGCCATTCGGCATTTTCTCAAGATCCTCAAGAAACATGATCACCGTTTCATAGAGATGTTGTGACACAAACTTCATGAGAACAGGATAAAAGCCTCCATTGTTTTGATAGGTCTTCAGAAAGCGGGCCGAATTGATTTCTTGCAATTCGGTGAATTTGCCAAAGTATTCCAGGGCA
>JAFEGV010000199.1 GCA_018239665.1 Verrucomicrobiota bacterium | reverse complement strand
CTCAAAAGGGCGATTTTAACGGGCAAATGAGTTTTGCAATTCCCTCTTTAACCATTCAATTTCTAAAGCAAGATGGGCAATCCCGTATCTCAGCGCTTTGAGGCGGGTAGCTTTACGGGGAGAATCGGCCAAATTTTCCAGCCTCTCTTCGATCTTCTTGTATTCTTCGTAGGTCCTTTCAGCTAATTCCTGCCTTTCCCGGAACAGCCGCACCATCTCCTTTTGATCTGTAACGAAAAAGAGTTTGAGAAGAAACTCGTTGCGGGGCGTTTCCGATCCCGTCGAACCTTCAAGCCAAGCATTAAACTCAGCCCGTCCTGTCTCCGTGATTGAAAAGACCTCTTTCTTTTTCTTGCCCGCATATACGATCTGGGAAAGCACTTTTCCTTCCCCTGCCAAAACCTTCAACACCGGATAGATCGTCGAATCAGATTCCCGCCAGAAATAAACAGTCGATCTGCTCATGAGCGACTTGATCTCGTACCCTGTGCTGGGGCCATCAAGGAGCATCCCCAAAATTGCGTATCTAGTTTTATTGATTAATCTCATGAAAATACCTAGTTTCTGGGTATTTTGCCAGAGCCGGATATTTCTCAAACAGATAAATCAATTTTTGAATGGATCTCAAAACCAAAAAAACAGGTGTAATTAAATAATTATATCGAAAAGAAATAAATAGTTAATATTGAACTTCGATTTCATAATACACTATAATGTCCAAAAAACAACTTTTGGGGAATTATGGCTAATATTTTTTCGCGAAAAACAACGATTGCTGTTCTGTTAGGCGTGGTCGCATTCACGTGCATCGCGTGGCACTTAAAGCCGAAAACAATTACACGCGCTGCCGTCGATGTCGGTTCCGGAAGCATTAAATTAACGGTTGCCAAAGTCGACGCTCAAAACGGGAAGATCCATGAGATCCTCTACTCGGAAGAACATCCAGTTCCCTTCAAACGCGATATGCAAGTCGGAGGAAAATCGATCTTAAGCGATAAAGTCCAAAAAGTGGCATTCGAGACCCTTAGCAATCTACAGAAAGAGCTGACGATCCATCGCCCGACTGAATGGAAGGGCATTGCCACAGCCGCTTCTCGGCAAGCGAAAAATGCCCACGAGATGTTCAAGAAAATTCACGAGGACCTCGGCATCCACGTTTCCATCATCTCTCAAAACGAAGAGGGACGTCTCGGATTTGCGACAGCCGCGGCCGTCAGCAAGATCCCCCACGAAAACTTAATCGCAGTTGACTCCGGTTCGGGAAGTTTTCAAATTACGACGCTGATCGACGGCCAGCTCGAAGTGATTGAAGGGGAGCTTGGCTATATCCCCAGTTTAGAAATGCTCATGGACATCCGAAAGCAAAAGCTCGATCTGCAAACCCCTCCTGCCACAGTCACCTTGCAGGAAGCAGAGATCCTTGTTGAAAGGCTGCGCGCTAAAATGCCCGAGCTTCCCTC
>JAFEGV010000198.1 GCA_018239665.1 Verrucomicrobiota bacterium | reverse complement strand
TCGCTTATTCCCTACATCAACTATCCCGCTTCCGAAGCTGCCCGCAAAGAGGAAATTCCCTATTTGCTGATCACCACGGACAATGACTTGCGCAACTGGTCTTTTGGACTCGAGAAGCTGCGCCATCCTAATTTCAAAGTCACAATTGGCTCCGATTTGCCCACCACCCGCGGTATTTTGCTCAAAAAGAAGATCCCTGAATCAGCGATCGAAACGATCGGATTGCCGCTAAGGCCGGATTTCATCGCGACAAAAAATGAAGACCAGATCCGGGAAGAGTACCATATCCCGCCGGAAAAGTCGGTGATTTTGGTCATGATGGGTGGAGCCGGAAGCAAAAGTTCCTATGAGTATGCCCGGAAAATTGGCGGAATGGACCTTTCAACCCATTTGATCATCTGCACAGGCCGTAACGAAAAGCTGAAAAAAGACATCGAAAAGATCAAGATCCACCCTTCGAACTCGATGACCGTCTTAGGTTTTACCGAGAAGATTGCCGACCTGATGGTCATGTCCGATCTCATTATCACGAAGCCGGGCCCCGGAACGATCAATGAGGCGATTGCGATGCAGCTTCCGATCCTCGTCGATAATGTCGATGCTTCCCTGTTTTGGGAAAGGGCTAACAGCGAGATGGTCGTCAACTATGGAATCGGACAGAAAATCAAAGACTACAAGCAGATGAGAAAGGTTTTAAGGACCTATCTCAGCGATCGGGAAAAACGGAAAGAGATAGAAAAATCGTTTGCAGCGCTTCCTTCAAACCGGTTCCATGAGCGTATTGGAGAAATTGTTGACTCGATGCTGTTGTCAAGTTCTGAAAAGATGGCAGCCCCTGTTCTTCCTGTTGGCCATCAACAACTTGAAGCGGCGATGCCCATCAGCTGTCCTGCGGCGAACTAGAGTCTAAAGAGGGAGTTGCAATTCCTTCTTTTGTAATTAGACTTTTGGCTGGTCCCTCAGCACGGCTTTAAATCCGCATCCTTTCAGGAGCCTCGGATAGCCGAAGTACTCGATCATTGGCCATTTGCGGCAGACCGTCGGCCTTAAACGGTAGTGACGGCAGGAACCGTCCTCTCGCAAATACCGGCATCCCATCACCAAGACTTTTTTCCCTTCGTTTTCATAGACTTGACGGCTCCGAGGATAAAAGCCGAGGAACTGCGTGCTCCAAAAGTAGAAAATTCTTCCTAACAATCCCTTAGGCTGAGGAAGTAAAATATAGTGGCAGCAATTGCCCCTTTTTAAACATTGTCCAACTTGTTTGAACGGCGGACGGATGAGCAATCTAGCAAACTTTTGCGCGGCCAGATCAAGTAGAATAAAGGGGAGGATAATAACTCGAAGCGGCCAGCGGATCCATGCAGGGACCCATTGGCGGGGAATCCCTCCTTTGGGTAGAGCGGGCGGAGATGTTGCCTCATTGGCTATCTCAAGGAGCTCATCCAGAGGAAGATCTGATGTTTCAGGCAAAATCTTAAGCATACGTCTCTTAGGTTCGTTGTATA
>JAFEGV010000197.1 GCA_018239665.1 Verrucomicrobiota bacterium | reverse complement strand
CGAGCAAAAGGGCGATTTGCGCTTCGAATGGGATTTTTAAGACACTTTTCTTGCTCACTTCTTAATCTAAGCATCTAAATATAAGTGCTTTAAATATATTTGGTTTGAGTTGTGCAATTAAGTTTATATTACTTTAATGATGTTGATGTTAATTATAATTTTATTTATAATTTTTAATTAAAAAAGGGGATAATAATATGTCATTAGTATCTGATTCGTTTAGAAGACAGGCTGAAATATCGCACCTACCGTTTGCCATACCTATTCCTCATGAAGAGATGGAGGGGGGTGCAGAAAACAAACAGCTTTCTGAACTTCAGAATAGGATAGCCATAGAAGAAGCGCCTAGTTCGAAAGGTTCCTATCTAGCCGGCTTAGCTTCCTATGGTGCAAGCGCGATCGGATTTGCAGCATTGAATAGCTATGCAATGGACCACATTGCACCTGCTCTTGCGGAAAGAGGCTTTTGCTTTAGCAATCTGATCTCTGTTTCTTCAATACAGAATTACCGCTCTTTTTTGAATCCGATATTTAAGATCCCTCATCTGATCAACAATTTATTTTTTGGTCAAAATCCGAATCAGTTTTTTAGAATTGGGGTGCTGGCTCCGATTTGCGAAGAGGTTGAGTTCCGCTATTTGCTGCAACATGTCCTCTTAAAGAAAATCCCTCAGCATATCCTTGAAAAAGTAGCTCCAGACTATGCAGATATGATCGATAAGTGGCCCATTCAAGTGTTACGCGCCTTTACCGTGGCTGTGCTCTTTACCATAGGCCATACGCAAGCTATGTCATGTGAAGACTGGGGCGGTATTCCCCAGTTTATCGGGGGCTTGTTATATGGACTATTAACTGAATATAACAATGGGGATATCACGCTTACGATCAATTTGCATATGATTAACAATATGATGGCGATGCTTTTAGGATAATTTAATAATATTTATTATTTATCTCGTTTTTTGATTTTTTTGTAGAGCAGTGAGATTTTTACTCATCAGAGCTGGGATGGCTCTGTCACAAGCATTCCCTTCTACAACAAGAACTATAAGCCCTCCAAGCAAGGACGGGACTAATCGTTCACGGTTTGGACCTATCACAACACCTTTATTCGCCTCTCTCTCCAGGGGCTGAGCTCATCTGGACAGTCAATAATTCGATATCTCTAACAGCCAAATACGGAACGCAACTAGGCCGAGCAAAAGGGCGATTTGCGCATCGAATGGGATTTTTAAGAGACCGTCTTTTTTCTCTTCTTAATGGATTTTCGAATTTTATAGTTTAAGCGTCTATATATAAGTTATTTAAATCAATTTGTTTTACATCTTTAATTAATTGTTGAATTAATTTATAAATTATTTGTGACATTAATTGTTATTTTTAATATAATAATCACTTTAATAATGGGGTAATAATATGGCAGCATTAACAGGTTCATCGGATTTAATTAGAAGGCAGGCGGAAGCAACGCCCGCACCATTTATGTTTCATATTCCTGATGAAGAGTTGGCGCAGATACAAAATCGATTTGTCCTTC
>JAFEGV010000196.1 GCA_018239665.1 Verrucomicrobiota bacterium | reverse complement strand
CCTGTGACAAGGATTCTGTCTCCTTTGCGAATCCTCTTGCAGAAATCGGAAAACAACACCTTGCTTCCATATGCCTTGCCCGCATGGACCAGTTCAATTGCAACAGAAGATGCAAGAGGGGCATCACAGAATTTAAGCCCTTTGATGCTTTTTGGCTTAGGATGGAGAAGAAGGTTTGATTCGATCTCCTCAAGACGGTTTTTCATGGCGTCAAGCTTATGCTGCAGCGATTTCTGGTGCTTCTCTCCTCTTTTATCGTAAGCCATGATATTGCTGTCTTTAGGAGACGTCTTTCCTTTGGAAAAGGTGACCGCCTTGATTTTCTGCTTCAAGCTTGCCCTTTCCTCTTTCTGAGCCTCAAAAGCTCTCATCTGCCTTTCCAGGACCCTCTCTCGCTCTGCCAGATAGAAGTCATAGCTCCCACCATAACTGGCAAGTTTGCCATTTTTAATCTCGATAAGCCGATTGCAAACATCGTTCAAAAACTTGCGGTCGTGCGAAACGATCACACAGGCGCCTTCCCTGTGCTTCAAAACTGCTTTCAGCCACTCGATCATTTCCTGATCGAGATGGTTAGTAGGCTCGTCCAGAAGCAGAAGGTCTGGATTTTCGATCAATGCTTTGGCCAATGCAGCCCGTACGCGCTGTCCGCTGCTTAAGCTGAACATCGGAAGGTCCAGCAGGCCCTTTTCCAGCTTCAGCCCGGGCAGAACCTGCTCGATCGGGATCCGGCGGTATCCGCCAAGCATTTCGTATTTTTCATGCAACTCGGCCCATTCCGCCAAACGTCCAGGATCTTCAAGGCAGGCTGCCATTTGCTTTTCAAGATCTGAAAGAGGGCCTCCTTCTATGAATTCCCGCGCAGAAATGGAAGGATCGGGTAAAACGACTTCCTGAGGAAGGAGTCCGATGGACAGGCCTGATGCCCTGCTGAAATCTGCAGAATCGGGCAGCATTGTTCCAGCCAAAAGCTGCAGAAGAGTTGTTTTTCCGGAGCCGTTTTCTCCAATTAGAGCAAAGAGTTCCCCTTCATTGACCGAAAGTGAAATATCTTCAAAAAGCGGAGAAGAGCCAAAAGATTTAAAAAGATGTGAAAATTGCAGAAAAAGCTGAGACATAAGTTTGATCCTTGGGTTGTTAGTGTTAACAGATTGGATTCAAACTTAAATTCTCACGGGACGAAGCTCCTTCAACGATTTAATATACCTTTATTTTACTATGAATTCCGGCCGTTTTCAAGAATTATGATGTTGATCCTCAAAAAAGAGACAAGCGGCTCAAGCTGAATAAATTGGAAGATTAAGAGTCTGTTAAAAAATAACTTTTCTCAATCCACTTTTTTGCATGACCTTTGAAACTGCTCGAGGGTCGGTTTGAACCCTCCAAACTGTTTGATAAAGTCTTTTCCTCCGCACCCCACCCAGTGGCAGACGATCGTATTGATGTTGATCCCTTGAGAGACGCGCCAATTGAAGATCCCTGGTATCTCATTGACATAGATGCCCATGGTATTGATCAGATGGGACAGCAAGACCTCGTC
>JAFEGV010000195.1 GCA_018239665.1 Verrucomicrobiota bacterium | reverse complement strand
TGAGGTTCTAGAGAGGGGGCTTTGCGCTGAAATTGTCCTGTTATGAATGATGCACAATCATAAGGATCAAGGCTTTACAAGATTCTTTCCGTAGAAATATTGTGATAGGAGCAGGAGGAATACTGGATGCAATCAGGTCGTAGGCTGCGTCTCAGACATCGCATTGCCGGCTATCCATCCCGATGTCCATGCATTCTGGAAATTAAAGCCGCCGGTAACGCCGTCGATGTCGAGGACTTCTCCTGAGAAGAAGAGGTTCTTGACCAATCTGCTCTCCATCCTCTTAAAATCGACCTCTTTGAGAAGAACTCCGCCGCATGTGACGAACTCTTGCTTGTAGGTTGTCTTCCCTTCGACTTTAAAGGGATGCGCCGTGCATAGCTTGGCCAATTGCTTGAGATGGGCATTGGACACGCGGGAGAGGGGGTTCTGCTCGGCAATCCCAGCTAAGCGGACAAGACGTTTCCATAGATTGAGCGGCAACTTGAAGAGAGCTTCGTTTTCGATAGCCCTTTGAGGCTTGCTCGATTTGATCTCCAATAGGATCTTTTCAACCTCTTCCGTCGTGCGATCAGGAACCCATTGGACGACCAGGTCCACGCGGTAATTGTGCCGATGCAGCTCTCGGGCCGCCCATGCGGACAGTTTAAGCGCTGCCGGCCCGCTAAAGCCCCAGTGGGTGATCAAAACAGGTCCTCGCTGTTTCCAGGCAGTGCCTTGGATCCGGACTATGGCGTCCGGTACAGCGATGCCGGAAAGATCGAGGAGCGGGGAAGTGGGGACATTGAACGTGAACAGTGAGGGAACAGGGGGGACGATGGTATGTCCGAACGCACGGGCAAATTCATGCCCTTGGGGGAAGCTTCCCGTTGCAATCAGCAGCTTGTCGCAGCTTAAGGGTTCTTCCTCTTCCAGTGTGATCAAAAAGCCCTCGTCCTTCTTTTGGATCTTTTCAATCTTCTGCTCTAGGCGGATCTCGACATTTAAGCGGCGCGCTTCAGCTAGCAGGCAGGAAGCGATCGTCTCAGAAGAATCGGTCGTAGGGAACATCCGTCCATCCTCTTCTGTCTTAAGACGGACGTTGCGCTTCAAAAACCAATCGATCGTGTCCTTGGGCTGAAAGCGGTGGAACGGCCCGAGAAGCTCCTTATTGCCCCTAGGGTAATGTTGGACCAGTAGCTTGGGATCGAAAGCAGAGTGGGTCACATTGCAGCGCCCTCCTCCCGAAATACGTACTTTGGCAAGGAGCTGGCGCGTTTTTTCCAGGACGATGACGTGCGCTTGAGGATCAAGCTCTGCAGCAGTAATAGCTGCAAATATGCCTGCCGCGCCGCCTCCGATGATGACAAAGGTTTTTTTAGGGTCCATACGTATGATATTGGTTGATTCGGGGAACATGATACCTCAATAGCCTCAAAAAAACGATGATGGAAAAAGGGACGGGGAGTAAAAAAAAAATTCCTCTTGGAATTGCGGAAGATTTTGCTTAAACTTCTAAATATGAAATTTTTATTGCCGCTTTTCACTCTTATCTCTCTAGGAGCTCATGCTATG
>JAFEGV010000194.1 GCA_018239665.1 Verrucomicrobiota bacterium | reverse complement strand
ACTCTTATCCTATCCCATACCGTTACTAATGAATGGTCTTCAAGCTCTTGATAGGACGTGAGATATTGCTCGGGAAAAAGAAGGCAAGGTGCGTTCATGGCCCTTGATAGGTCTTTAAAAAGCGCCAAGCTCTTCATCTCATCTGAGTTTGCGTTTATGATCCGTTGAAATTGGGGTTGGCTTTGAAAATAGGGATGATTTCTCAGAGATGTCTTAATGTTAGAATACAACTCAGGAAGCAATAGCTCATCATTGATTTGTCTGAACTGCCGGCATGTGCTCCGGAGAGCGCCTGTTGCCTCAAAACCTTCCTGATCTGCTGCTGCGAACTCAAAAATCCGTGTTAAGACCAGACCCGGTAAAGAATCGATTGCTGCATTGCTATCATTTTGTCCCTCTCCTGATTGCCCTTGAGAGGTGTTTGGAGCAGGAATTCCACTATTTGAAACTGGTTTAGACATTTGATTTATCCCTTTTTTAATTAATATTTTTAAAGTTATTCTGTCGTTTAAGTTTAAGAGCTAGATCCGATCCCTTCCTCGCAGACAAGAGCCATCGCATCAATTAAGCGGATGATATTGTCCTCTGCGCGGCGTTCTCCCCACTTAGTGTCTTTTTGAAGCTTGCCCGTTAGGTCCCAAAATTGATGATCGCTTTCAGGCCTGCCCGCAAGATCCCATACGCGATCATAGACAAGACGTTTTTGTTCTTGAGTAAGGGTACTGAATGTTTCTTTGAGAAGCTCAATGATAGCTTGGTTGAGTATCTCATCGCGTTCATGGAAAACTGGGTTGACGGCATCGGCTTTAGGCAGTTCGTTGTTTTCAACTTGTTGATGTTCAGGAAGAGCGGCCCAAATGTCTTCCATCTTGCTCAGAATTTTGGTTTGCATTGCTGGAGGCAAACTGAGCAGCGTTGGTTCAAGAAGATTCTTATCTGATTGATTATGAATAAGCTGGCATAGCTTTGCTAAGGGAGTCCTAGGTGTGTACTCTTGGCATGCTCCATATTTTTCCAGTATTCTTTTAGTCATCCCGGAAGTAAATGCTGAAAACTTATTATCAAGCATGAACAAACAGAGGTTGCCATTAAAGGAAAGCCATTCCAGCTGATGCTGAAGATTTCTAAAAGTTTCCGGCAAGCCTTGCAGGCGGTTGTTAGATAGGTCAAGGATCCTCATGCTGCGGAGATTTCCAAACGACTTTGGCAAGTCTTTTAGGCGGTTATTAGCAAGGGCAAGCGTTCCCAAAAGTTGAAGGTTTCCAAAAGTCTCCGGCAAGCTTTTTAGGCGGTTGTTCAGAATGTAAAATGATGATAGCTGCTGAAGATTTCCAATTGCCGCAGGCAAGCTTTCTAGATCGTTGTCGCTAAGGTTAAGCATTGACATCTGGTGAAGATTGCCAAAAGTCTCCGGCAAGCTATTGAGCTTGTTGTTGCCAAGTTTAAGCGTTTCCAGCCGCAGAAGATTTCCGATTGTTTCTGGTAAGCTTATTAGGTTGTTGTTCTCAAGGCTAAGCTGTTTTAGCTGCGAAAGATTTCCGATTGTTTCTGGTAAGCTTATTAGGTTGTTGTTCTCAAGGCTAAGCTGTTCAA
>JAFEGV010000193.1 GCA_018239665.1 Verrucomicrobiota bacterium | reverse complement strand
TTATCCGCGATCGCCTTGCGCATCCCGGTCATTTTCAGCCGCTCGATTTCCGCGCTGATCGCTGCGCTCGTTGGCATGGCAGGAGTTTTGGAAGCCATGGCTGGACATGGTTTGCATGAAGCGCCTTTTTTCTCGATATATAGCTCGAGGTCCTTCTTAGTCAGCCGTCCTCCGGCGCCGGTCCCGCTTATCTTCTCAAGCTCATCCAAGGCGATCCCTTTTTCTCGTGCAAGCCTTAGAAGAGCAGGAGAGAAAAAGTCGCTCATCTCGCCGCTGCCGGAAGGTTGCTCGCCGCTTGAGATCGAAGGGGTTGGAGCTCCGGGTTGAACGGCTTGAGGAGCTGCAGCCGCACCGGAAGCAACGACTGCGAGAAGATCGCCGACTTGCAGTTCTTGGTCCGGATGGGCATGGATTGCGCGCAAGACTCCTGCTACGGGAGAGGGAATTTCGCTATTGACCTTATCGGTAGAGACTTCTAACAGCGGCTCATCGAGCTGAACGGCATCGCCGATCTTTTTGAACCACTGCACAATGGTTGCGCTATGGATGCTCTCTCCAAGTTTTGGTAATACAATTTTGATCTCTTCGCTCATCTGAAAACCTTTATCTTCTGTTTGATCTTATCGATTGCGCTGTCCCAATGCTCTTTTCCTGCAATGATGTTTAAGCGCATTGCGATTGGACGGATCGGTATACCGTGCTCCATCTCGCTTGGTTGCAATTTTACCCAATCTTTCTCCGTGCACACGATGCTGGCCGCCCCTTTTTCCCTGCAGGCTGTGACAAATGCCTGGAGTTTTTCACGCGGAAAGCCTTGGTGGTCCAATAGCGCGCAAGTTGCGACAATTTCCGCGCCAGCCCTCTTAAGAGCATTAAAAAAATATTGAGGTTTGCCAATTCCGCAAAAGGCGCCTATCCGATGGCCTTGAAGAGGCTCCGATTGGACAAGCGTATGCTGCATGGCAACAATTGGTGCTTGAGTATATGCGGACAACTCTTTTTTTACCTCTTCATAATGATCGTTGTCGCGGGTGTGGTTGGCAACGATCAGGTCGGCCTCCCGCAACCTCTCAGGGAGATCGCGCAAAAGCCCGTAGGGCAAAAACCGATGGCGGCTGAACGGATCGTTGGCATCGATTGCGACAATCTCAACGTCGCGGCGCAGCCTGCGGTGCTGCAGTCCATCGTCAAGAATGAGGCAGACCGCGCCGGCAGCTGCCGCTTTTTTAGCCGAGAGGACTCGATCGGGGCCAATCCAAATGGACGCGAGAGTTGTCTGAGCTAAAAAAAGGGGCTCGTCGCCGCAGATCTCAGCTGAAACAGTGTGCTCCTTGTCGATGCATAGGGGCTCGCTGCGCTTTTCAGCTTGAGAGCGGAACCCGCGGGTCAGGATCGCAATTTTTCCTTCTTCTTGAAGGGCGGTCGCCAACATCAGGACAAGAGGTGTTTTTCCCGTGCCTCCAACAACGATATTCCCGATGCTGACCGTTGGAACATCTGCAGAAAATGCCGGAAGCCATTTCTTTTGGTAAGCGAGATGCCTCCCTTTGACAGCAACTGCATAGAGTTTGCTGCAAAGAGCTAGCATAGGGCGCAGGAGCGGAGCAGACC
>JAFEGV010000192.1 GCA_018239665.1 Verrucomicrobiota bacterium | reverse complement strand
GGCAATAATCTCATGGCCTTAAACTACATCGAAAAGGCCCTTCGCCTAGATCCTACCCACGTCCCGACCTTGCTGAACCGGACCAAGGCGCTGTTCGCATTGGGCTACAAGAAGCAAGGACTGATGCAAGCAAGATCGCTGCAAAAAAATCCGAATGAGGAAATCGCCAATCAAGCGCAAGCTCTGATCCTCGCCTATTCTTGAAATTTGACTTGCGAGCTTATCTTTACAATGTTAACGTGAACTAACCTGATTCCCCTAAAAAACCTGCTTCAGAGATTGATCATAGCTTATGTTAACGCGCACTCCTCAAGAAACTTGGTCGCTTTTTTTAGAGTTCATCGAAGAGAAATGCTCGGCAACAGAGTTCCAAAACTGGTTTGCTTCGATCCGCTTGATCGACGGAGCATCGGATGACATCTGTTTAGAAGTTCCCAATATCTTCGTGCAAGAGTACATCCTCGACAATTACAAAAAAGACCTCGCTGCGTTCCTTCCTACAAAACCATCCGGCGAGCTCGCTGTCACATTCATCATTGCCGAAGCGAAGAAAAAGCAAAACACAGCTCCGGCGCCAGAACCCATTGCTCCTGCACCGATTGAAAACCAGCCCGGACAGCCTGAGCTCAAGCTCAATCCCTACTACACCTTTAATAACTTCATCGAAGGTCCTGCCAATCAATTTGTCAAATCGGCTGCGTTCGGCGTCGCTTCGCGACCCGGCAAGTCCTACAATCCCCTCTTTATCCATGGCGGCGTCGGCCTTGGAAAGACCCACTTGCTCCACGGGATCGGCCATTACATCCGCGAAAACCACAGAAAACTGCGTATCCAGTGCATCACAACGGAAGGGTTTATCAACGACCTCGTTGAAAACTTGCGCTCCAAGTCGATGGACCGAATGAAACGGTTCTATCGATCACTCGATGTCCTTCTTGTGGACGATATCCAGTTCTTGCAAAGCCGCCTCAACTTCGAGGAGGAGTTCTGCAACACCTTTGAGAGCCTGATCAACCAGAACAAGCAGATCGTCATCACATCAGACAAACCGCCCGGACAGCTTAAACTCTCCGAACGGATGATCGCCCGGATGGAATGGGGCCTTGTCGCCAACATCGGCGTTCCCGATCTGGAGACACGCGTTGCGATCCTCCAGTACAAAGCTGAGCAAAAAGGGTTCCGCATCCCGCAAAAGGTCGCCTTCTTCATCGCAGAGCACATCTTCAACAACGTCCGCCAGCTTGAAGGAGCGATCAACCGCTTAAGTGCCTATTGCCGCATGATGAACCTCGATGCAACAGAAGAAGTGGTCGAAAAGACATTGAGCGAGCTTTTCCAATACACTCCGCAAAAAAAGATCTCTGTCGAAAACATCATTAAAAGCGTTGCGACCATCTACGATGTCCGCGTCAGTGACTTGAAGAGCACTTCCCGCTCCAAAGATGTCGCCTTTCCTCGACAAGTCGCCATGTACCTTGCCAAGGAGCTGATGAACGACTCTCTCATGAAGCTCTCCACTGCGTTCGGAGGCAAGACCCACTCGACACTTCTTCACGCCTGGAAGAAGATCGCAGGCCAGGTTGAAACGGATGAGACCCTCCGCCGCCAAATCGACATGGCCCG
>JAFEGV010000191.1 GCA_018239665.1 Verrucomicrobiota bacterium | reverse complement strand
GAGGCTATTTGCGCAGAAACAGGATTTTGAGAAAAAAGGGCCGATTTGGCCCAAAACTGGAGCTTTGCCACTTCCTCATAGTAAACGGCGTGAGGATTTTCATAGAGCCGTTCAATCGAATAATCAGGCACGCCCTCGATGCACTTTTTTACAAAATTAGCAAGGCCGTTGCTCGGAAGATAGTACTGGGTGATGTCTTCATGAAAACACAGCACGAAATAAGGGATCTTGTTATGGAGCAGCATCTCCATAATGTCTTTTTGGTAGATCATCAAGTTGGTCAGCAGAACAACGTCGGCAAGAAGCACATCGTAGCCGGTCGTGCCGATGATCACATGATGCCCCATTTGCTCCAAAGCATCTTTTAGACGAAGGAGCAGCTGCACATCCCCTCCCCACAATGCCGAGTTCGAGCGAAGAATGAGGCCAATATGCATCAATGCATCCTTATAAGCTTAGCGCACCGCGCAGCGCCTCTAGTTTTGCCGTCAGATCGGGATTGCTCGAGATCAGATCACGCATAGGATGGTCTTTTTCGAGCTGGTTGTCGATGAAATGACCCATGCAAGAGCGGACCCATTCGATATCTTTAACGGGCTGGACCCGGCCATTCATTGCCTCTCTAATCCAACGGGCTCCATCGCTTAAGTCCTCAGCGATGTGATCGCTTAACGACTCGACAAAGGGATGGACCCATTTTTCTACCTCAACGCCCAATAGCGAGGTCTTGGTTTTCGAGTAATGGGTATCTTTCGGAGCAAGGGTGACGACTGGAATACGATTGACTTTAGCCCACATCATCTCGGCGCCGACACCGAGGCCCCGCCGATGGCGCGCATCGACAAAAACGATATCGCTGCTGAACACCTGCAGCATGTCCCTTCCGAATACAGAGCGTTGATCGGAAAGATCATCCGTCCGAAAAGCCGGATTTAAAAAAGAGAGCTGAAACTCTGCCAGGGACTCTCTTAAACTCTGCATGTCGGCATCGGTCCAGTAGCTGTCGTTGTTCTTTTCATGCCCTTTCTGAATGCTGCCGGCCAGATAAATAGAAATGTGGGTCTTCATGATCCTTGCATAGCTCCCGAATAGTTATTTTCGCGCAGCACAACCTCAAAGTAGGCGATCGTCTTCATCAGACCTTCCTTCAGCTGCGTCTTTGGAGACCAGTCCAGCTTTTCCTTCGCCAGGCTGATATCGGGCTTCCTCTGTCTTGGATCATCGCTTGGCAGCGGGCGATGGACAAGCTCAGATCGGGAACCTGTCAGCTCGAGGACCAACGCGGCCAGCTCTGCGATCTTAAACTCGACGGGGTTGCCTAAGTTGACCGGGCCCGTAAATCCCCCATCGCTCTCCATCAGCCGGACAATGCCTTCCAACAGATCATCGACATAGCAAAAAGACCGGGTCTGCTGCCCCTCTCCATAAATCGTGATCGGCTGGTTCAACAGCGCCTGAACGATAAAATTGGAAACAACCCGCCCATCGTTCGGGTGCATCCTTGGACCATAAGTATTGAAAATGCGCGCCAGCTTGATGCTGGTCTTGTACTGACGGTGGTAATCGAAAAACAACGTTTCAGCGCACCGCTTCCCTTCGTCATAACACGAGCGGAAACCGATCGGATTGACATTGCCCCAGTACCCTTC
>JAFEGV010000190.1 GCA_018239665.1 Verrucomicrobiota bacterium | reverse complement strand
TCGCTGCTGATGCAGACGATGCTGACAGTGAAGAAACTCCAGCAGACAACCTCTGCTAAATTTCAGCTGAATAAAAAAAACCTCGCTATCTGCGAGGTTTTTTTAGCTTCTTGCATAACCCCATTTGTCCGTAAAATTTTTCAAAATTACTGACAAAGCGGGTTATGCAAGAATGCTAGTTCAATTCAATCGTCTCAAAAATTTCTTTCTGTAGAGCTTCAGGATTTTTTTCTTCCCCAAATGTGTAACTGTACAGTTCTTTTCTCATCGGGCTGAAATCCGATTGGGAACGGGCAATTGTTTCTTGGAAAAAGCGGTTCAATCCGTTTTTTTGAGAATGGGGAATTTCCATTCCGCATGTTGCAAGTCCGGTATAGCGGCTAGGCCTTGCTTCCGTTGCCGCGTCTTCAACAGGATTAAAAAAATAAAGGGGGCGGTCAAAGGCAAGAAAGTCATATCCGATGGATGAATAATCCCCTAGATAGACGTCGCAGCGGCTCAATAAAGGATAAATGGGTGGAAAATCATCGACGAAATGGACAGCCGGATGATCTTCATACCGATGTTGAACGCTTAATACTTTTGCAAGGTGGTCTTCGATAAGAAAGGGGTGGAGCTTGATCAGAAGGTTGTAGGTAGAGCTCAACTGCAAGATCAGCTCTTCCGTTGCTTGAAAGAACGAAGTGGGATTTTCCCGGTCTTGCCATGTGGGGGCGTATAGAACCGTTTTTCTTTCATGCTTAAAACGGGAAAAGATCTCCTCTTCAGCAATCCGATCGTAAAATGTTTTATGCTGCTTATAGAAGGGATAGCGGTAGTTGCCTGTTGCAACGACCGATTGGATTTTGTCCAAGGCGCCTGTTTTCTGTAGATGATCATGGAGATGGCTTCCATAAACAAGGGACACATCCTGAGCGGGATGCTCTTTGAGGGAATGTCCTTTGTCGGAATTTCCATGAGGACAGAAGACAAAGCGCATTTTTTTCCGGTAGAGCAGGTTCATGAACGGTTTAAGCTCCAGGGCCCAAAACTTTCCCGATTCAAAGATCGCATCGAAATGGCTGCACAGAAAATCCATCGAGAGATCGGCCATTTCCATGAGAGATACGTCGATTTGAGGATAGTAGCGCTTGGCCAATTGGAACGTCTTTTCCTCCGTAACGATAAGGGGGATTTTTAAAATTGCGCTAAGCACTCCCAGATGATCAAGATGGGTAGAAGGGCCTGTCAAAATGGCGACAGATCTAGTAGAAGTTAAGGTCTGAGTCGGGGAAAGAGGCATATGAAGCGATGATTTCCTTGCGGAGTGTGTCTAGAGGTTTTTCCGGGCCGAAGGCGTAATCATAAACTTCCTTGCGGATTTTGGAAAAGTCTCGGAGCTCAAATTGCAAGAAGTTCTGGATGATTTGGTAGATTTGGCCGTATTTTTCCGGAAGGACCTCGACGCCGCAGCGGAAGAGGTATAGCCCAAGGTCGCTTTGAGGATCGCGTTTATTTTGGTTTAAAAAGAACAACGGGCGGTCAAAGGTAAGAAAATCATAGCCTATCGAGGACATATCTCCGATGTAGATGTCGATCCGGTTCAGCAGGGGGTAGATCGTTGGAAAGTCCGTTAAAAACAGGACGTGGGAAAGGTCTTCATATTTGTGCATAA
>JAFEGV010000018.1 GCA_018239665.1 Verrucomicrobiota bacterium | reverse complement strand
AGCTCTTTTTGAAGAACGACGAGCAGTTGTTCTGCGAGTCTTACGAGCTGTTGTTCTTTTTGCTTTTGTTTTACGAGCAGTTTTTTTGCTAGCTCTTTTTTTAGCCATAATATTCTCCTTGTTTGGATACATAGGACTTAAGATTCACTAGTTTTATACAACCCAACTAATTAACCATTTACGTCCTACAATTCTCAATATACATAATTGATAATTATTTTTAAAAAATATTTTTTCAAATGCACTTCTTTTGCTTGATTATAATAGTTACTATTTTCTTGCTGATAGTATATTGTGAGGGCATTTTCAGGGCTTAAAAAAGATCATAAAAAAAAATTTTAAATCAAAAAAAATAATCATAAAAAATCGATCAAAGTCATAAAAAACCAATAAATTATCGATTACTAATTGACTATTTAGCTAAAATTGAACCAAAGTCGTTTATCTACAGCTCTTTAGGCTATCGCTACGACAAACAGACCGGGTCGTAAGTCCTTTAAAATTAATGAAAAGATAGTTCTCTCTTCTTAATGATCCATTATACAGCCTGTTGAAGAAAAAAAAAGAATAAACCCAGATTTAATATCTGGGTTTACTATGAATAGAACATTATTCTTGTGTAGAACGACTCGAATCTGTGGACTTTAGTTGGCTCTTGGAAGCCTGGGATTTTAGCGTTGAACTCTCGTGTTTTTCTTTTATTTTTTCGGCTAATGGATTTTTAAAAGTCACTTTGAATCTTAATTTTCTAGGATGAGTAATCATAGTCTATGTCCCCCTTGTTACTATCAACGAAAAAACTTAGAAAGCCAATTCATTTAATGGTAATTTTCACTTTATTACAAACGCGAAAATTACTGCAACAAAAAGAAAAATGAGACTTATTTACAAACGGATTCAAGACTTGGAAACTTAGAGATGTTGGCACTTGAATTTATCAATAATGGCATGGATCGGCGGCGTCATATTACACGATTTAATGCGCCCTGAATCTTTCATCTTAATGGAAAAAAAATAACCCAGCTTAAAAGAACCGGGTTTAACGTTCATCTTATTAATGAAAGGGGCTACAGACCTTATTGAACGACGATCTCAATGCTTTTGATTTGATCGCCCTGTTCAATCTTCTTAACTACTTCCATTCCTGCTGTCGTAGTCCCAAATACAGTGTATTCCCCGTCTAAATAGGGAATTTTTTCTAAGGTAATGTAGAATTGGGAACCGCTCGAGCGTTTTTGAGGGTTCATATAGTCTGGCAAACGCGCCCATGCAAGGGCTCCTTGCGTATGAGGCAGGTTGATTTCTGACGGAACTGTATATCCAGGACCGCCGGTGCCATTGCCTTTAGGGTCTCCTCCTTGGATCACAAAATTAGGGACGACGCGATGGAAAACAAGCCCATTATAAAAGCCCCCTTGAGCCAACATCACAAAGTTAGTGACAGACAAAGGCGCAACTTTGGGGTTCAACTGACAGGTGATATCCCCTTTGGACGTGTGGATGATGGCCAAGTAGGTCTTGCCTTCCTGAAATTCCATCGCTTGTTTTGGCTCTGAAAACTGCATTGTTGGTTCTCCAGTATCTGAAGATGATTGGCAAACTGAGCTGCAAAGTATACAGGCTCCTAAAATCCAGCCTGCTTTCTTTAACCGACCGATCATAGCTACCTCCATCAAAAACTTGGGATAGTAACCGCTTAACGTATTCTAATCAAGCTTCATTTTGAATTTGCCCTATCGGCTCTGCAAACATTAGAATTTAATAGACAATTTATTTTCGCAGGGCTGAAATAGGTATAGATGCTGATTAGGAATATAAGGGGGATATATGATGCTCGGTCTAGTCGTAACTATTGGAGCTTTGACGGCATCCTTATCTCCTATTCCCGCGCCTGAAAAAGCTATTACGCAAAGAGGCATTCAGGAATTGGGCCAAGCTTCATTCGGCGCTAAAACAAGCCATATGAGTGCGCATAAGCGATGCATCCGTAATGAAAAACCCGTTCTTGTCCTGTATTACTCCCCGTATTGCGGGTTTTCTCAAAAGGTCTTGAACTACTTAAGGCAAATCCACAAAACCGTCCCCATGAAGAACGTTATTAACAATCCCGAAGCTAAAGAGGAATTAAGGAAGTATGGAGGGATAATGCAGGTGCCGTGCCTTTTCATTGATGGGAAGCCTCTGTACGATTCCGATCAGATCATCCAATGGCTTTCACAACATCAAGAAGACCTCGATCCGGCATAACCTCTTAATACGCGGCAGAGAAGCGAAAGCGAATTGAACTACTCCATATGTGAATATAGAGTCTAATAGGAAAGATCCCGATAAGGCCCGGTGGGCCTTTGTAGTGCAAAGCAGGTGAAGCGACCTTGGTCGCGAACTGGTTGACGCAGCCAAAAACCAACTTTTGAGTTGATTTGTGTATAAGAGCCAAGCCGTGGAAAATCCGTCATGTCGGCCAAATACGGCTTGGATCTATAATGCGATCAGCAGTCTAGCTTAGCAGCCGCCATGCCATTTCTTTTCTTGCTGTGGGTTCTGTGGTTTTTGACGTTGTTGGTGTTGGGGATTAGTTGGTTGTTGTTTGCTAGGGTTTGGATTAGCTGGTTGTTGGGGTTTATTAGATTGTTTCATACATGCCTCCATGAGTTTTTATTGAAAGCTAAAAAACATGAGAACCAGCAAATGCTGCCTAGGGAATCCCCTCCGCACGCTGATTTTCTCTTTACGCTCTCAATTCTTTAATTTACACAATCCCACATAAAAAATGAATACCATTGTTTTAATTGTCACAAAAATAAAAACACAAAATATTAAATCGCAAAGAGATAATTATTTTAATTAATCGAATGAAGAGCAAATTCAATCTTGCAAAATTCAAAGGGAAGAACTAAAAGGAAGAAAATACGCCTCTTGCATAACTCCCTCTGCAAATGAAATCAGGTTATACAAGGGCGCTAATCAATAGAGGAAGGACCATGGAGTCTCAGAAAAACCTACCACGGCGGGTCATTAGCATCTTTGTCCTGGCAATGTTGAACGTCTCGATTATGGCAAGTCTGCGCAACCTTCCCCTCGTCGCCGAATACGGCTTAAGCGCAATTGTGTTTTTTGCCATTGTTGCCCTGTTTTTCCTTGTGCCATGCGCCCTTGTATCGGCGGAACTGGCAACAGGCTGGCCAAAGTCTGGAGGGATCTACATTTGGATCCGTGAAGCGTTAGGCGACCGCTGGGGCTTTTTTGCAATTTGGATGCAATGGGTCCATAATGTGGCCTGGTATCCGGTGATCATGTCGTTCATAGCAGGGACGCTTGCCTATATATTTTCACCGTCGCTGGCACAAAGCAAGGTCTATATCCTCTCCGTCATTCTGATCGGATACTGGGGAATGACTCTATTGAACTATTTAGGGATAAAAACATCGGGCTGGTTCAGCACAATCGGGGTCATCGTTGGCACAATCGTTCCAGGGATCCTGATTATTGCGCTGGGATTGATTTGGATTACCTCAGGGCACCCCGTCCAAACTCCACTCAATTTAAAAGCGGTCATACCCGACTTCACACAGATCGGAAATCTCGTGTTCCTTTCAGGACTGTTTTTAGCTTTTGCCGGGCTAGAGGTCTCATCCGCCTATGCAGGAAATGTGCAAAACCCTCAAAGAAACTACCCTAGGGCCATCCTCTTAGCTGCGATCATCGTCTTTACAGTCTTTATGCTAGGGTCTTTAGCGATCGCCGTCGTTATTCCCAAAACGCAGATCAGCCTCGTCAGCGGCCTGATGGAAGCCTTTAATATATTCTTGAGCTTCTACCACCTTGAGTGGTTCTTGCCCATCCTTGGAATTTTGCTGATCATCGGAGCGATTGCTGAGGTCAATTCATGGATCATCGGGCCGGTCCAGGGGCTCCACGAAACGTCGATCCACGGGAACCTCCCTCCCTTCTTCCAGAATCTGAACAAGCACGGGACTCCGACGCACCTTTTACTGTTTCAAGCAATTATCGTCTCGATCACCGGCTGTGTCTTTTTATTCATGCCGACTGTCAGCAGCGCCTTTTGGATCCTGACAGCGCTGAGCGCTCAGAGCTATCTGATCATGTACATCCTTATGTTTATTTCAGCGATCAAGTTGAAATACTCAAAACCTCATGTGCCAAGACCTTACAAGGTCCCTTTCCAATACAAAGGGATATGGCTCTTCTGCATCATGGGCATCCTCTCTTCCACGTTCGCTATCGCTCTCGCCTTTATCCCTCCTTCCCAGTTGGAGACGGGAAGCCTGCTCTTCTATGACCTTTTTCTGATCATAGGCCTTATCTTCATGTGCGCGATCCCTCTAATTATCTATGCGTGCCGCAAGCCCCATTGGAAAATCAAAATAGAAAGAGGCAGTTGAAAAACTCCCGCACCCTGAAAAATCGATGATTTTGAGCCAGTTTGCCAGGGCCGCAAGTGCGGCCCGTGCCCCTGCCGCCGAGGGCATACTTGAAGAAGTAGACGAGGAGGCGGGGCGGTAAAATGGCTCAAAAGGACGATTTTGCAGGGCAGGGGAATTTTACAACTGACTCGAAAGACAGAATTGACATCCGCATTGGGAGTGTTCATACTACAGGCTATGAACATTCCCCTATCAGAACAGCTCCGCCCTAAATCTCTTGCCGACATAGTCGGGCAAGACCACCTGCTGGGAAAAGATGGACTGATCTCAAAGATCGTCCAAAACGGCAAACCCCTGTCTTTACTTTTGTTCGGACCTCCCGGCTGCGGGAAAACAACCTTGGCACGCCTCTATGCCCAAGCCTTTAAAGCCCGCTTCGTTCCTTTTAGCGCCGTTTTTCATGGAACGGCAGAGCTCAAAAATTTGATTAAAGAGACTCAGGCTCATCCCCTCCTCAATCAGCAGCTAATCCTGTTCATCGATGAAATCCACAGGTTCAATAAAGCGCAGCAGGACCTTTTCCTACCCTTTGTCGAAGACGGGACTATCGTCCTGATCGGGGCCACGACTGAAAACCCCTCTTTTTCGGTCAACAATGCCCTCCTTTCCCGCCTTCGGGTCCTCAACCTAAAGCATCTGGACGAAGAGGCTTTGGACAAGATAATCGGTCGATTTGAAACAGCATTTAAAAAGCTCAACTTGACCAAAGAAGGCCGCCTCTATCTGATCCAACTGGCCCAAGGCGACGGCCGCCATCTTCTCAACATGCTGGAAAACCTTCAGACCGAAGCTTTGGAAAATAAAGAACTGGATGTCGCCCATCTGCAACAGCTTCTTCAAAAGCGCTCTGCGCTCTACGACAAGACAGGAGAAGGGCATTACAACTTGATCTCTGCGCTGCACAAGTCGGTCCGCGGTTCAGACCCTGACGCTTCTCTCTATTGGCTTGCCCGAATGTTAGATGGCGGAGAAGATCCTCAATTCATTTGCCGGCGGGTCATCAGAATGGCAAACGAAGATGTCGGCCTCGCCGATCCTCAAGCCTCCCAGGTCGCCATCAACGCCTGGCAGACCTATTCCCAACTGGGGTCTCCCGAAGGAGAGCTTGCCATTGCCCAGGCAGTGGTCTATCTGGCCTTGGCCCCCAAGAGCAACGCGATCTACACCGCTTTTTCTCAAGCCAAAACATTGGCCAAACAAACCTCCCACCTCTGTCCTCCCAAAATTATCCTCAATGCCCCCACTGAGCTGATGAAGCAGATGGACTATGGAAAAGGCTACGTCTACGATCACGACACGCCTCAAGGATTTTCCGGACAAAATTATTTCCCGGATGAAGTCGTGCGCACAGAATTCTACCATCCGGTCGAAAGAGGTTTTGAACGGGAGATGAAAAAGAGGATCGACTATTTCCAGAAGCTTCGAGAGTCTTGCGAACATTGACGCACAAGGACAAAGCGTACAAGACGTCGGATAAATGCTCGTAGAAATAAATGAAGGCAAAAAAAAACCTCCTGCTTTTCACCATTTGTTTATCATCATAAACATAATGAAGCAGAAGGTCAGATGGTTTGTTTTCTCAAGCTCAAATGTAATGGGCTGTTAATGAAACAAGACCCATAATCGTTGACCTCTCTTAGAGGCCTTGGTACCTTGAGAACCCTTAAGGGAGCATGCTTCTTGCTTTGATGGAGCTAAAACCCCATCAGCAGGGATTTAAGCAAGTACTCAAACCTTAAGAACAAAACATCTCGCTACTTCCCTACGCTTTTTGGATCCATTTCAAAGGCCCTTTCCTATCGCCTTAGGGAAGTCTCAGTCGTGAGCCTAATAGGAGGAGTCTCACCACTCTCCATCTTTAATATAGCACCTTTCGAATTATTATAAAACAAACAGCCATAAACATTAAACTATAACATAATAAGCCGCAAAAAGTTAAATCATAATAATATATTTTAAAACAAGCATTATAATTAACAAGAAAATCATAAACAACTGAAGCTTAGAGACTTTTAAAGAGACCATTCGTAACAGCCAGTCCTTTGTTCCGGACAAAAAACTAACCAGCTTGCCATTATAAACATTATTTAAACACCCAACATTCTCCGATAATCGATACAACAGAACGATTCAATTTATTTATATGTTGAATAAATTTATTAATTAGTGTATAATAAATAACACTTGCTTTTTATACAAAAAAAACCAAAAGGAGTTTTTATGTCAGCAATAGGTAGTTTTCTAGGATCTTTAGTAAGGCCTTCTCGAGAAACGCTATGGACCAATCTAGATCAGTTTAATTATGTTTGCGAAAGAGGAGATGAAAGAGAAGTTGCAAGGCTTCTAGAAGATCCAGAATGTCGGGCTGCAATCAACGAACCTGATTATCGCGATGGAACAACGCCTTTACAAGCAGCTTGTTCACACAACCATACAAGAATTATGGAGATGTTGATTGAAGCAGGAGCTGATGTAAACGTAAAAGAAAGGAATGGAATGACTCCTTTGCACCGCGCATGTCAGAGAAACGATGAAAACATGATCAAATTTCTAGTTTTTAAAGGCGCCGATGTCGAGGCTAAGGACAATAATGGTCATACGCCAGATCAGCTCTCTCATTTAGATGTTAAGTCATTCTGGTTCGAAACTGCCAATCAACGCAATAAAGAAACAGATCTTTTTTATCATTTGTTCCCCGCGCTGACGGACACAATAGAAGAGTTTTTGGAAACACCGGAAGCTCCTTTGGAAACACCGGAAGTTTCTTTCGAAGCACCTCAAGCATCTTCTTCAGCAGTTTCTACTGAACATCCAGCAGCGGCTTCTACACGTAATAAAGAATGTAATGTTCAGTAGCCCGCAATAGCTGAACATGACTCCAACGGCAGGTTCGCAATACAGTGAACCTGCTTTCCTGAGAATGAAGACCAGTTCGCGACTGAGATCGCTTCAACTGCTTTGCATTCGCAACATGTTGTATTAAACCATCTGCGGCTCTAGTTCCGAAGCGGACTCCGGTTCTTGCCAGCGTCCATGAGCTTTAATGAGCTCGACCAAACGCTCGTCTGCATCGGAAAAATCGATGTTCCTCTCAACGCAGGTCTTACCCACATACAGATCGATCTTGCCAGCCTTGGAACCGACATATCCGAAATCGGCATCGGCCATTTCGCCGGGACCATTGACGATACAGCCCATGATGGCGATCTTAACGCCGGGAAGATGGGATGTCCTTTCACGGATCCGTTTTGTGACGCTCTGCAGCTCGAACAGCGTGCGTCCGCAGCCTGGGCAAGAGATGTACTCCGTTTTCGATGTGCGCATCCGCGCGGCCTGCAAGATATTGAAACTGAGAAGACGCACCTGCTCCAAATCGAACTCAGTCCGGACGGCGACCCCTTCGCCAAGTTTATCGGCCAGCAAGGCGCCAAGCTCGGTCGAAGCGTGGATCACGACGTCATCCCATCCGCATGCATAAGAAAAATCGAGGATAACGGGAATTTGGAGAGATTGAGTTTTTAACCATTCGAAAAAGCGGCGTCCTGCATGCAATCGGGATCCTTGCGGAGCAAATAATAGGAAGAGAGGTTTGGATTTTGCAAGGAACTTCCAGATCGCGGGATCATCAGAATCGACGGAAATGACGTAAGGCATGTCGGGGCATGCTCCGGACGCAAGAGATGAAAGAGGTAGAACCGGGACAGTGCCGGGAACTCCTTGGCTGCGCGTCAATACGCCGATCTGCGCTTTTTCAAGCTTTTTAAGGGCTTGAACAACGCCTGGCTCCTGCGAGAGGGTCTCGATAAAGAGGTAATCAATTGTTGAAGGGGTCCTCTCCAATTGGTTCAGCTGGGCCTTGCATCCGATCTTGGTGTAAAAATTAGGTTGGAGCAGATCGCTTTCCTTGGCATGAAGGACGACCGATCCATCGCGATGCAGGCGGCTCTCGGAGGCTAGGCAGACCTCTCGTTTTTGGATCGATCTGATATTGCGATGTTTCTCTTCAAAGAGAGGCACTCCTTTGCCGATAGAGGAGGTTGCAAACTGGACTAGCCTCTGGCAAGGATCGATCTCGAGCCAAGGGTCCTCTGTCAAGGAAACGCGGATCGTATCGCCGATCCCGTCTAACAGCAAGGTTCCAATCCCCACTGCGGACTTCACTCGCCCATCTTCCCCTTCGCCGGCTTCCGTCACTCCAAGGTGCAATGGGTAGTCCCATCCGAGCTTCATCATTTCTGCAACGAGGAGGCGGTAAGCTTGGACCATGACGAGCGGATTGCTCGCTTTCATGGAAAAAATAAAATCATGGTAGTCTAGTTTTCTGCACACGCGGGCAAATTCGAGGGCGGACTCGACCATTCCAAACGGTGTATCGCCATAGCGGTTCATGATCCGATCGGAAAGGGAGCCATGATTTGTCCCGATGCGCATGGCGCGCTTAAGGCGCTTGCATTTTTCGACGAGAGGGGAAAAGGTCTCTTCAATTTTATCGATCTCGGCGGCATAGGTCGCATCGTCATATTCAATGACCCGGAAGGTCGCCCGCTTATCGACAAAATTCCCTGGGTTGATGCGAACTTTATCGACAAAATCGACGACGCGGGATGCGGCAGGGGGATAAAAATGGATATCGGCGACGAGGGGGATTTCATACCCTTTTTGAAGAAGCCCGTTTTTGATCGCTTCGCAGCTATCGGCCTCTTTCATCCCCTGGACGGTGACTCGGGCGATCTCGCAGCCGGAGTCGGCTAGGCGGATGATCTGGTCGATCGTCGCATCGACATCTCGGGTGCTGGAGGTGGTCATGGATTGGATCCGAACGGGATTGTCCCCACCGACGCCGACTTTCCCCACTTTGACTTCGCGGGTTTTCCAACGTTTTGTCTCAGAATAGGATTCGCAATATCTCATAACTCGCTCCTAAAGATTATTTCGCAAAATTTTAAACCACTCGCTCAATGGAAACAAGAAGGTTTTTCACGATGCCCAAGATCGCTCACAAGTAAAATTATATTTTACCCCCCTGATTTTATTCCCCTATCGGCTCACCGCCTTCTTGATAATAATTTGGATAAAGTGCCATATTCATTCGCTTTAACTCATACCCCAGAGGTATTATGTTGAAAAGATGCATGACGGTCGTTTCAAAAGCGAAAAAATTGATTTATTTCGCTTGCGCTGCAAGTCCATGTTTGACTTGCCAAGCTGCAGACACCAAGCCCGCTGCCTCTGCAGAAAAAACTGCCAACAATCCAGAGATCACAAGCCATCTCGGCCAATACCTTAAAATGGTCCAGGAGCACAGTTCAACTTTTGGGCCTCTGGGCTCTTGGCGCAAAGGTGAAATCGAGATCATCGTCAATCCAGAGCAAATCAAACGGATCGAAAACCAGACCAAGCTCCGGCTGATCTCGAAAGGGGTTGCCGAGAAGACCGCGGAAAACTGGAGCGCTGTCGGGATCGTCGCTGAAGATCACTATTGGATGTGGATACGCGATGCGGTGGTCTTTCCGTCCGGAGTGTATGGCACCTACGATCGGCTGATGTGGAAAAGCGGGATGGACGGGATTCCTGGAGTCGCAGTCCTTGCCGTTCTTGCCAACAAAAAAATCGTGGTGAACTTGGCCTACCGGCATGCAACGCGCAGCTGGGAGATCGAATTGCCCCGGGGCAAAAAACAACACGGTGAAACCTTAGTGCAGACGGCGCTTCGCGAGCTGAAAGAGGAGACCGGATATCAACTGACACAAACTGAACTTCTTGGTAGTTGCGCTCCAAACAGCGGCGTATTAATGAGCGTTGTTCCCTTGTATTGCGGAATGGCTTCCCATTCTGGAGATAACCAAAAAGAGTACTCGGAGGCCATCTTTCAAAATCCTGTCTTTTCCAAACAAGAGCTTAAGGAGGGTTTTGTAAAAGGGTATATCGAAGTGCCCATCAAAGGGCAAGTTGTCCGAGTCAACTGCCGAGACCCCTTTCTAACCTATGCTCTGGTATTAGCCGAAGGCAAAGGGATCATTTAGCGTCAAGATACTCCGAACCGCGAGGTGTAGCCCGCTTCGCATTTCGCAGCAAGGATGAAATCGCTCTCTGAAAGTCCATTGATCTTGTGGGTCCAAGTCGTCACAACCACCTCTCCCCAAGCCAGCATGATATTGGGATGATGTCCCTCTTCTTCAGCGATTTTGGCAATGTCGTTAGTAAAATCCCACGCTTCTTTAAAGTTTTTAAATCGGTACCGTTTTTCCAAATGGTGCTCATCAACGATCTTCCAGCCTTGAGCTAATT
The DNA here is from genome assembly GCA_018239665.1 of Verrucomicrobiota bacterium. Taxonomy (GTDB): domain Bacteria; phylum Chlamydiota; class Chlamydiia; order Chlamydiales; family Rhabdochlamydiaceae; genus Acherontichlamydia. Next base: position 21,815 of record JAFEGV010000018.1, on the reverse strand, counting down.
CCTGCGCGTAGGGTTGCAATGCTTCAGCTTTTAAGGGGAGCGTGCCGGCAGCGCATGGAGTGCATTTTTTTTTCACAAGCGGGTTCATGTCTTAACCTCTTTCAAAAATTCAGGGGGAGCTCGCAAAACTGCAATTCCCTCTTTAGAGGGAGTTACAAAACTGCTTTGCCCGATAAAATCGATGATTTTGAGGCTGTTTGTGAGTGGCAGCGGAGCTGCCACGGGCCATTCGACAAGGCCGACCCGCAGTGGGTCGGGTGAGGAGAATGGGCGTAAATAGCCTCAAAAAGGCGATTTTAACGGGTAAATGAGTTTTGTAACCCCCTCTTTAATTTATTGAATAATGGTTCTTCAATGTCAAGAGGGAATTGCAAACTTAGATTCTCAGGGAGGATCCCTCTTAAGCTCTAGATTTTTTGGTTGAGGAATATGCTCCCCTCTCCCCAAGGAAATGATCCTGTAAACTCCTTTACCTCTTGAAACGCCTCTGAATAGTCGCTTAAGGGAAAGCTGACCGTGATGATCTTGGTGGATCGAGGGAGGCTGGCAAATGAGGCGATAAGCTTTTCGATGATCGGATCGGGAAGGCACGTGCCAAACAAATAGATAACGCTTGCTTTCGACAGATCGGCGCTAAGCATATCTGCACAGATGAACGCCGGAGCGTTATATGGATCGGCTGCGGCTACCTTTTCCGCTTTGGCCACAAACTGAGGATTCCACTCAACCCCGGTTGCCGTGCATCCGAAATAGTCGTTTAAAAAGAAGGTTCCACGTCCCCTGCCGCAGCCGAGATCGACGAAATGGTCTTGCGATGTTATCCCGCATTCTTTGGCAATAGCATACAGGGTCGTCAAAGGAGTTTCCCCGTATGTATCGACCTCTTGGCATCCCATCCTGCGCAAGAACACCTTGTTCATCCGATAGGGATTGTTAAACCGGTAGGCTTTTTTAAGTGCGAGGTCTCGAGAGCGAAACTTCGCATTGTGATAGAAACCGAGGCGCACGCGCCTCTCTTCCTGCATAAAATACCACCACACTTTCAACGCGATGAAACATAAGAAAAATTGGCGGTAAATGGTTTTCATGCAGAATTGGCGTTGATAAATTGCTGATGGAGGCCCCTGAAATCCTCATAAATATCATTGAAGGATTTAAAAATCGGATCCTGTTTTTCTGTGCCGAAGGGGATTTGATTTGTCAATGCTTGTGTGATTTTTGTCAGGCTCACTAATGCAGATCGCTCCAATTCCGTCGTTCCTTGTTCGATTAAGAAGGGATTCAGAATGCGCAAGAAGAGAAGCTGCCCGGTAAAGGCAATCAACCGCTCATCAGAGTGGGACAAGTCAAAATGTTTGCCAATCTGGGCGCGGCGCATCGCCAAAAGGCTCTGGCATTCGGGGGAGATTCTCATTTGATAAATCCATGTCAGCATCTCTCTAAAATAGGACTTGCAGGAGATGATATTTTCTTGCAGGCGTGCAGCTACAACTTCACTGGGAGGAACGGCATCTGCAACTGAGAGGTGTTTTTGCAGCAGCTTTTCATTTAAGCACAAACTGAGAAGATCGCTTTTTTCCAAAGAGCGCTTAACTGATCGTCCGAGGAGGCGAAGTTCGGGATCAAGAAGTTGAAGCCCATACTCCTTGCAAAGCGACGTTGAAAGATTTGTTCCACGAAAAAGAGTGTCCAAAGTCTGTCCCGGCAGCTCATTTTTGGTAAACAGCGAAAGGGAATAGATAACCGATAACGGCGCGGACTCTCTTAGGTTGAGCAAAGTGATCATCCTCAAGCTAAATTCATCACAATCCTCATGAAGAGCAACAAAGGCTGAAGTAAACCTAACGGCCTGAGGAAAAAGCAGCAAGCAGGCCATCAGTTCATGGAAACGGGGTTCTCTTTTTGTTCCCTCTAATTCCCTTTTCAGCTTAAGCAAAGTTTCGGAAAGCAGCTCAGGTCCTTGAGGCAACGCTAAACATTGGGTGACTTCCTTGGCAGCTTCTTGCGCATCGAATTTCTTTTTCTCCGTTATTTTCAATAGTGTAGGGCACCGTTTTCCAAGCTCACCGGAATCGAACACAACATTTTTTATGAGCAAAGGATTCAGCGTGCTGTAGTTCCCATACACCATGCTTAATGAAGGAAAGGGTGAAACTGTCGAAGAGGAGGAGGAAGAAAATGTTGATGAGGGAGTTGAAGCGGACGGGATATGCCTATCTTCATGGGCGCGGTCATCGCGATGGCTGGGACGTGGAGAGAAAAGGGAACTCGATCCAACAGGAACTTGTCTATCGGTGCAGAGAGGGCCAGGATAGGCAGGCGGCGCCGTTGAAGAGGAGGGAGAATTAGATGAATCTGCTGTGCGGGAACGGCGAAGCGGTACGACGGGCGGAGACTCATTGTGCCTAAAAGGCGTAGCTCCAGGAGCGCTCCTTGCACGATCCGATTCCAGCTTATCCGATTGATCAAGACGGCGTGTGTACAGAATTTCTTCCGGAGGTCTTGAAACACTATTCAACTTTAGCCGAAGTTCTTCCATCAAGGCGGCTTCTCTTTGCATCATCAAAGGTTGTGGAAAGGGGGGAGCTAGAGTACTGGTTTCAGACTGAACTAAGATGTCATCTTGTTCTGAGGTAGTTGCGGGAGTTGGAGGTCTATGCCTCAGATCCGGGACTCCTTGATCTTCATCAACCTGATGTGGATCTACCGCGGTTTTGTTGAGCTTGATTGGTGTGGCCATAAAATTTATCTATAATCAATTAAGATCGGTTAATATGAAGGGACGGGAATCTGTTAAGGCTGTATCGCCAAAAAACTGAATAGGGCCGGGAAAACAATAGGGATCGTCAACTCCCCATTTCTTTCTATTCTCGGAAAATACGTGGAACGATTTACCTTTTAAATCGACAAGGGCTTTTTTAATGACCGGTTTAAGCTGCCCTTTGCGCATCTCAAAGTTCATCAAAGAGGTCAAGGGAACTCCTCCCATTTGCCACTGGCTCACAGGACGAGCAAGGTCTTTGACAAAGCACATATATCCGGAATGACCCGAATCGATAAGCAAAGCTGCAGAGAAACCTAGGCTGTAGCAATAATTGCAATCAAAGTTCGAAGGAAACCCTGATCGGCCTTCATATCCAAGAAAATGCTGGACCGCATTGAACTTACCTTGGTAGCTCCCCTCTTTGCGGCGTGACGAAAGCTCGCTCGAGACCATTTCCATGAGCAGCCTCTCCGTTTCAATGAATGAAACTTGGACATTGCCATGGGGATCGCGGCTCAAAAGCAGCTGTTTTTGAATCAGCTCAGGAAGCGAGCTAAAGCACTTTTGGGAGGGCGGAGTAAGATTTTTCAACACTGTTGCGATATCGCAGTTTTCCTGCTTGGCTAAAATAGCGTTGAGCTCTTGGATCAAGATCCCCACTTCCGGAATAAACTCGATTAATCCCTCGGGAACCAAGATGACGCCAAAATGTTTGCCAAGAGCAGCTCTTGCGCAAATGAGGTCGGCAAGCTCCTCGGTAATTTGCTTTAGCGTTTTTTTCACAGAGAAGACTTCTTCGCCAATGATTGCATAAGTCGGATGCGTAGCTAACGCGCATTCTAACGCAATGTGGGATGCAGACCGCCCCATTAAGCGGATGAAGTGGTAATACTTTTTTGCCGATAAGGCATCGCGGGCAATATTGCCGATGATCTCGGAATAGACTTTGCATGCTGTATCAAAACCAAAAGAGATCGCGACATGCTCGTTCTTTAAATCCCCATCGATCGTCTTTGGAACGCCGACTACTTTTGTCTTACAGCCATTCGCGGCAAAGTATTCGGCTAAAACGGCAGCGTTTGTATTAGAATCATCGCCTCCGATGATCACAAGCCCGTCCAGCTGCAGCTTCTGCATGGCTTCTAAAGAAGCGGATAATTGTTCGGGAGTTTCGATCTTTGTCCTTCCTGATCCGATCAAGTCAAACCCTCCTTGGTTCCGGTATGGCTTGATCATATCGAGCTCAAGTTCTTGATAAGATCCGCTGACAATTCCTCCGGGGCCTCCGAGAAAACCGAACAAACGGCTTTGCGGATGGAGTTTCTTTAAGGCATCGAAAAGACCTGTGATCACATTGTGCCCGCCTGCTGCCTGCCCTCCGGAGAAAACTACTCCTACGCGCAACACTTGGCTATCTTTGGGCCTTCCTGGCTTTGCCATTAACAGAGGCTGTCCGAAAATATGGGGAAATTGGGTTTTGACCTTCTCATCTTCATGTACAGCCGGATCTTTTCCGATAGGAGTTAAATGGACGGTGGAAACATCAAATAATATTTCTGGCAAAGGAGGTTGGTATTGCTCTCGAACTTTTTGCAGGGGCGATCGTGTTATATCCATAAGAGCTCCTAAAATTAAAACTTTCAAAAAAGTAGAACATCGAGTTTGCAAAGATGCAACTGCCACGAAACCAATGGGCTAAATCCTATCTTCACGGATGTTTCAATTCAAATGCAAAGGCACAGGAACATGCAATACCAAGATACCGTTTTTTGGTCTTTTTTGGGGAAAAATTTGCACTATTTTAACCAAATTTTGGTAAAATGTTCGGAAAACATCATTTAATGGGGGTTCTATGGCAAACGGTGTTGATCTTAATCCGGATAAGGTTGTCCAAATAATTCCTGTTTCTTCGGATAACATCGAGAACTGCACTTCTATTTCTCAAGGCATAGCTTCCCTTCATTTGGACAGCTTAAGCGGGCCTAGCGTAGAGCTCAAGGCGTTAACTCCTTTGAATTTAGGCAATGGGAGCATTGGATACAGCGACCTCAATGAATTTGTCGACGGAAAGCTCGATGAGCTCCAGAGGTTCCCCATTGATTATTCATTTGGAAGGGACCGGCATTCCGATGTGACGCCCTTTGCGTTCAATCAAGTGAAAATCGACGGGAATACATTTGGAATGAACGGCAGTTGGATCTCGTTCCCCGATCACGATCCGTTAGTTATAAAGCCCTATATTCCCGGCAAGTACATTGCCACCTCAGCGCCTGTCCCAGAATATTTTTTTCCGTTTATGCGGATGCTCCATCAAGAGTCTGTCCCTCTTGTCATCAGCTTGACCGCCTTCATGGAAGGTCGCTCGGTCAAAGCGGATCCTTATCTCCCCTACGAAGAAGGAGAGACATGGGTAGGCAATGCGGGGGCCTACGAAGTCAAGTGCACTAAAGTCCATTCCTCGATCGATCTTTCCGATACATGGAAACTTGAACGGCGGGACTTTCAACTTAACATCAGAGGCTCTTCGAAGCCTCACTATTTCTCGCAATGGCACCTCCCCCATTGGAAAGACTTTTCCGCGGGAGCGACCGATGGGGTAGCCAATCTGGTCAAGTTTGCCTATGCTTATCGGAAAGAGCAATCCATTTTAGCTCCGATCGTAGTCCATTGCAGCGGCGGAATTGGTCGAGCTGGAACATTCATTAACTGCAGTGAGTGCTATGAACGATGGGTGGAAAGTAGGCCGGTCCGCATCTTCGATATTGCAGCTCAGTCCCGCTTGCAGCGGTATGCACTGGGAGGCAACAAGGACCAATACCAGATGATCTACACGGTATTTGAAAAGTTAACGGCCAGCTAATACCAATCCCAGAAAATCAATTCATATTTCCACCCGGACTTGTCTGCTGGACAAAGCTTAAGCGCCAAGCCCAGCAGAATACAAATGGGTCAAAGATGGATTCTGACTTTATTAACATTCAGGAAGGTTAACCGGGACAAACAAGGCAAGCCCCCCTTCCGAAGTTTCTTTGTATTTGGATTGCATGTCCTCGCCCGTTTGTCGCATAGCGGCAATGACCTGGTCCAAAGAAACGCAGTGCTCTCCATCTCCATGAAGGGCAAGCCGAGAGGCATTGATGGCCTTGATCGCGCCCATCGTATTTCTTTCGATGCAAGGAATCTGCACAAGGCCGCCTACCGGATCGCAAGTGAGCCCTAAATTGTGCTCCATTCCGATTTCGGCTGCGTTTTCTATTTGCGCATTCGTGCCGCCTAACGCTGCAGTCAAGCCTCCGGCTGCCATCGATGTGGCAACGCCCACTTCTCCCTGGCACCCCATTTCTGCCGCCGAAAGCGAAGCGCCTTCTTTATAAAGGATCCCGATTGCCGCAGCAGTCAGGAAAAAGGTGACGATCCCGTCTTCCGTTGGATTCGGCGTGAATTTTTCATAATAATGTAAGACTGCCGGGATCACGCCTGCAGCGCCGTTGGTAGGCGCAGTGACGACCCTGCCGCCCGCTGCGTTCTCTTCATTAACGGCTAAGGCGAACAAGCTGACCCAGTCAAAAAGCTCGGACGGGTCGGACAGATCGGGGCCGTTCTTCGTTAATTCCCTATGCATTTGAGCAGCTCGGCGCTTGACATTCAAGCCGCCGGGCAGAATCCCCTCTTGCTGCAAGCCTCGTTTTACGCATTCGCGCATCACGTTCCAAATCTGCAAGATCCCGGCGCGGATCTGCTCTTCCGTGCGCCATGTCTTTTCATTGGCCAAAATGATCTCTGCAATGCTTTTGTTCTCGGCTTTGCAATGTTCAAGCAGCTCATCGCAGGTTTGAAAAGGATATGGGACAGGGTCTTCGAAGGATGTCGTAAAAGTAGGTTCGAGAACTTGGTCCTGAGGAACGACAAATCCTCCGCCGACCGAATAGTAAATGTCGCTGATGAGAACGTTGCCGCGGGCATCAAAGGCTTTAAAGCGGATCGCGTTCGAATGAAAGGTAAACCGCTTTCCTTTATGAAACACAAGCTGCTCTTCGACATTAAAAGGCAAGGTAACTTTTTGCAAAAAATGCAGAGTTTTTTCAGTGTTGATCCGTTCAATGTAACGATTAACGGCATTGGGATCGACCCCTTCCGGCGTATAGCCCTCGAGGCCCAGCAGAATAGCCACGTCAGTCGCATGCCCTTTTCCAGTCATCGCCAAGGAGCCGAACAGCTCCACTGTCAAAGAAGCGAGGTGAGGTAAATGACCCTTTGCGACCAAATCCTCGGCAAATAACACCGCTGCCCGCATCGGCCCCACCGTGTGGGAGCTGGATGGGCCAATCCCAATCGAAAACAATTGAAAAACACTGACAGGAACATATCTTCTTTTTGTGGCTTCTAAGACTGACATAACAATCCCTAAAGTTAAATGGTCTCAGGTACTGGCCCATTTTTTTAAAGATATCTGAAAATGAAATCAACAAAATTCTGAACCCCTAGTATGAGGGTAGTTAAATTCTCCTTTAACGAATTTTCTTCTTTTCAATTCTCTTCTTGTTGAGAATTTTTTCTATTTGTACCATCGATTCTCAAGCGAACACAACCAAGGAGTTTTTATGAAACAAGTTATTTATTCCATTTTCTGCGCAATTGGTTTGATCGGATCTGTAAATGCTGGCGTTGCGAACGAAAACTGCCCGAAGACCGCTTCCAAGGAAGGCAGGGTTTTAACGAATATGGACGACCTGACTGAAGATTATAGCAGCGGATGGATTAAAGATTTCGGCAACCGCTGCAGAAAATGCGGAAAGCCTAAATAACGGCTTCAAACCCTATCTGTCTACAAGTCTGGCCTCTAGGAAGACTTGTAGACAGGCTTTAAAAGATAGCTCCACTCAAAGCTTCATCGACCTCTCTTTATCTTAATACTCTAGACTGAACCGCAAATGTTTTTTTTAATTTTGAATTGGGAGACGGATAAATTCCTTTGCAAAGTCGAGTTTGAGTTTTAACAGGATGGTAGGTAAAATGGGGGTTTCATTCAAATTTCAGGGTATCTGTATGCAGCCAAAATACATCTTCATCAGCGGCGGGGTCGTTTCATCTCTTGGAAAAGGACTTACAGCTGCATCCATCGCTATGCTCCTCGAAAGCAGGGGCTTAAAAGTTGCCATGCTCAAGCTTGACCCTTACCTCAACGTCGACCCAGGCACGATGAACCCTTTTCAGCACGGCGAAGTCTATGTCACCGACGATGGCGCTGAGACCGATTTGGACTTAGGCCATTATTACCGCTATACCAACTCCCCTATCTCCTCCCTTTCCAACGCTACATCGGGACAGATCTACGATGCGGTCATCAAACGGGAGCGGCGTGGAGACTATTTGGGAAAAACTGTCCAAGTCATCCCCCACGTTACCGATGAGATCAAACAGCGGATCCTGGCCTGTGCCAGGCAACAGACAGACACGGATGTCGTCCTGGTCGAGATCGGCGGCACCGTTGGCGATATTGAGTCCCTCCCCTTCTTTGAAGCGATCCGCCAGTTTCGCTATGAAAGGCCCAAAGATTGCTTAAATATCCATCTGACCTACGTCCCCTTTTTAAAAGCTGCTGGAGAGGTCAAAACAAAGCCCACTCAACACTCCGTTCAGATCTTAAGAGAGATCGGGATCATGCCGGACATTATCCTGTGCCGCTGCGAAGAGAGTTTGAGCGAAGAGATCAAAGATAAGATCAGCCTATTCTGCAACGTTCCCAAAGAGGGGGTCATCGACGTGGTCGATGTGCCGTTCAGCATCTACGAAGTGCCGATCAACTTGAACAAGCAAGGGCTCGACAGTAAAATTTGCCAAATGCTCGATCTGCCTAAGTCGAACGCCGATCTTTCCCGCTGGGAAAAGATGCTCCATAACATGCGCAATCCAAAGGGAAAGGTAATTGTCGGGATCGTCGGCAAATACCTGCAGCATCAAGATGCTTACAAATCGGTCTTTGAAGCGCTCCATCACGCTGCCATTGCCAACCAGGTCGATATCGAAATCCGCCGCTTCGAGTCGGACAAGGTCCTTGAAAAGGGAGCGATTGAGAATGTGATCGGCGGCTGCGACGGCTATCTGGTCCCTGGCGGTTTTGGCGAAAGGGGCTGGATGGGAAAAATCATGACGGCAAAATACTGCCGCGAACATAAGATCCCCTATTTCGGCCTCTGCCTTGGAATGCAGGTGCTCTGCGTCGAGTTCGCGCGGCATGTGCTCGGCCTTAAAGATGCTAACTCAACAGAGATCGACCCTAACACCTCGCATCCGGTGATCTCCCTCTTAAGCGAACAAAAGGGGCTTTCCAACCTAGGCGGAACAATGCGCCTTGGAGCCTTTACCTGTCTGGTGAAGCCCGGAACAAAAGCGGAAAAAGCTTACGGCTCGACCCAAATTTCAGAGCGGCACAGGCATCGTTGGGAGTTCAACAACCTCTACAAAGACAATTGCGAAAAGGAAGGGCTTGTCCTTTCCGGTGTATTGCAAGACGGACATCTTTGCGAGATCGCCGAAGTCAAAGACCATCCTTGGATGCTAGGGGTGCAGTTCCACCCTGAGTTTAAGTCAAAGCCAACGGCTCCCCATCCCCTATTCCGCGACTTTGTGTCAGCGATGGTTCATAGGCGGACACATTAATGATTTTGAACTTGGACGGTATCGATGGGTAGGATCCTTGGGATCGACTTTGGCAATGTCCGAATTGGACTTGCCATTACAGACGAACAGAAACGGCTCGCACTTCCCATCGGAATCATCCGTGCAGGGAAAGACCATAAGGCGACATCCGAGCTGATCTGCAAAGAAATCTCCCGTTATAAGGAGATTGAATCGGTGGTCATCGGACTTCCTCTCCAATTGAACGGAAAAGAAGGCGAGATGGCCCAGCTCGTCCGCGCTTTTTCCCAAGCCTTTCAGGAGGCCTCTTCCCTTCCCGTGATCTTTTGGGACGAGAGGCTGACATCCGCCCAAGTCGAGCGTTTCTTGAAGGATGCCGGCATGAACAGAAAGAAGCGGGCCGAGCACAGCGATGAGATGGCCGCGACAACGATCTTGCAGAACTATCTGGAGTCCTTAAAATACACTTCGAGCTAAGAACTGCACATGACAACCAGCACAGCCCCTGTTACGGCTCAAAGCCTCTTTGAAAAGCTCAAACATGTCCAAACAGACAATCCCCTTTGCCAATACACCTACGCCAAATGCGAACGGCTGACTCCGGTCATCAATGAGATCCTCCGGCTAAAAAAAGAGAAAAATGCGGTCATCCTCGCCCACTCCTACGTTCATCCCGACATCATTTATACTGTCGCAGACCACACCGGCGATTCCTATGGCCTTGCGAGCATCGCACGTCAAACCGATGCAGATACAATCGTTTTCCCTGCCGTGAGGTTCATGGCGGAAACAGCAAAAATCCTAAACCCCGATAAAACGGTCATCGACCCGAATCCCAACGGGGGCTGCTCGCTTGCCGACAGCATTACTGCAGAAACTGTCCATAAACTAAGAGAGCAATATCCCGACCACACCTTCGTCTGCTACATCAATACGACGGCCGCCGTCAAGGCCGCATGCGATGTCTGCGTGACTTCCTCCAACGTCTACCGGATCATCGAATCTCTTCCCAATGAGAAGATCTATTTTCTCCCCGATCGGCTCATGGGGCAAAACATTCAAGACTATCTGAGGCGCAAACAGAGCAACAAAGAGCTGCTCTACTATTCGGGAAGCTGTTATGTGCATGAGGAATTTGACAGCGAAATGATCGACCAGGTCCGCAAGTCCTATCCAGGGCTAACAGTCCTGGCTCATCCAGAATGCAAACCTGATGTTGTCAAAAAAGCAGACTACGTCTGCTCGACAACAGGAATGATCGACCATGTGCAGCGGCAAGGAACCGGCAATAGGCCATTTCTTCTATTGACCGAATGTGGAATTGCTACGCGCCTTCAGGTCGAAAACCCTGAAGTCCGATTAGTGGGGTCCTGTATGATGTGCCGGTATATGAAGTCGAACCATCTGGAAGCGATCGCCCAAGCGCTTAAAGCGCCCGCCCCTTCCCAGATCATCACGATCGATGAGAGCATCCAGGCTGCGGCTAAGCGCTGCCTGGACACCATGTTTTAATTATGATCGAGCTTGCAGCTCAATTCTCTTCTCGCATGTTTCTTTAAGAAGAGTCACAATTGCGTAAGTTGGCGAAGACACCTTGATCAGTCCATGTACCTGAGGATGCAGTTGTCCTCGATCGATATTGACCGTTTCAAGCTGATTAAGAATTTCAAGGCATCTCTGAGGGGTCATCAAGCCTTCCGTCACCTTCTGGTTCATGATTTGAAAAAGAGAGAGCAAGTGCTCTTTTGAAATCCTGTCTTTTTCGTTAAGGTTAAAAGGCAGCGCTACCTGCGCATTTCCTCCTAGATTGATCTCAAGAGTGCCGACAGTTGTCGATGCGCGCCGTTGGACAAAGTACCCCCAGTATCCGCTCGAACTTTCTTTAAACGAAATTCGGGTCAGCTCATCCTCTTGCATTGGTACAGGCTCAGGAGTAGGCACGCTCATCGCCCAGTTGTACACTTTTTTCGCGGCCCAAGAGACCGTTTCCGAATTGCGGAAAGCATACATGGCAGAAATCCCGGTCGCCGCGCCATAGAGAATTCCTGCAGGAGGAACAACGACAGCCGCAACGCCAATTCCAACAGCGACGTCGCCCATGCTGAACTTGCCAGCAGCTTCTCGCTTAGCTTCGACCACATCGGCCTTTAGCTCATCGATCAATTTCATGATCTGGTCGCTACGCTGCTGAATTCTGCGCATTTCTTCTTTAGCGGCCTTTATTTGCGCCTGGCATTCGCCCGTATACTTAGCTTTTTCTACGCCTGCGTGAAGGGCGTCTTCGGCCATTGTCGTCGCAGATGCGCAAGCTGCAGTTGCTCGATCTTTGAGCTCATTGGCTTGTTTGAGCAGTTCTAATGCACGGCTTAAATCTTCAGATGAAGCATCGAGCAGGGCCTTTCCCGACTTGCAATTTTCAGATGCTGTGTGCGCTGTCTTGATCAGGTTTTCGATCTTCTCTTCGATCGTCATGTCGGGATTTTCATTTTTAGCGATTTGTTCAATCTGCTCAAAGACCTCTCCGCATTGACCATAATAGTATTGGGCCTGGCCCAGCTTCCTTTTAGCATCGACGAATAATTGCGATGCAGCAGCATACGTGTCGGTGGCCTGAGAGTTAAGTTCTGCAGCCTCGCTCTTTTTAGCTTGCACGTTCGCTAAACCATCAGAATTAATGGCAGCTATATCGCGAAGTTGAGATTGGAGGGTTTCAACGCCCTGGCTGATGAGTTCCAAGTTGCTATTGACCGTCTCATAAGATTTGCGATTGGCCTCTTCGAGGGTCTGGATCATTCCGACATCGGCGTTGATATCGTTGAGCAATCGTTGCAAGCCTGTAGAATTATCCGTGCTGCACAAGTTCCAGAGCTCTTTCGCTCCGCACGTCGTCGCAATTGCTCCGGTAACAAGGTCTCCTGCCCAAAGGCTGGTAATGCCTGCTAGCAAGGAAACGATCGAACAGCCTGCACGCATGGGATTGGAGGCTGAGTTCTGGACAAATGCGCGCAAAGCCGTTGTCTGCACGTAGATCTTTTCAGCCCGATCGCACAGCGTATTGCCAAGCTGAGGTGATGCTTCAACACTGCGCTTTCCCCAAAATTCAGAAGATTGGCCGTTTTTTCCCGTTGGTATAACACTTCCCTGCAATCCCGACGCTGATCTTTCATGCGGATTGAATTTTGTTTCTGTAGCCATAGCACACCTCCTATTTAGGGATACCAGTTATCGCTTGTTCTAAGCATTTTCATTTAAATATTAAGATTATGTCAAGAACTTGCTTGCTTTCCCAAAAAGAGGGAGTTGCAAAACTGCTTTGCCCGAAAAAATTGATGATTTTGAGACTGTTTGCGTTCATTCGACGAGGCCGACCCCTAGTGGGTCGGGTGAGGAAAATGGGCGCAAACAGTCTCAAAAGGACGATTTTAACGAGCAAATGAATTTTGCAATTCCCTCAATAAACAAACTTTTCCTCTTGGCAGCAAAAAGGCCCGAATGGTTAACTTGAGTAATGCAATCATAAAAAGTGACATCATGAACGAATTGAGCACACATCCTTTAGAAGAGCCGGGAGTTTCCGGCCGGTTTATCGATCCGTGCATCATTGTGATCTTCGGAGCAACCGGCGATTTAACGGCGCGCAAATTGCTGCCCGCCCTGTACAACCTAGCCAAAGACGGACAGCTCCCTGCCCAATTTGCCTGCGTTGGATTTGCTCGCAGAGAAAAGACCCACGATCAGTTCCGAAATGAAATGAAGGAAGCGATCAAAAGCTTTTCCCGATCGAAACCGATCGATGAGTCGCTCTGGAACAATTTTAAAGAGCACCTTTTTTACCATGTTTCTGAATTCCATGACGAACAGGGTTATCAAAGGCTCTGCGGCTTTCTCCAAGAGCTCGACGCCAGATTGGGAACAAAAGGGAACCGGGTCTTCTACTTTTCAACGCAACCGAGCTTCTTCACCCTCATCTGCGAAAATCTCCACAAGGTCGGCCTGATCTACAACGCGGAAACTGTGAAGGACAAATGGTCGCGCATCATCATCGAAAAGCCGTTTGGGCATGATTTGAAGTCCGCGCAAGGACTCCAGTCGGAGCTTCTCCGATTCCTGAGGGAAGATCAGATCTACCGGATCGACCACTATTTGGGAAAAGAGACGGTCCAAAATTTATTGATCTTCCGTTTCGCCAACTCCCTTTTTGAATCGGTCTGGAACAACCGGTACATCGACCACGTTCAAATTACGGTCGCCGAAGATATTGGGATCGGCTCCCGCGGCGCATTTTGGGAAGAGGCCGGTCTTCTTCGCGATATTGTCCAAAACCACATGATGCAGCTTCTCTCGCTCATGGCCATGGAACCGCCCGTCAGCCTTTCCGCGGATGCGATCCACGATGAGAAGGTCAAAGTGCTCCAAGCGATCCGTCCCATGGCAACTGCCGATTTCGAGAACTCTTGCGTCAGAGGCCAGTACGGCCCTGGGTTTATCGGCGGCCAAGAGGTCGTCGGCTACCGTTCGGAAAAAAATGTTTCGCCTACCTCGAACATGGAGACCTATGCCGCATTGCGCCTATATATCGACAATTGGCGATGGGCAGGAGTGCCCTTTTACTTAAGAGGCGGGAAAAGGCTGCCGAAGCGAGGTACGGAAATTGCCGTCATTTTCAAAGATCCTCCCGGAGTCCTGTTCCAACAGGTCAACAAGCGCAACGAGCCAAACTCCCTTTCGATCCGGATCCAGCCCGATGAAGGGACCTCGCTCAAGATCAATTGCAAAGTGCCTGGGCCAAGCAGCCCGATCCAGCCCGTTAAAATGGACTTCCGTTACGGGTCCTATTTTGGAATGAGCCCTCCCGAGGCCTATGAGCGGCTGATCCTCGATTGCATGCTTGGCGACAATACGCTTTTTGCACGCCAGGACGAAGTGTTCAATTCCTGGCGGCTGCTCACGCCGCTTCTCGAATATTGGGCTGAGACTCAAGAAAAGAGCTTTCCAAACTACCAATCAGGCACCTGGGGCCCTAAGGCCGCAGACGATCTTCTTGCCCGCGACCACCGCAAATGGAGACTGATCTAATGACTTCATCCTTGCATCTCGTTGCCCCATCGGCAATTCAAGATGAATTGAACCGGATTTGGGAATCTTTAGAAACGACCAACACCACACGCGCCTGCCTCTTCAACCTGATCTTCTACACGAAAAAGACCTATCGGGCTGCCTATATCCAACGACTGGCCCAAGCGGTCATCGAAAAGTTTCCGGCCAGAGTGATCTTTATTACGGTAGACGGAGATAGCCAAGAGGATGCATTAAAAACGCAGGTCTCCATCTTAACGTCTAGCAAAGGCGATTATGATGTGGCATGCGATTTCATCCAAATCGATGCATCCGGCGCGTCTCAAGTAAAAATCCCCTTCGTCGTCCTCCCCCACATCTTGCCCGACCTGCCTGTCTATCTTGTCTTGGCAGAAGACCCATCCCATGATGATCCCTTAGCGCATGAACTGAAAAAATTTGCGCACCGCTTGATCTTCGATTCTGAAGCAACCGATAACCTACCTCGCTTTGCAGCGAGCGCTTTGCAGCAAGCGTCCGATTCGCAGGCGGATATCGCCGATCTGAATTGGGCCCGGATCGAAAGTTGGCGGGAAATGCTCTCAGCCGCCTTTTACTCGCCCGATCGAATTGGAGAATTAAGCAAGATCAATTCGGTCCAATTGACCTATAACTCCCATTCGTCTGCCTACTTCTGCCATACCAGGATCCAATCCCTCTACCTGCAAGCCTGGCTGGCCTGCCAATTAAAATGGACCTTTTCGCATGTACGGTTGGACAAAGATATTGTGTGCATCGACTATACGAGAAATAAATCTCCTCTGGAGATTTCACTGATCCCGATGTCCAACTCCCATCTTCCGCCCGGCCTCATTTTAACAATGGAGCTTATGACATCGGAAGGGACCCACTTCTCTTTCTTACGGGACTTCGAATCGATCCACCAGATCACCCTTAACATCTCCACTCCGAAACAATGCGAGCTGCCCTGCAAGTACATTTTTGCAAAAGCGGAATCGGGCCACTCCTTGGTCAAAGAGATCTGCCACCGGGGCACAAGCCAGCATTTTATCAATACACTTAAACTCGTTAAACAAATGGATGGGCAAGGACTGTGTTAATCAATCAACTTCAACCCAGGCATTGGGATGACCGGCGCGACTTGATCGTTCCCGGCAACAACACCGCGTCAGTGATCTTTTGCATCGAGCATTTTGAGGCGATTGCCAAACAGTCCGTCAAAGACCATGGCGCATTCTATGTTGCCCTGTCCGGCGGATCAACACCGAAAACGATCTTCGAGCACTTGACAGTGCATTCCCAACTTTCAGATGCGGAGTGGAAAAAAGTCCACCTCTTTTGGAGCGATGAGCGCGCAGTTGCCCCAACGCATTCAGATAGCAACTATAAGATGGCTATGGACGCAGGCCTTGCAAAAATGCCCATCCCTTCTGAACAGATCCACAGGATGCAAGCGGAGGACAACATCGAGGCCAATGCCGAGCGCTATGAGCAGCAGATCAAGAAGACTTTGCAAAACCGCCCCTTCGATCTGATCATGCTCGGAATGGGCGACGATGGTCATACAGCTTCCCTCTTCCCCCATACGGAAGGACTTAAAGCGAAGGGAAAGCTTGTCGTTGCCAATTACCTTCCTGATAAGAAGATCTGGCGTATGACGATGACATTTGAATGCATCAACTACGCCCGCAACATTGCGGTCTACGTATTAGGGGCCCAGAAAAAATTCATGCTCTCCGAGATCTTCTTTTCCGAAGAAGATTTCGATAGGCTCCCTGCGCAACGGATAGGCACTAAGGAGCACAAGGCCCTTTGGATCGCAGATGAAGCTGCGGCCATGGAACTGATCGAAAAAATGAAAAAAAAGGCTTAAGACCATGCGCGTTTTCATTACAGGAGCGTCCGGGTATATCGGGGAAGCTGTAGCTCTCGCTTTTCGCAAAAGAGGACACCATGTCTGCGGACTTGTCCGTTCGGAAAAAAGCGCTAGTCAGCTGCGAAAAAACGAGATCATCCCCATCCTTGGAGACATCAGCTCGCCTCAAACCTACTTTCTGCATGCCGAGCAGTCTGAGGTCCTTGTCCACTGCGCATTTGAAAACTCCGCCGATGCCGTCAAAAAAGACGCGATCGCAATCGAAACCCTATTGACCGCCGCTAAAAAGTCATCTCAAATTAAGACGCTCATCTATACCTCAGGCATCTGGGTGTATGGAAACACCCGCGGCCATATCGTCGATGAAGCCACACCATTAAATCCTCTCGACCTCGTCCGATGGCGCCCTGGCCATGAAAATCAAATCCTGCAAGCCGCGGCCCCCTCCTTGCGAACAATCGTTATCCGTCCCGGTTGCGTCTATGGCGGAGGCGGCAGCCTGACAGCAATGTGGTTTTCAGAAGCTAAGCAATCGGGAACTATCACTGTGATCGACGGAGGAAGCAACCGCTGGACGATGGTCCACCGCGACGACCTTGCTGAAAGCTACGTCCTTGCAGCGGAAAAAGAACTTTCCGGCACTGTCATCAACGTTACAGACGGGACCCATTACACCGTGCGTGAAATGGTCGAAGCGGCAGCTAAAGCTGCCGAGATCGACGACAGCATCGCCTCTCTTCCCATGGCAGCAGCTACAGCTCGGTGGGGGGGCCTTGCTGAAGGATTGGCTGCAGACCAGAAGATCTCCAACGAACGTGCTATCCGGCTGTTGAACTGGCATCCCCGCCACTTAAGCTTCATCGATGAGATCGACCTTTATTGGGAAGCCTGGAAAGCAGCTAACGAAAAGAACTAAGTTCTTGGCTTGCTGACCGATGCCAAAGATATCACTGTCGTAGCGATCAGGATTGCAACGATCACCATCAAAGCGACCGTCAGCGGTATCGGATAGATTTCTGCTAAAACCATCTTTGCTCCAATAAAGACCAAAACTGCACTGAGCCCAATTTTGAAGTACTTCAATTTTTCCAAAGAATGGGCAAGGGCAAAATAGAGGGACCTAAGCCCCAAGATCGCGAAGATGTTCGAGGTATAGACAATAAATGGATCCGTTGTGATCGCAAAAATCGCCGGGATCGAATCGAGCGCAAAGACCACATCTGTGCTCTCGATCATGACAAGGACGAGGAACAGATAGGTCATCTTCCATTTTTTCCTTTCAACAACAAAAAACTGCCCAAGTCCTTTCCTCTCTGAAAGAGGGATGAACCGTTTGCAAAGACGGACAAGCCAATTTTGTTCAGGCAGCAACTCCTGCTCCTTCTGCAGAGCGAATTTTGCCCCTGTAAAGATCAAAAAAGCTCCCAGCAAGTACATGATCCAATGGAACTTTCCGATCAGGCCGACACCCGCCAAGATCAGCGCAATCCTAAAGACCAGCGCCCCAAGAATCCCCCAATAGAGCACTTTATGCTGGTACAGGGACGGCACCTTAAAATAGGTGAAGATCATCAAAAAAACGAACAGGTTGTCGACGCTCAACGATTTTTCAACGAGGTATCCTGCAAAAAATTGCAGGGCGGCCTCAGGCCCCCTGAAATAATAGATTATTCCATTGAACAGCAATGCGACCGCAATCCAAAAACCGCCGAGCAAAAAGGCTTCTTTGACGCGGATGACGTGCACCCTTTTTTGAAAAACTCCCATGTCCACAAACAATAGGACAAAGATCAACACATGAAATCCGATCCAAAACAGATAAGGGTGTTCCAAGGGCGCTTCCTAGTGTATAGAGTCCGTTTCAGACTCTATACACTTAAGCCAATCCCTTTTCAACTCGAAATTTTCCTAATGATCCACTGACATTTAGTATGAGTTTTTTAGAATCCCGGAGGTTTTCGCATAAAAACAGCTGGGTAGTCCCGCTTCAATTCTTTGATGCGGCTTTCAAATAAATCGCGAATAGAACCCCTTGTTGTATTCACATGTTTGGTCGTTTTGAAAAAGCAACGTCTTACCAAAATCTCATCCAAAGGTTTTTTTCCATCCGGATGTGGCTCATGGAAATGGGAGTGAAGATATTGTTTCAACGCATCGAGCCGGCCTAACATTGAAGCCATCTTCGAGTCTTGTCTGCATAACCAAGCGCGAGAGTGGTATCTGCTCTTTTCAATTTGGGACATTGTTAGAAGCATCATGGAAGCGCGCGCTGCTGCTTTAGCTGCTGCAAAAGTGCAGGTTCCTTGATGGATCGGCTTAGGCGCAAATTCGGAAATCTTACGGCACAAATCGTCTTTGACAGCCGCGGCCATACCAGCTCCAGCTAATTTAGCAGGCAGGTCAAAATAGAAATAGGAGCTTGCATGGGCACAATCCTTATTTTTCTGGCTGCGAATTTCTTCAATAATGTCTTTCGTGACAAGCTTACGGTCAATTTTAACAACTTCGATGGTCTTATAACCTTCTGGAATCCCTTCGCCTCGGTTACCTATCGCCATGTAGTCCCCAAAAAACACCAGGTCAATGGCATGACGTTTCCATCCTCCTTGCATAATTGCTAGCCGCCAGCCTTGAATTCGATCCACCACATCTTGAGCCGGGATATTTGGTCCAGAGAGTTCAAACGCCTTCAGAATTGCATTCTTTTGGCTATCCAAAAGAGAACATTGGGCTGTCTGAAAATATAGCTGTAATTGCTTCTGCATCATTTGATGCATATAGGGTGAGTAGGCTCCCTCGAGAGAAAAGAGGGTTTTATCGATTTCGCTTCTGCTCCCAATCCCATTGCAATGAGCTAAAACCTTTCTCCTGATAAACTCGCTCGTAAAGGGGTCCATGGGCAGCTCGGCGCCGATTTGCTTGTCCCATCCCTTGAACACAGCGATTGCTTTTGCCGTATATCCTTCAGAATCGCGCCAATTTGTCCGGGCGCCAGCTTCAACCAGCATTTTAACAAGAGGCAAATTGGAATTATAACAAGCCTGGAGAAGCGGGGTTGTCTTGTCATTGGCAACAGCATCGATGTTCACAGGGCCTGTGTGCTTGTGTTTTCCATCAGGGTCATTGACCAAATAGTCGACAATTTCGATCCTTCCTTCTTTGACTGCATGATGCAATGGAGAATACTGGCCGTTGTCTCGAATGTTCTTAATCCCTCCGCCTTCAACTAGAATTTTTGTCCCTACAAGGTCTCCCTTTCTAGCCGTGACATGAAGAGCTGCTTGGCCATTTCTGTCTTTGAGATTGGGGTTTGCTCTTGGATGGGCAAGAATCTTTTCCATCCCTTGAGCAAAGCCTTGTTCAGCAGCGTAAACGATCAATGGCTTCCCATCGGCATTTCTGCAATTGGGGTCTGCTTTTGAATTTAGGAAGATTTGGCTCAGGCGGGGCAAATTGCCTTCTTGGACAGCGGTAAACAAGTATTCTGTCATAAGAACAGGTCTGACAAAAGGAGCTCGGAGAGACATATATTTTTTTCCTTTTAAAAAAAATTAATAAATAGGGGGAAAATGATAATTTAAAATCGGCTTAAAATCAACACATCAAGAACAATTTTAAATTAAAAAATTTAAATTGAAAAATGCAACCGGTAAAAAAACGGCAATAATAACAACCAATTAAACTCTCTAATTAAATTTTAAGTTTATATTGCAATGAATAACGGCAGATGAGAAAATCCCTTCGAAATTTAGTTAATTGAATGTTAGGAACAATGATCGTACTCGGCATAGAAAGCACTTGCGATGAAACTGCTTGCGCCATCGTTCGCGATGGACAAGAGATCCTTTCGACCATCGTCTCTTCACAAATCGACCTCCACGAGCAATACGGCGGAGTTTTCCCAGAACTTGCCTGCCGCCGCCACATCGATACGATCATCCCTGTCATTGAAGCTGCTATGAAGCAAGC
The DNA here is from genome assembly GCA_018239665.1 of Verrucomicrobiota bacterium. Classification (GTDB taxonomy): domain Bacteria; phylum Chlamydiota; class Chlamydiia; order Chlamydiales; family Rhabdochlamydiaceae; genus Acherontichlamydia. The sequence goes on along the minus strand of JAFEGV010000018.1, from coordinate 1,491 downwards.
GGCGATTACCCACGACCAGATCGACTTGATCGCTGTCGCCAAAGGCCCCGGCTTGATCGGCGCGCTGCTGATCGGATTAAATGTCGCCAAAGCCCTTTCGTTGGCATGGGATGTCCCCTTCATCGGAGTCAACCATGTGGAAGCGCACATCTATGCTGCCATGATGCACCTGCAAAGCCCTCCTCTTCCCGGACTTGGCGTCGTGATTTCAGGCGGCCATACCTTCATGGTCAAAGTCCACGATGTCGGCAACTACACGTTGATCGGCACCACCCTTGATGATGCGATTGGAGAAGCATTCGATAAAGTCGCATCCATGCTTGGATTGCCCTATCCCGGAGGCCCGGCGATTGAAAAACTGGCAAAAGAAGGAAATCCTAGAGCGTTTGCCTTTAAAGCTGGAAAAGTCAAAGGCAAACAATGGGATTTTTCTTTTTCGGGGCTGAAGACAAATGTGCTGTACACCGTCAAAGGACCTAACTCAGACAAACACTCCCCCTCGATCATCAACGAAGAGACCAAGCGCGATATCGCCGCCTCTTTTCAAGATACGGCCTTGCAAGACATCGTCTCAAAAAGCTTATCCGCAGCAGATGCCTACGACTGCCAAGCGATCTATATCGGCGGCGGCGTAAGCAATAACTTAAGACTGCGGGCGCTTTACGATGAAAAGAAACCCAATGTGCCTATCTATTTTCCTGAAAAGGCCTTGAGCTTGGACAATGCTGCGATGATTGCAGGACTGGGCTTTCATTGCTTTAAAAGAGAGCGTCATGGGGATCCAATGAACTTGGAACCCATGACGCGCATCCCACTTTGAAGGATTAGTTTGATTGAGGACGTTTCCCAGAATGATACGACTTAGGAGCTTGAGCCTTAGTCTGGCTTATCTTTTCTGAGCGCATCTGCCGATGCTCAGATTGAACTGCAGCTTTGCGTTGCTGCATTTTGTTGTTTACTTGCTGCTTTGATCCATTGCCGCTCTGGGTTTGGCGCTGAGTTCCTCGGGCGCTTCCTTTTTGAGCAGTTTGACGCTCAGCCTGCTGCCGTCCTTGTGAAGACGCTGTCTTCTGTTTTTTTACAGAAACCTCTTCTTTCTGATGGGCTGGCTGCTCGTCAGCATAGAGGGGAACATAGGCATTAGGCGCAACAGCCCAACGGTTTCCCCATAGCTTTTTCTGCTGTTTCGCAGGAAGCTTCTGGCTAACTTTTTTGCTGCTATTTGCAGACTGCCGTTGCGTTGTCCGACCGCCGATCTGAGCTGCTTTCTGTTTGCTTGGTTGACGAACCGCCTGACGACGCACTTGCTGCGACTCCTCAAATGCTTCTTCATCGTCGAATTCATCTTCAACATAAGCTGTCTGCTGCTGGCTTACTTGGCGAGCAGGTTGACGGCGCACTTGCTGCTCTTCTGCAGCAGCTTCCTGCTTGCGGACAGGAGCTTCGCTGCGGGCTGCTCTTTGCTGGCTAGCTTGGCGGGCCGGCTGGCGG
>JAFEGV010000189.1 GCA_018239665.1 Verrucomicrobiota bacterium | reverse complement strand
AGTAAATCGTTATAATATAATCCTACCAAACAGAGGGTTATATGAAAAGGTGTTTCAAGTGCCAAACGGAAAAAGAGGAAACAGAATTTTACAATTCATGCGCATACTGCAAACCTTGCGATTTGGAGTATAGGAAGAAGAAGCGATTAGAGCATAAAGATAGACGGCGCGAGCAGAGGATGAAGATTTGGAGAGAGACCAAATCCAGAGAATGTAAATATTGTAGAAGTAAGTTCGTTGGGAAGGGTCGCAAAAAAGAACATTGCTCAACAAAGTGCAAACTATTAGAGAATATAATCAGGAAAAAAAAGGGATGCTGGGAATGGAAGGGAGACCTTCACCCCAATGGATATGGATATACTACAAACTATGAAACACGGAAAAGATCCCATGTTCATCGGCTTAGCTATCAAATCTTCAAAGGAGAAATCCCATTTGGTCTCTATGTATGCCATCATTGCGATAACCCACGATGTATTAATCCGGATCATTTATGGGTGGGAACAGCTAAAGAGAATATGCAAGATGCAGCTAGGAAAGGAAGACTGGCTCATCAGAAACAGTGAGGCAATTAAATGAGCGGATATACCCCTCTTCACATCTCAGGCATGGCAACAGGTCTGGTTCAATCCCGGGAAGAGTTCATTTTGCCAAACGACGCATACCCTGTTTTAGAAAACGCGTTTGTCTGGCGTGAGAGGATCAAGCGAAAGCAGGGAACCCAGATTCTAGGAAGGCTCAGACGCGCCTTTACAGATAGCGCAGCAGGAACCAGCGGGGCATCTCCCTGGACATTCACTATCTACGCCCAACTTACTGTTCCCATCGTTCCCGAGACCAACGCAGAGATCGAGCCGGGAAGCGTTATAATCACGATGGGAGGCGTAACCTTTACAGACCAAGGGGACGGCACTCTTACAAGCGTCACGATTGGAAATAGCGGAACGATCAACTACATCACAGGTAGCGTCACTCTTACAACCACTGTCGCAGCCGGTACTCCTGTCACAATCACGTTCGCTTACTTCCCATCTCTTCCTGTCATGGGTCTTTTGACACGAGAGCTCAACTCTACAAACAACGAGCAGACGGTGGCCTTTGACACCAAGTACGCTTATAGATTTTCAGGAAATGCATGGGTTGAGTTTATCGCCGGCACTACATGGTCGGGATCGGACTCCGACTTCTTTTTTTCAACAAACTTCTGGGTATCTGCAGCCAACTTGAAGCTTTTTTGGGTGACCAATTTTTCAGGAACGGCAGGAGACCCTATCCGATATACAGATGGAGCATCATGGACCAACTTCGCCCCGCAAATCGATGCAGCTGGCAACCTCCTCACTCAATGCCAGGCTCTCCTTCCTTTCCGTGGAAGGCTTGTTGCTTTCAACACACTTGAAGGCCCTAACCTTGCCAATTCCAATAGCTTTCCTCAGAGGATCAGGTGGGCAGCCATCGGAGATCCCAACGCCGTCAACGCTTGGCGAGATGATATCCGGGGAAAAGGGGGATTTTTAGATATCCCCACATCCCAAAACATCATTGCCGTAGGGTTTGTCCGGGATAACCTGGTCATCTATTGCGAGAGAAGCACATGGCAGCTCAGATACACAGGGCGCTCTATCGCCCCGTTCCAGATTGAAAAGGTAAACTCTGA
>JAFEGV010000188.1 GCA_018239665.1 Verrucomicrobiota bacterium | reverse complement strand
TCCGCCTTCGCGAGTGAGCCGTTCGATATCAAGTCGAGCGTTGCGCTCCCGTTCTTCAGATCGGCGCAGATGGACGCGGAGTTGGGCGATTTCAAGGTCTTTGCCGTGGCCGATGCGGGTTAATCGATCAATCTCGGCTAGGGCCAATCGTTGCTGATCTGCAGCAACATCGACTTGACGCTGGAGAGCTGCGATCTGAAGGTCTCGAGAGGAAACATCTCCGGTCAATTGGGAGATCTGGTCGCGGGCGGAATCGAGGTCGCTTTGGAGGCTGGAAGCGCGGAACATGGCGCTTGCTAATTCGAGGCGGCTTTGGTCGCGGAGGCTTGCCATTTCAGCGCCAAGCTTGTCCAAGGCATCCTCGTAAGCATCTTCAGTTGCTTGAAGCTGGGCCGTCAAGCTGTTGAGCTCATCGGTGAGCTCAGAGATCATTTTGCCGTAGCGTTCGCTGATCTGCACTTGGAGATAGCGGGAGATCGATTCGTTGCGCTCTTCATTGGTGGCGCTGTCATCATTGAGGCTGAGGAAGGAGTCGCGTGTGGTCTCTATCGGTTCATGGCTGAGCCGGTGCAAGAACTGGTACTGGCGCAGCACGCCGGTCTGGTCCTCTTCCGAGAGCTGGTTGAAACGTTCCATGAGTCCATCATGAGAGGTCTGCCCATTGCCGAGAGTTGCAAATTCATTCGCAAGAGATTGGAGCTGGTAGCGTGTGATTGCGAGGGAGCGAAGGCCGTTGGTCCCGTGCAGCCCTTCCTGATTGAGGAAGAACTTTTCTCCGGTCCTCCACATATCTGGAACGCGGGTAGGGTTGCAGATGGCGTACATTTGGAAGTAGACCGAGTCGCGGACTTCTTGGGGGAAATCGAGGAACCGGGTGTCCGTTGCAAAAGGGAAGTCCTCGCTATCTCTTACGGAAGGATGGCCCAGTTGCTGCGCCAGCTGGGTCAGCATGCGGAATTGTTCGTCGGTCAGCCGCGGCAGGTTCGGCGAAGGAGCGATTAAAGCAGACAGTTGCGAAGAGAGTTCAAGATTGCGCTCTCTCAAGCTATCGAGCTGGGTTGAGACAACTGACAATTGTGCTTTAAGCTTAGCGCGCTTGCGCTCCAAGGAGTCGACCTTGTCGCTGGAAGGCATTGTTGAAGCGGGAACGATCAAGGGGCCTTCGAGGTGGTGCAAGTGCTTGTCGATTCGGGAAAGGCGGCCTTGGATCTTTTCTAGAATGGGGGCCGGATTAGATGGGATGGCTGCAAACATCGTCACAGGAGAGCCAAGCTGCGCGCTCAAACGCTGGACTTGGGCCTCAAGCCGCCGGATATGCTCGTGCAATGGAGCGAGCTGTTCGATAGTTGGATCGGGACGGCGAGAAAGCCTCTCAGCTTCCAGCTGAAGGTCGCGGTAGGCCTCGCGGGCGCGGCGCAGAGCATTTTCAAGCTCCGTTTCTCTTTGAGAGGGGAGCCTTGTAGGTTCGGTGGAACCGGAACTTGTCCTCTGGCTTGCAGGGTCTTCTTCTCTTCTTGCAGAGGGATTTGGCAGTAGATGGGAATCGGCCGCGCTTCCGGACGGGGTTGCCGTTGATTGGACGGAGCGGGATCTTTCGAGTTCGCCTATGCGTTCATCAATCCGGTCAAGACTGCTGAAGATCCTTTCTAGAAGAGGAGTAGTATGAAAGGGAGCTGATG
>JAFEGV010000187.1 GCA_018239665.1 Verrucomicrobiota bacterium | reverse complement strand
CATTACGAGATCTATCGAATTGCAAGACCGATTACGAATGACTCGAATTGGGGAGAGAACCACGCAACAGAAGATCTCCCCCGCTTGATCTCAGCGCTTCATCTGAGCGGTGGAATCGATGGGCCAAAGACTTTCGGACAGTACGACAGAAGCTGGGAATCTTATACTCAGCACCCATCTTGCATATTTGACACTCCGGGCAGAAAGCTTGAAAAGGGAGAGATCAGCTTCATTAACGGTATGGAACAAACGTATCAGAATACGGCAGACACTGCACTTCAAATTCGAGACGTCCTGGCCCAAGGTTATGGAATGCGCAATGTTTACGGAGCTTCCTACGGCGCATGGGATTTCGCTTCTGGGCTGTATGGGGCAAAAGGAATTGCGCTTCCTCAGGCACGTTTGCTCGTCCAAAACTGGTCGGAGTTTTTTGCAAGGAGCAGTCCAGACGAAAAATTCCTTCAAATATGCACCAGCCGCGGGGCCATCGATGTTCATGCAGCATTGCAGCAGCTGCCTGAACACCTGCGCAAGCGCATTTTTGTGATTGCGATAGCACCTGCTTATATTATCGAAAATACATCTTGCCTTAAGGCATTCAATATCGTTGTTCTAGATGATGTGGTTCCTCATTTAGCGTTGAATTCCAATCTGATCACTTCAAATCGTCCTGAAGTAATCATTGTGGAACGGCATGCCGATGGTAAACATCCGCACGATCCGATGGGATCAAGCTATCTTGAAGCTATAAGGCCTCTAGTCCATGAGTATATCCGTACCAATAACATTTCATCTTGAAGCGGCTATTCGAATGAGGAGGCAGCTTGAAAAGAATGCTACTGAACTGCATTCCAAAAGCTTATTGCCAGCGGCATTCCAGAAAATGAATTCCGATGATTAAAAAAAATCCCTGCACAGGGATAACATTAACCTTTCATCGACCTTAACTTTAAATATTATTTTAACATAAAAAATCTTTAGTAAAGATACAAACAGCTCAAATATGCTATAATTTAATCATTAAACAAAAAATTGAGTTCTATTATGGCATTAGGCTTACTTTCAAGAGTCACCTCGCAACTTTCATTTGAGAACTTGCAACACTTAAAGAGCAGCACGCCTTCGTGGGCGCAATCTGCCCTTTTATCCCTCGCCGTTCCGAACCCAACACTTGAACGTTTCGAATTCCCGTCCGGAAGGCACCCCCTCGCTGCGATTGCCGATATGATCGAGAGAATGCGCTCCGGCACTTTGTCCCTTGCCGATGCCCAACGATATGTCGTGCAGCTCGATCCAGCATCAAGAGCTCTATTTCATGACCATGAATCGACGTTGATCGACAATCCAGCGCAATTTTTTAATCTCTTCATGATGGCCGATAGCATGATGAAGGGCCGAATTCCTGAAGATAAAACTGCAGTTCTCCAGGCGTTTAACTCTCTTGGAACTCCGCTCCGCAATGCCCTTGCCGGCAAAATTTACCACTTTTCCACCGATCCGACTAAAGGATGCTGCGAACGATGGGGCGAAATCCACGCTGCGGACGACCTTGAATGCCTCATTAAAGCGATGGCCAGTCTTACAGATGATATTTTTGAGAGCACCTACTACAAGATTGAAGAATACGCCAAAACCAAGCTTCTATCCCTTCCTCGAGAAAAGCAAGTCCATGCTCATTACGAGATCTATCGAATTGCAAGACC
>JAFEGV010000186.1 GCA_018239665.1 Verrucomicrobiota bacterium | reverse complement strand
ATCGATCAGCTTTTTTTTCTTGCTCATCTCTGAATGAGCTTGCAAAGCCCTCTCCCTTTCCCCCCTTGGATGCTGTGGGTGTTGAGGCTGAGGGTTAGGCCCCATCGCATATCTTGGCTCATGGCCTTGTCTTAATGGCCCCATGACTCCCTGCTCTGGCCCTTGCTCGAACGGGCCATGCTCTCTTTGTGAGCGGATGTGGGCGCTAGAAGATGGTTGAACAGGGATGCCAGCTTCCGGAGTTTCTTTTACTTTTGCTCCTGCGCGTGCGCCAAGCAATCCACCTGCAAGGCCAGCTGCTCCTGTTGCCAAATTTGCTGCAAGCCTTGGAACCTGTTCAGATGTTTCAATCCTGTTCAATCCAGCCATCTCATCGGGTCTAGCCGTACCTCTTGCGACGCTCGACTCCAATCTCTTTCTTTCGCTTTTTTGAGCAGTGGTTGAGAGTCTGTCTCTTAGAAAATCAATAGCCGCATCGGCTCCATATCCTGCGCTTAAAGCACCTGTCAGAAAGTTAGAAATTCTAGGGTCAACTTTTGAAAGACCTTTGATGGCCAAAGCGGAAGGGAGAAATTCATTCAGCAAAGGAAGAACTTTGTTTATCATTGTATACCCACTAATTTATCTAACCCTGAAAAGGAGAAAATGTATAAATCGCTCAAGTTGGGATTTACTCTAGTTCTATTCTCTAATTCCCTTCCTTGTCTTTTGTTCAGCCTTATTTTACCTTCATTATAACCTTTATAAATTTCATCTAAAAACTTAGCTTCATTATACCCTTTTCCGTGAAGCGCTAGCGCAATAGACCTTAAACTATCATTTTCTCCAATGTCTTTGAAAATCTTTTGAGCAATTTCAGCTTCACTTAATGCAGTTCCTTTTCTTATTTGTTCGGTATCTAAATGCTTAATGCTTGAAAGAGCATTGTTTAATTGCTTGTTATCTTTAACAGGAAAAGCCAAATAGTCAGCATAATATGGTGTTAACCCATGAAAAGCCTCTAAGTCTCGCGCAAACTCATCTAACACTCCCAATTCTTTATAAGATTCACGGATTTTATCTATTGATTTTCTAGTATTTCCAGGAGTTCGAGTAAACCAAGATTCATTGCCTATAGTTTTTAGATTGTTTCTTGACTTTGCAAATTCTAAAGCCTGTTGTCCATATTTGTTAGCTGCTTGGACAGGATTCAATCTTCCTGCATCAACATCATCATTAGCTTTTTTTACAAACTCATTTTGCAAGTCTCCAATGACATCTGAAAATGTTTCCTCACCTTCTTTTTGGATCTTTTGCTTTAGAATCTCATCGAAACGGTTTCTTACAAGCGTCTGTCTTTGTTCGTATGCCTGATCATTTGCAACTCTTGCTTTATCTCTTCTGCTAGCCTCTGCAAGCGCTTTGTCCGGATCCATCCCGTATAAAGTAGGAAATTGTCTGGCAAGGTCTGCTGCCATCCCTGTAATCTCGTCAGGTGTAGACTCCATTAAATATTTAGGACTTTGCCTCCTATCTATAACAGCAGGTTCTACTCCTTCAACGCTCGCTTGGGCAGCTGGCTGGATTCTTCTTCCCAATTGATCAAAGGAAGATCCTCCACCGCCAGCTCTTCTTAATTCTTCATTTGCTTGAGACTTTTGAATGATGGGAAGGAGCTGTTGGATATCCTCTGAGCTTGCCCCTGAGCTTAAAAGATGCTGCATCTGCTGGAT
>JAFEGV010000185.1 GCA_018239665.1 Verrucomicrobiota bacterium | reverse complement strand
AACCACAACCAATTTTTCAGTTTTACCCAAGCAGGCGCTAGCTCTATAACTACCCCTAACGGAAACCTGGGCTTCCAAGGATGGTTCATTTCTGGACGATTCGATTTCTAACCGATTGCCCTTCTTGCATGACCGCCTTTGCAGGAAAAAGACGACACTTTCATAAAAGGACCTCAAATCGCCGTCTTACCCAAGCTATCTAAAAGCTCATTATCAGCTTCTCGCCGGACAACTCCGCATCCATGTCTAAAAATTGACTTGTGCTTTAAATGTATAGCCTCGAATACCGAACGTACCATACGTGCGGCGAAGATCTTTTCCTGCTTTATTGTCAGGCTGCAAAGACCCTTGCAAAACTTCTTGAAGATCGCTCATCCAGAGATTAAGCTCATAACCAGCCGATAAAAAAAGACTCCATGAATGAAAATTCTTTCCCCAGGAGGGTCCCATTAGAAATTGAAAATGGGGAACTAAACGGTGCTCATGGATTTTTGCATCGACCAGAAGATTAGTCGGCTGGTTGAAAGGAAAATCATTCTGAACCGTATGGTTGTGATAGACGCCAAAAAAACCTGCAAGAGTTGCTTGAGAAAAAATTCCAAATCCTTTGCCGATAAGCCAATCCCCTAACATTCCAAGGCGAAAACCCAGTCCTTCAAATCGCCACTTCACCTTCATCTTCGATTGCTGTAACGGACCTGTATAGACAATTTTCCATTTTTGCTCTAAAAACGCGCCAGTTGGGCCAAACTGAAAGCTCAAGAGCAAACGTGAGCGGACAAGAAAACGGGAGGCCAAATACAAGTCTCCGACATGATAATGGAGATCTAAATGGCTCTTTGCTTTAATGAGGGTTCCTGTGTGCTGCGGATAAGCTCCATTCAAAGAAGGAGGATCGATTGTTTTAGCTTTAGCTGAGTCATTCCCTTCATCAAAAAAGAAGGTGTAATTTCCTTTGATCTCCCAAAAATCAGGTTTGAAACAATATCCTATTCCGACACGGAAGCCCGGTTCCCAATCGTAATTACCCCGCAGGTAGTTGCCAATGGGGCCTTGGTTGCGACCAGAAGGGATATCGGGTTGCGCACCCTTTGTCACATAATCCAAATTTTCACAATAAGCTTTCCAATACAGAAAATCAGCATTCACATAGAAAGAAGACTTATCGATAGGAAACCGATAGCGATCGAGAAATTCTTCAGAAAATGCTGTAGTGTTTGAAGAAGCTTCCGCATGAGCATCCGCTAAAAAAAGGTTCTCCTCTTCCCAGACATTCTCATCATCAGCTAGCTTATTTTCATAGGAGCTTCCCATAACAGCAATGGAACGGTCTGTTGCTTTATAATATTGTGCGCATGCAACAGAAGTAGCCATAAGGAAAAAGCTTGAAAATAGACTTTTTACCAACATTGTCTTTTCTCCTTAGATCTAGATTTCCCACAGTAATTAGAACAAAGAATATAACAAGTTATTTTTTCTCGACAACATTATAAATGCGACATTCATAAAAAGAAAAATGTGCCTCTTTCGCAGAAACATAGAGATCCGGTATTCTCAAATACCTAACCATCAAGAGACCCTCGAATGCTGCGCGCCACATTTTTTTCTGCAATCCTACTCATTGGTTCATTAGCAATTCCATCTTTGCCCCTGCATGCGCGCAAAAAAGTGAAGGTCGAAGAAAGAGAGCGGCTGACTTCTTCGCAGACAGCCAAGCTTTC
>JAFEGV010000184.1 GCA_018239665.1 Verrucomicrobiota bacterium | reverse complement strand
GTTCGTGTGAACCTGCATGAAGCGGGTGCAGCGAGCGGGAGCATGCTGAACGGTGCGCGATACGGTCTCGGCGAGGTGGGAGAGTTCACTGTGATCGAGAGCGAACACTTCGCCCTACTGGGTAGGATCATCGAGGTTCGGCTCCCTGAACGAGACCGGCATTCGCTGGACCATGACTCGGGTGCAGGTGCGAACGTGGCTGCGGTCGCGGTAATCCAACTGCTCGGTACGGTCACGCTCGACAGCATGGGCATAATTGCCGGGGTCTCCTCATACCCGCGTCTTGGCGACCGTGTGTACTCCGCGCCCATCGGCTTTCTCTCAACAATCCCGTTACGCACGGGCACCTCCGAGAAACCAACGGTAACGCTGAATCTTGGGCGGGTGAGCGGCGCTTCCGTTGCTGCCATGGTGTTAACACCGGAGAAGATCTTTGGGCGGCATTGTGCGGTCTTAGGGGCCACTGGAGGCGGCAAGAGCTACACGGTCTCGCGATTGATTGAGGAATGCCTTCGCTACCGCTCGAAGATCATCCTTCTCGACGCGACCGGGGAGTACCGGAAGTTCAATGCCGGGACGAAGCACGTACATCTTGGTTCTCCCACCAAGGAACCGGACGGTTCCACGAAATGCTCCCTGCCTCCAACGAGCTTCAATGAGTTGGACTTCATGGCGCTTTTTGAGCCGGCGGGGAAAAGCCAAGCACCAAAACTGAGGGCGGCCATTCGGAGCCTGCGACTGGTCTCCATCAACCCTAGCCTTGCCTCCGACAGGGGACTTCTCGTCCGAGCCAATAAGCCAAAGAGGGACATCCTTGCTGAAGAGAACAAGAAGGAGACATCCAAGAAGCTTGACGACCCGAGTAGTGCCTTTAATGTCAGCAAGCTGCCGAACCAGATCTTAGAGGAATGCGTCTATGACATAGGATTGGGGAACCCTCCCGATGACACCAAGTGGGGTGGCTACAACCAAAATGATGCGAGCTATTGCATGCCGATGATTTCACGCATCAACTCTGTCTTATGCTCAAAAGCCCTGGAATGCGTCTTCGGAGAAGATCAAGGGCCTTCGGTTACCGACCAGATCACATCATTTATCAGTTCGGCGGACAGGCTGTTGCGCATCTCCTTGGAGGGCATTCCCTTCGAGTACCATGCACGTGAGATAATCGCAAATGCGCTTGGGCGTTTCCTCCTCGCTGAAGCACGCCGAAAACAATTTCAGACCGTCCCGGTTATCGTAGTTGTGGATGAAGCACACAACTTCCTTGGCCGGAGCTTCGGCTCGGAAGATTCCCTCTCACGGCTCGATTCATTCGAGCTGATCGCCAAGGAGGGAAGGAAATACGGCCTCAATCTCTGCCTCGCCACCCAGCGTCCACGTGACATAACTGAAGGTGTGCTCAGCCAAATGGGAACGCTCATCGTCCACCGGCTAACGAATGACCGTGACCGCGAAATGGTGGAGCGCGCATGTGGCGAGATCGACCGCTCCGCCTCTGCGTTCTTGCCCAACTTGGAACCCGGCGAAGCCGCCATTGTCGGCGTGGACTTCCCCATCCCTCTCACTATTCAAATCAACGAGCCGTCAGTTCGACCTGATTCAATGGGGGCTCAGTACCAAGAACATTGGGCCAAATCTTGATAGGTCGACCTTGTGGCTTGTGAAAAACTTGTCTTCTAACATACCCCTACCAAGGACGTATTGGCATTAAGTTGCTCCCTGTATGTT
>JAFEGV010000183.1 GCA_018239665.1 Verrucomicrobiota bacterium | reverse complement strand
TTGAGCCGTTTAAAGAAGCTTCTTGGAGGCCCTTTGATCGGCTGGGACCATGAACGGATCAGCGGGACCTTTGACAAGGAGGCGCTGAGAGAGGCAAAAGAGAAGGCGCTCGTCCTTCAAGATACTCTGCACCAATCAGGATTTTCTTCTTTCTTTCGCGAGTTTTTAACTTCCGCCTGGGGCCGCGACCTTTCAGTTGAAGAGCACCTGCTTTCGCAAGGGCATCTTGATCTGTACTGCGATCTGGAACAGCTTGCCGAGATCATCGTCGAAACGGCATGGACGCAAAAACGGGCCTCGGAAAAATGGACTGCCCTTCTCGATGAGATCCGCTCCTCTTCCATAGAAGATGACACCCGGTTGAAAAGGCGCATTGGCAGCGACGAAGATGCGGTTCAAATTTTGACAATGCATATGAGCAAAGGACTTGAGTTCGACATTGTCTTTGCCCTTGGCGTCGCGTCATCCCATCCCCTTCAAGATGAAATTGTCATACAGGACGAAGGGAGAAGCAAAATTGTTCCTTTGGAATTGGACAGCGAAGCGTGCTCTAAGTCGCTCAAGGAGATCGATGCCGAGAAGCTGCGCCAGCTCTACGTTGCTCTGACGCGAGCCAAGAAGAGGGTTTATATTCCCCTTCCGTTTGACCTGAAAAATAACCCTGTGCCTTTGGGAGAAGCATCTCCGATCGAGCTTTATTTTTCTGCAGCATCCCTTCCCTCTTTCGATTTTGCGCATGTCGAGGCGTTTTTGGATGAGATTAAGAACGGGGCCTCGATCACCCTTTCTCGAATCGAACTTGCTCCTGCCACCCAAGTTCAAGAAAAGAAAAGCGTCTTGCTGGACCTTCCTCCAAAAGAGCTATCGCCCTTTCCTGCTCAACCGATCGTTTCCTACAGCTCGCTTGCTAAAAAAGCTGATCCCGAAATGCATTTCATTGAAAAGCTCGAAAATAAGGATGAAATGTCAACAGCGCTCAACATGCCCCTTGGCGCGCAAACGGGATTGATCTTCCACTCGATCATGGAAAAGCTCTTTCAATATGGCCTGCATTTCTTTCCACAGCAGAAAAAAATTGCCGATCTCATCGAAAAACAAACGGCCAACACAACCTTAAGCTTGTGGAAAGGTCCGCTGTTTGAAACGATCTGGGATTTGCTCCACATGCCGCTGAAAGGATTTTCCTTAAGCGAAATCCCGCCCGCTCAAATCCAGGAAGAAATGGAGTTCCTCTTTCCATTTGAAAAAGGATTGATGAAAGGATTTGCCGATCTTGTGTTTGAATCGAAAAAGAAATATTACCTGCTCGATTGGAAGACAAATTATTTAGGCCCATCGCTTCAAGATTACTCTTCCGAAAATATCTTAAAGTCGATGGACCAGCATGATTATTTTCTCCAAGCATCGATCTACGCCGAAGCTTTGAAACGTTATGTAAAGCTGTTTGACAAACGCCCCTTTTCTGAATGTTTTGGCGGCGTCTTCTATATTTTCGTCCGCGGAAAAGTCGTCCATCACATTGACGGTTCGAAATTAGAGTTCCAGGTTAAATCCTAGCCTAAATCAAAAGCTTGAGTGTTTTTTTGAATGCTCTGAAATTTTTTTTTGCAATTAAAATTTATTTAATTAATATGTGGTGATGCGAATCAGTTCGATGAAGGAGATCTGAGATGAATAAATGCAGGCGCAAGTTTTACCACGCGTTGTCAGGTTTTAGCCTTTTGATCATTCCTCAGCT
>JAFEGV010000182.1 GCA_018239665.1 Verrucomicrobiota bacterium | reverse complement strand
CCGCTGGTAGAAGTGATGGTTGAATTTCCCTGAACGTTTGCAGGAGAATTAAATGTTAGATCACCATCGAATTGCAAGGTTCCATTAATAATGAACGATCCAAGGTTGGAAGGAGAGGAAATGAACGTATCAAAAAGGACGTTGACACCTGGTTGGGTGCTGACAAGAGTTACGGGATTTGAAAGAAATCCCACTTGGATAGTTTGTGAACTAGGAAGTCCTGTGTCTTGGACTGCTTCAATGGAAAATGAGGTTGTTTGACTTGCTAGGCATGACGGATCGACGTTGTAGTTGTTAGAATCAAGTGGATTTTCTAAATCAGAAATAGCCGGACAAGGGGGAGGAGTCGGGATAATAAAAACTGCATGGGGGTCCAGAACCCATAGCCCTAATTGTCCTTGCGGAGAAAAAGTTGAGACTTTGGCATTTGTAATTGCAAAGTTCTTTCCGCTCGATGTTTCGACATAACCGCCGTTACCTCCCTGCGGTCCCCCTTCAGCAAAAAGCTTTCCGTCAATGATTGTTCCGCGATCGGACCATAGGATAATTTTTCCTCCATCCCCATGTACGGATGCATCGGCAAAGATCTTTGTATTTGAATCGCATTCGAGGTATTTTGCTGTCGGGTAGAGCCCTTTACCGTGATCTCCCCCTCCGATCAGGATCTCTCCTCCTCCATTCCTCCCGGACGCTTCGATTTGAGCGCCTTTAAGAAGGATGACTTCCCCTTGGATCGAAATATCTCCGCCTTTTCCGGTTAACGCAGCTTCCGATGATTCCAAATTCCCTTTGACTTCGACAAGGCTCTCTTTTTCTGCATAGAGATGGATCTTCTTTGCTTTGGAAACTCCAGCATGGCGCAAAAGGAATGCTTCAGGTGCGCCGCATTCGAAGAAACATGGCGCATTAGTGGGTTCTTCTAATAACTCTCTTTCGCATTTGACGAAGAGGTGGCTGTTCTCCTTCCCTAAGTAGACATTTTCGGCAGTCGCGTAGAGCAGATGCCCTTCTTCCGCTAAAACGGTTCCTTTTTGCAAGATCGTTTTCCCGATGAGGGCAATGTCTTGGGCCAAGAGGGTCCCATAGATCTCAATGTTTCCTTGAACGTCTAGGAAACGGTCGATCCCTTGAAGAAAGTCGCTATCGCTTAAATGCGCCGCAGCTGCGTAAAGGGCTGCGACATTGACCACGCAGTCGGGGCCGAACACAATCCCGGCAGGGTTCATCAAATAGACGATCCCATTCGAGTAGAGTTTTCCATGGATAAGGCTTGGCACATCGCTGTCGACCCGATTTAAGACCCGATGGGAAGCTTCCGCCATCTGGAAGCGAACGGTCTCATGTTGCTGAATGTCAAAATTGCGGTAGTTCAAAATGGCGTTATCGGAAGCCTCTATCCGCAGTTCATCTCCTTCGACAACAGGATGGGCATTGCCATGGGAGACATGGTCGAGAACCGGGAGAGCTTGAAGCTCGCGCATTGCAGATGTAACACTGGCAAGGGTGAGAAGCGAGATCGCAAATCGTCTAAATGTGTATAACGAGGGAATTGCAAAACTCATTTGCCCCTCAAAATCATCAATTTTATCTCGTAAAGCTGTTTTGCCATTCCCTCTAACATCTTGATCGATCTCCCTAAAAAATGATTGTCGATGAGAAGTAATACTGATTATTTCCCGAAGAGATGCCGTTCGCAGACCGCAATGCCCTTCCCCAATCTCCGCGGATGAACACGTTGGACCA
>JAFEGV010000181.1 GCA_018239665.1 Verrucomicrobiota bacterium | reverse complement strand
CAACCTCTAGCACAGCATCAACCTCTAGCACAGCATCAACCTCTAGCACAGCATCAATCTTCAGCTTAAACAAACGTTACCATCGTCAGCTGGACCGAATAAGAAAAAAAAATGGTTACACAACAAATATTGAAACCGCTGTTGATGGAGCCATTAAAAACATTAAGATGTCTTGTCGTTCATTCGTTATTTATGGAGAACCGCAAAGCGGAAAAACAGAAATGATGATAGCCCTTACTTCACGAATTCTTGATGAAGGCTTTAAAATAGTTGTAGTGCTACTTAACGACAGCGTACAGTTGTTGACTCAAAATCTAGATAGATTCCGAAGATCTGGTATCGATCCGGCACCAAAAAACTTCAACGAAATCTTAGATCCCGATTTTATCTTAGACGATTCCGAATGGGTTATTTTCTCTAAAAAAAACTCAAAAGATCTACAAAAACTGCTTCAGAAAATCAAGCATATCGAAGAAAAAGTGATTATTGACGATGAAGCAGACTATGCTTCTCCAAATGGAAAAATCAATAAGCGTGGAGAAAAAACAAGAATCAACGAACTGATCGAAAAATTACTTGAAAATAATGGTATATATATCGGTGTGACAGCAACTCCCGCACGTTTAGACTTAAACAACACCTTTAGCAATGAAAACGAAAAGTGGGTTGATTTTCCTCCACATCCTAAATACAACGGACAAAGTACATTTTTCCCAACTTCACTTGAAAATGAAAAATTGGGTTTTAATCTGAATACGCTCCCAGATACAAATGACACACCAAGATATTTACGAGAAGCACTGTTTTCATTCTTGATTAATGTAGCGTACTTAAATCTCAAAATTAATAATGAGGAGACAAACTATAGCATTTTGATTCACACCAGCGGAAAGAGAGCAGATCATACAACTGACTACAAAGAAGTAGTTAAATTTTTTCGCACTTTAAAATCTGAATCAAGTCAAGAAGGGGCTAAATTTTTTAAAGAATTAAAAAAAATTGCAATAAAAAAATACCCGGGTATCGAATCTGAAATTTTGAACTATATTAGCCAAAATAACCGACGAAACGATATAGTAGTTATGAATAGTGATTGCGATAAAAATGTTGTTGACTACACAAACGCAACCAATCCCTCAACTCTATTTACCGTTGCAATAGGTGGAAATATCGTATCCCGAGGAGTAACCTTTGATAATCTACTCTCGATGTTCTTCACTCGAGATGTAAAACATAAGATTCAACAGGACACATATATACAGCGCGCCAGAATGTTTGGCTCTCGAGGTAACTATCTGTCGTTTTTTGATCTCCACATTCCTGAACGGCTCTATATTGATTGGCATAGATGCTTCGTGTTTCACAGGCTTTCGTTAGAATCTATACGATCAGGAAATGGCTCGCCAGTTTGGCTCGAAAATTCCCGAGTTAATGCAACCTCTTCTAGCAGCATTGATAAAACCACAGTCTCTTTCGATAGCGGCGTGATGAGTTTTGAAATCTTTGACCTCACTTCTCCAATCGATGCAATAATACAAGATAATTCGTCTGGATTGGCTAAACTAAATAAGCTCGCTGCATTTTTGGGCAATAGAAGCCTCCCTAGCTTTCTTTTAGAATTCATCAAGAACTTTAGTCCTAATGGAGACAACTCGATCGTTATACATCCGACTAGTTCAATTGCCGGCTATAAAGACGCAGACCAGGAAAAAATTGAACGCAAAAAAAAGTTTTTAGGCAGCCGAGACTTGCAGGCAGAAAAATTCCCC
>JAFEGV010000180.1 GCA_018239665.1 Verrucomicrobiota bacterium | reverse complement strand
AGTCAAACAGTTAATCGCTGCAAAAGCTAACATCAATGATAAAAATCGTAGAGGATCTACCGCCCTTCATCATGTCTGCAGTCACGGAAATACCGATCTGGTCAATCAATTGCTCGAAGCTGGCGCCTCCATCGATGCTAAAAATGCTAATGGTAAAACTCCTCTAGACGTTGCCCGGAAACCTGCGATCCGACAACTTCTCGAAAACGCACGCGCAGCTCAACAGGCTTCTTTACAACCGCCTTGCTCTCAACTAGAAATCGATCAGCTCAATAGGGATTGGGCTAAAGCTATTTCAGAGAGACGATTCGACAAGATGTTATTGCTCCTACAAAATGCAAAACAAAAGAAGATCCCTTTAAATGTCGATCTTTTATCTGTAAATGGAAACACCCCCCTGTATATAGCCACCTCAGAAGGTGATTCCGAATTGGTCAGGGAATTGATCAGCGCCAATGCATCGGTAAATCTTGCAAACAAAGGGGGGGTCACTCCCTTGCATTTGGCTTGTTGGTATTGCTTTTCCGAAATAGTCAGACAACTACTCGATGCAGGAGCCTCCATCGATGCTAAATCTAATGTCGGTAAAACCCCTCTAGACGCTGCCCATACACCTGAGATCAGACAGCTTTTAGAAAACGCACGCGCAGCCCAGCAGGCTTCTTTACAACCGCCTCACTCTCAACAAGAAATCGACAAATTCAATCGTGATTGGTTATCAGCTATATCAGAAAAAAACTGCAACAAGCTGTTATCTCTTTTGCAACAGGCAAGGCAAAAGGGAATCTCATTCGATGTTAACGTTAAAATTAACAACGATTACAATGCTCTTCATCTAGCTTGCTCGAAAGGACATTCTGAACTTGTCCGGTTATTGATCGAAGCAAAAGCCAATATTAATGATCTTGACAAAGATAGAGATACCCCCCTTCATGAAGCCTGTTTAACGGGATATTTACAAGTAGCCGAACTATTGATCAACGCCGGCGCAGATATCAATGCAAAGGGCCAATTCGGAAATACACCCCTTCATGATGCCTCTTCCGAAGGGCATTCAGAAACCGTAAAATTATTGATCCAGGCAAAAGCTAATGTTAATTATCTGAACGAAAAGGGAAATTCGGTTCTTCATTTAGCCTGCAGAGAAGGGCATTCAGACATCGCCCGCCAATTACTTGCTGCTGGAGCCGTCGCTAATGGAAAAAACAAAAAAGGCGAAACTCCTTTTGATGTGGCTAAAACACCTGAGATCAGACAACTTTTAGAAGCAGCTCTTCTCAATGCCAACACAAGCACGGATGCTCCTTCGCAATCAAGACCTCTAAATCCTCGAAAGCTCGAACGCGCAGGAAAGAGTCTGTTGAAGAGGGTCGCCGAGCATTACGGCCCTAGATATCATACAGCGCTAACTGAGATGCTGATTAAAAACAAGGGGCGCTGGGGGATCGATTTTGCCCGTTACTCTTCAAGAAGGATCGATAAAAGCGAGTGGCTTGCCCCCTTTGTCCAGTTTCTAGAGGCTCATCCTAGAAGCGAAACAGCATCTCAAGTGGTCAAGCAGCATCTGGCCTTCTTTCAGTTTTCCGATTCGTCCGATAGCGAAACCCTCACGGATGATCAGTCGAGCGCTGAGAGCTTCGTGGAAGAATGCTTGAAGCAAAACGCTCGGCAGCCAAGAGAGAGCCAAGCGCCTCTTTCCGATTATTTTGCTGTGGAAGCCTGCCAGACCCTCTTTTCCCTTAAACTGAGGGAATGGGACTACATGGTCAA
>JAFEGV010000017.1 GCA_018239665.1 Verrucomicrobiota bacterium | reverse complement strand
TGCGGATCCCTTCCCAGAGGGCGAGCCTGTCCGCTTCCGTGCGCAGAGGGGGGTTCATTTGGACTTTTGTCCCTAAGGTCTCGTAGGCGTCCTGGGTCAAAAAAAGGTGGTGCGGGGTTGTTTCAGCAAAGACCGAAAGCCCTTCCTCTTTTGCCCGCTTGATCAGTTCGACCTCCCGTTTTGTCCCGATGTGCAACAGATAGAGGCGGGTCTTATAGAGGCGGGCGAGCTCGATCGCTTTATGGGTGGCGCGGAAGGCAACCTCGTCATTGCGGACCTGGGAATGGAAGCGGGGATGGTCGGCGTGGGGAAAGAGGGCTTTGCGCTCCTGGATCAGGGCTTCATCTTCGGCGTGAACGGCCAAGAGCATGTCGTGCTGGGCGCAGAGGCTGAAGGCGGAGTGGAGGCTGCTTTCGTCGTCCATCACGAGATCGCCTGTCGAAGATCCCATGAAGACTTTGAGGCCGACGCATTTCTCTTTGCAACGGGCGATCTGGTCAAAATGGGACTTATCGGCGCCGAGGTAGAGACCGTAATGAAGGGGGATGCCGGCCGCTTTGAGCTGGGCGTCGATCCGTTGTTTTTTCTCTTCCAACCGCTCTTGCGTGATGATCGGAGGGACTGTGTTGGGCATGTCGAAGACGGTCGTGATCCCGCCTGAAATTGCAGCGCGCGACGCTGTCTCCCATGTTTCTTTGTGCTCAAGGCCGGGAGTGCGGAAATGGACGTGGGGATCGATCAGCGCCGGGATGAGCGTCAAGCCCTCTGCATCGATTGTCTCGTTACCTGCAGACTCGAGGGCCAAATCGATGGTCCTGCCTTCGGGTGACTGAGCGTTGCGGATCGTGATCACGTACGGTACTCCACAATATCGTCCCTTTCAAAAACTTTCTCGCAGTAGTTGCAGCGCACGTGGATCTTTTGTTTGAACGATTCGATGAAAAAGAGGGAGTCGATGTTTTCGTGGCGGGTGATGCAACGTAAATTGGGGCAAATGAGGATCCTTTCGACGGCTGTCGGCAGTTCTGCCTGGGCTTTGTTGGTCACTTTATACTGTTTGATCGTGTTGATCGTTGCTTTGGGAGCAAAAACGGCAATGTCGTGGACCTCTTTGTCCGACAGATAATAATTTTCGATTTTGATCAGGTCTTTAAATTGCATCGACTTCGATGTCAGCCGCATCCCGACCGTCGTGCAGAGTTTCTTCTCATCGAGTTTAAGGACGCGGATCAGCGTCAGCGCATGTCCTGAAGGGATATGGTCGATGACCGTTCCTTCCTTAATTGCGGCAACCGATAGAGTTTTTGCCATTATTTACCTCCCTTTAAAATCAAAGACAAGAGGGCTTGCCGCACATAAAGGCCGTTTTCAGCCTGTTCAAAGTAGTAGGCGTACGGAGTGGCATCGATCGAAACATCGATCTCCTTTAAGCGGGGAAGCGGGTGGAGGACCTTCAGGTTCTTTTTTGCTTTCGAAAGAACTGAAGGGCTTGAAAGCATTAAGGTGTTGTGATCGCGGACTAAGCCGGAATCAAAACGCTCTTTTTGGATCCGTGTCATGTAAAGGATATCGACTTTTCCAATTACCTCTTCGATGCTTTTATGAAAAGAGAACTTGACCCCCTTTTTGCGCAAAGCATGGCAGATGTCATCGGGCAAAGAGAGCTGCTCTGAGGAGACAAAGAACAAGCGGATATCGAAAAGGGCGCAGGCTAGGGCAAGAGAATGGACGGTCCTGCCATGCTTGAGGTCGCCGACGAAGGCGATGTTCAATCCCTTGAGCTTCCCTTGGCATTCTTTGATCGTGAACAGGTCCAATAAGGTCTGGGTCGGATGCTGGTTCGATCCATCGCCGGCATTGATGATAGGCGTCGAGGTCGCTTCGCATGCGCAACGCGCCGCGCCGTCCATGGGATGGCGAAGGACGATTGCATCGGCATATTGGCCGATCACCCGCATCGTGTCATGCAGCGATTCCCCTTTTTTTGCCGAAGTCGAATGGGCATCGGAAAATCCGATCACATCTCCGCCGAGCCTGAGCATTGCCGACTCAAAGGAGAGGCGGGTGCGCGTCGAAGGCTCGTAGAAGCAGGTGGCTAAGACAAACCCTTCCAAGTCGCGGCGGGGCTTTTTTTTCTTGATCTCTTCGGCACGCTTGATGACCAGCAACAGGTCATCTTTTGTCATGTCCGCAATCGAGATAATGCTCCGGTTGTGAAAAGAGTTCTTCACGTCCATCCTCGCTCATGTAAAACTAAATTAACACTGCATCGTAAACCTCTTGCATAGTGATTTGCAAGAGGCAAATGAAGTTGTGCTAATTGCAAACCTCGTCCCCGCCCAAGTCGGCGCTTTTTGCAACGCTCTCAAATGGGGGATTAGAAAAACAAAGCTTGAATTTTCAATCGGTCAAAGATAATTTCAAAAAAAAGTCGAGATCGGGATTCATTGATGGCGTTTGAAAATTTAAAGCGTGCTCCTTTCTCAAAGCAGCAATTTTATAAGAGGGTGTTGCTCAGCATCCTTCTCGGAGTATTTACTGTATCTGCCATGATTGGAACCGGCATGATCGGATTTCACACTATTGAAGGGCTTTCTTGGATTGATTCCTATCTGCAAGCTGCTTTGTTCTTTGGAGGGATGGGCACAGAGCATGAGATCAAGAGTTGGGAAGGGAAGCTTTTTGCCGGAACCTATGCGATTTGCTGCCCATTTAGCTTAGTTGCAGCGATCAGTATCATGCTGATGCCTTTGCTGCGTCGATTTCTTCACAAATTCCATATCGATCTCGAAAAAAAATAAATAGATTGAAGCAAGAGTTAATAGCTTCGTTTCAATCAGGTTCAGAATAGTGCTCGCTAATCAATGGCTGGATCCAATCGAGGTATTCTTGTCCTGATGGGTCTTTTAGAAACCGAGAAACCAGATCCGTTGCGGCTTTGCTGGTTTGATAGCGCAATTGGGGACGAGGGGTTGTAATGACAGTGTGTATGAATTGGGCAATTTCTTCCGGCGTTTGACAAGATGGGGAAGGGGTCCTCTCTTCCGTCAGCGAGTTGGTAATTTTCTCACAGATTTTTGCGTAGGGATTTTGTTCCGCTTCTCGAGAGCCCAATATCACGGAAAAGCGTGTCGCGACCATCCCCGGTTCAACGATCGAAACGTGGATATTCCAGGGAAGAAGTTCAATGCTTAACGCTTCCGATAGCGACTCCAGGGCTGCTTTGCTCGACGTGTACATGCTTCCGTAAGGCAGTCCATAAGTTCCTTGCTCGCTGCTGATATTGATGATATGGCCGCTTTGCTGTTTTCTCATATGTGGCAGCGCAGCTTGGCACACGCGGATCGCTCCAAAGAAGTTGACGTTCATCTGATCTTGGATCTCATCCATCGAAAGACATTCAAGTGGTCCTGCTAAGGCATATCCGGCATTATTAATAACGATATCTAAGCGGCCTTCCTTTTCGATAATTTTACCAATGGTGTTCTGGATAGTTTGATCATCAGTCACATCCAGTTTTTCAAAATGAAGGTTTTCACTTTCCCCCGCATCTAAACCCTCTACATTTCGCGCAGTTGCATACACGCAATAGTTTTTGTTCGCTAAAAAATGCGCAGTAGCGAGGCCGATGCCTCTAGAAGCCCCTGTGATCAGCACGACCTTTTTAACATTAGCATAGATCCGGTTATCAATCA
Organism: Verrucomicrobiota bacterium; assembly: GCA_018239665.1. Classification (GTDB taxonomy): domain Bacteria; phylum Chlamydiota; class Chlamydiia; order Chlamydiales; family Rhabdochlamydiaceae; genus Acherontichlamydia. The sequence goes on along the minus strand of JAFEGV010000017.1, from coordinate 32,669 downwards.
CATTGCTAATGCAGGGATGATCCTTTGCAATTATTTCCTTTATTAGAGCATTGTCTTGTTGATATGCCAGTTGATTAGCAAATCCATTCAGACTGTAGAGCAGAGATATGATTGATAAGATTCGAGAGAACATAGAGTGCCTCCTCAGATCAAAAATGGTGAACGTGTTATGCAAACAAATTTGTTGTTTGCTGTCGATAATATTTTTTCTTTCTGGTTGCGAACCGATTACTAAAGAAAAGCCGCCTGTTACTTTAACAGAAGAAGAGCGTCAATGGCTTGGAGAGTTCTTTAATGACCTTTTATTCGTTGAAGGAGGAGCCTATACTTTGTGGGGTTCCAAGCCAGTCACTGAAATTGTTCTCTATCATTACACAGAAGAAGAAATGCAACAAATTGTCGATGGTTTAGCGGAGGAAGACAAGAACAACTGTTATGTGCAAGAAACCTATGATTTACCTGAGAATTGGTTGAAATGGGAAAAGATACAAAATCGGATTGCGTTAAAAAAACATCTGTTGTTCCGTTCTCATTTTGATGAAGATGGAAAAGCATCTTTTGTATATTTCGTCGATATATTAAAAACAGCGTTAGTAATTGAGTCTAATTATGATTTATTCCAAAGGGCTGTGGGTTTTGATTTCCATCCTCTAGAGATTGTTTTGGAAATGCCAAATCAAGAGTCAAATTTTTGGATAAAAGTTAGAGCGGCAAAAAATGCAGCACAGCTTTGGGGAATACTATTCGGGTATGGAAAAACTAATTCTAGTGCGTTTTATTGGAAATTTTTTGACTGTCCAGAGCCCTGCAAGGAAATCTTGGAGTCTTACCCTTACAAGTTTAGTAATCCCGATCCTGTGGGAAAGGTCGAGCTTTCGATAACCAATTTAAACTTGCCCAGTTTTGTATCATTTGAAGAGCCTGATCAGATGATGCAGTATTATGAAAAAGTGCGAGATAATATTAAAAAAACATACATGGGCAATAACCAATTAGACGTCACGCTCAATAAGCTTTCTAGTTGAGCTTCTATGAGTTTACCGGCGATCAATTGATGTTTGAGGAGTCTTTGACGTAAAAACAGCTCAAGGCCGCTTCGAACACTTCCTGCATGCTGATTTGAAGTAAGCAGAAGGGTTCTGCGCATCTTTTTTTCAGGCATGGCGTGCACGTGCGCCCTTTGGAAATCACGATCGCATTGTTGATCCCATGAGGGCCGCATAGCTTAGGATCGGTTGGAGCAAAGAGTGCAACGGTGGGTGTTTGCATCGCAAAAGCGACATGCATCGGGCCAGTGTCATTCGAGACGACCAACTTCATCTGTTTTAAGAAGGCGGCGAAAGGGCGCAGTTTTAAAGAGGTGACGGGAATCGCGCCTTTGATCAGAGAGGAGATCGTTTCGACAAGCTCTTTTTCTCCTCCCGTTCCAGTGACAAAGACTTGGCAGCCGAGTTCTTGAACGAGGCGGTTGCCGAGCTCCACGAAAAGCGAAGGGGGCCATTGTTTAAAAAGGTCTTTAGCTCCGGGGTGAAGGGCGACTTTCGGAAGGTAGGAAGGGAGCTGGAATTGCGAAAGATAGAGCTCTGCTAATTTTTCATCTTCAGCGCTGAGAGAGATTTCCATTGCAGGGTCTTGGGTATGGGCGCCGATTTTGGCTACCAGCTGAAGGCGCCTTTCAATTTCGTGGACATGGGCGCTTGGGACGGCATCGGTAAGGAAGTGGTCTAGTCCTTTATGGAGCCCTTCGGTGCCAATGATCTTAGAAGCTCCGAGGGTCGCAACAAAGGGGAGGATCGGACGTTGGGAAGTGTGGAAGAGGACAACGTCGGTGATCCCTTTCTTTTTTAATCGTGAATAGAGGGGAAACAGGGAGAAAAAGACTGGATCGGAAATGACAAAGAGCTCGTCGACATGCCGGTTGTGCTGCAGGATCTCTTTCCCGATGGGACTTGTCAGGACGCCGATGTAGGATGTCGGATAGGTTTCGCGCAGGGCTTTGATTGCCGGAGTTCCCCATAAGGTATCTCCAAGGCCTGTTGTGGAGACGATCAGGAACTTGCGTTGGTCGATGCCGAGGTTGGGCTTGCGCGCTTTGAGCAGGGAGACAGCTCGGTTGATCAGGACGTTTTTCATGAAGAGTGTTGGGTTGCTGTGAACTCTCGATAGGATTTCACAGGGATTTTCTCAGGTTTCAGTTCGCTTAACGCTTGAAGCAGCATTTGTGCTGTCTGCAGGTTAGTGATGAGCGGGATATGGTGGTCGATCGCAAGGCGGCGGATCGTAAACCCGTCGGTGCGGACATGGGAGCTTAATCCTCGAGGGATATTGATGATCAGATCGACGTCCCGGTGGGTCAGGAGGGTTGCGACGTTAGGCTCGATCTTTTCACTGGCCTTATAAACGCAGCGGGAGGCGACGCCGTGGTGGGAAAGGAAGTCGTGCGTCCCTTCCGTGGAATAGATGTCCCATCCTTTTTCTTCGAGCTGCCTTAGGACGTCGAGGAGCTTGATTTTCTTATCGCCACCGATGCTCACGAGCATTTTTTTGCGCCGGATCGATTGGTCGGTTGCCATCCAGGAGCTGAAAAAGGCCTCTAAGTAGTCGGAACCCAGGCATGCGACCTCGCCCGTCGATGCCATTTCGACGTGGGCGACGGGATTGGCCCCTTTGAGCCGATGGTAGGAGAACTGGGGGGTTTTGACCCCGACATAATCGAGTTCCAATGTTTCATAGGGAGCCGCTTTGTACTTGCCCATCATCGTTTGCACGGCGATGTCGATGAAGTTGTGGCAGGCGACTTTGGAAACAAAGGGAAAGGACCTTGATGCCCGCACGTTGCACTCGATGACCTGGAGGGCATTGTTCTTAGCGATAAACTGGATGTTGAACGGCCCTGTGATGTTGAGGGCTTTGACGATCGATCGGGTGATTTTTTTTGCGCGGCGGATCGTCTCTAGATACAGGCGCTGCGGCGGGATCACAACGGTGGCATCGCCGGAATGGACGCCGGCGTTTTCCACGTGCTCGGTGATCGCGTCGATCAGGATTTCTCCCGATTTTGCAACTCCGTCGACCTCAAGCTCCTTGGCATCGGTGATGAACTGGGAGATCACGACAGGGTGATCGGGAGAGACGAGGGCGGCCTCCGTGAGCAGCTTTTGCATCTCTTGTTCGGAATAGACGATGTTCATCGCCGATCCCGACAGGACATAAGAGGGGCGGATCAACAGAGGGAATCCGGTTTTTTTAGCAAAGGACTTGGCGCTTTGGAGGCTTGTCGCAGCCTGCCAAGAAGGTTGGTCGATGTGAAGCCGATGGAGCAGGGAGGAGAATTTGTTCCTGTCCTCCGCTTTGTCGATCGATTCGGCGCTAGTTCCCAAGATCGGGTAGCCGTGGTCGCTTAACCGCAGCGCTAGATTGTTGGCGATCTGTCCGCCGACAGAGACGATCAATCCTTTTGTCTTTTCGAAGTCGGCGATATCTTGCACCCTTTCCAAAGAGAGCTCTTCAAAATAGAGACGGTCCGATTCATCGTAGTCAGTGGAGACCGTTTCCGGATTGGAATTGATGATGATCGTCGTCTCTCCCATTTTTCTCAAAGATCTACACGTGTTGACGGCGCACCAGTCGAACTCGACGGAGGAGCCGATGCAATAAGGCCCCGAGCCAAGGACGATCACCGGTTTCTTTTCCGATGGATCGATGTCGTCCACCGTGCCATGATAGGTGAGGTAGAGGTAGTTGGTCTGGGCATCGAACTCGCCGGCCAAGGTGTCGATCTGTTTGATCACCGGAAGGACCTTGTGTTTTTTCCGGAGTGCGCGAACCTTGTCTTCCGTCGATTTTTTCAGTTTGGCAAGCGCGCAGTCGGAAAAACCGGCCTGTTTTGCAAGGCGGAGCCGTTCTGCATTGAGCGGCTTTTGCTTGATCTCCGCTTCCAATTTGGCGATCTCTTGGACTTGGGATAAAAACCAGGGATCGATCTTCGATAGTCTATGCGCCTCCGACAGCGATCCTCCCTTTCTAAAAAACTGATAGAGGGCAAACAGCCTTCTGTCGGTCGCATGGGCGATCTCTTTTTTCAGATCGGCGATCTGATGGGGATAATCGGAAAGCCCGCTAGCCCCGATATTGAGCATCCGCACCGCTTTTTGCAGGGCCTCGGGAAATGTCCGTCCGATCGCCATCACTTCTCCGACGCTCTTCATCTCGGTGCCGATCTGCCGGTCGGCAGAGCGGAGCTTGTGGATGTCCCAACGAGGAATCTTGACCGTCAGATAGTCAAGGGCCGGTTCGAAAAAGGCCGATGTCTTCTGCGTGACGGCATTCTTGATCTGGCAGAGGGAGATCCCTAAGCTCAATTTCGCTGCGACAAAGGCGAGGGGATAGCCTGTGGCCTTGGAAGCAAGGGCAGAGGACCGGGAAAGGCGAGCATTCATCTCGATGACCCGGTAGTCCCCGTTTTTAGGATTGAGCGCGAATTGGATGTTGCATTCGCCGACGATTTTAAAATGGCGCGCCGCTTTGATCGCCATCTCGCGGAAGTGGTGGTATTCCCGGTTGGTGAGCGTTTGCGAGGGAGCGACGACGATGCTCTCTCCCGTATGGATCCCCATCGGGTCCATATTTTCCATATTGCAGATCGTCAGCGCATTGTCGGCTGCGTCGCGAATGATCTCATACTCAAACTCTTTCCAGCCCAGCAGATACTCTTCGATCAGGATTTGGGGAGCGCCGCTCAGCGCTTCTCCTGCTTTGTCGATAAGCTCTTTTTCATTTTGGACCTTTCCCGATCCCAGGCCGCCAAGAGAAAATCCTGAGCGCATCATCAGCGGATAGCCGATCTCTTTTGCCGCGGCGGTTGCCTCTTTGATCGAGCGGACCGCATAACTTTTAGGGGATAGGATGCCGATCGAGGCGAGGTTCTTCTTAAACAAGTCCCTGTCTTCCGTCAGCCGAATCGATGAAATCGGCGTGCCTAGGACGGCGACGCCATATTTTTTCAATACTCCGGTCTCGTCGAGCTTGACCCCTAAGTTCAGGGCTGTCTGACCGCCGAAGCCGAGCAGGATCCCATCGGGCCTCTCCTTGGCAATGATCCGCGTGACGTTATCGAGGTTCAAAGGGCAGAGGTAAACTTCATCGGCCTCGGTAGGGTCGGTCTGAACGGTGGCAATGTTCGGATTGATCAGAACGGTGCGGATCTTCTCCTCTTTAAGAGCCTTGATCGCTTGCGTTCCCGAATAGTCGAACTCTCCCGCTTGTCCGATCTTCAGGCCTCCGGAGCCCAAAATAAGAACTTTAGAGCCTTTTTTCATTTGATTAGCCCGTAAAATTTATCAAATAACCAAAGAGTATCCGTCGGTCCGGGACACGCTTCGGGATGGAATTGAACGGCAAAAAAAGGAAGGTTTTGGTGCTCGATTCCTTCGACGGAACCATCGTTTAAGTTCCGGAAGGTGACCTTCCAGTTTTTGGGCAGCGTCTTTTCCGTGATCGCATAGCCGTGGTTTTGCGATGTGAGGTAGCAGCGTCCATTTTCAAGATGCTGGCAGGGTTGGTTCTGACCTCGGTGGCCATAAGGAAGTTTGTGCGTTTTGGCGCCAATGCTCAAAGCTAAAAGCTGGGCTCCCAGGCAGATCCCGAAGACCGGTTTCTTTTTTGCTAGAGCTTTTTCAATGTGGGCGATCGTCTTTTTGCAGACAACGGGGTCGCCGGGACCATTGGAGATGAATACGCCGTCGAACTCCTCTTCGGTAAAATCGTAACCTGCCGGCACCCGCTTGATCTGGATGGGGAACCGGAGGAGGTTGCGGAGGATGTTTTCCTTCATGCCGCAGTCGATGGCGATGACAGTCTTTTTACCCTTCCCATAGATTTGAGGTTTTTTGATTGTCACTTCAGCGACAAGGTCCGTTTGATTGGGATCGAAAAATTCTTTGGGCTTTTTTTCATGGCGGGTGATCACCCCAAGGGCTACGCCCTCTTTTCTCAAAGTCTTGGTAAGCGCTCGCGTGTCGATGCCTGTTATGAGAGGGACGTTCTGCTTCCGAAGCCACTGGGCTAGGGACGATTCTGCCTGGTAGTGAAAATCGTAAGAGGTCAGCGTGTTGACAATGACTCCTTTGGCATGGATCCTATTGGACTCCCAAAGGTTTTCGTCAGGGACGCCGTAATTGCCGATCAAAGGAAAAGTGAAGGTGAGGATTTGGCCTGCGTAAGATGGGTCTGTCAGCGATTCAACATACCCTGTCATGCCGGTGGCAAAGACGACTTCGCCAAAAAAATCTGATTTCTGCCAAGAAGGGGACAACCCTTCAAACTTCTCTCCGGACTGCAAGATCAGACGCGCAGGAACCATCGGCTCCATGAGACTCCACATGATTTATTTCCAAGGCAGCATATCAGATGAGTTTGAAAAGACAAGAAATTTTACGATTTCTTGAGCTTGAATCGATTAAAGAAAAGATTTATATATTAGTCTACATTAGCGACTTTGGAGAACTCGGAATGTTCGATACGCGCAATATCAGCCGTGTGAGCCTACTCTATCCGGTGCTCCTTGCCATCGGGTTGGGGGTCGTCGCAGGGCTGTTTTTTGGGCCATATTGCCGTGTATTCCAGCCGATCGGCAAAATCTTTTTCATGCTGCTCCAGATGGTCCTTTTGCCCTACATCCCTTTCTTGCTGATGCATGGCCTTGGATCGCTCAATGGAGAGATCGCAAAAAAACTCCTGAGCCGAGGGTGGGTATTTCTCCTGCTGATCTGGGGCATGGGATTTGCGGTCGTCTATTCGATGATCTACTTGATCCCGCCTCTTGTGACAGCTTTTATTGAAAAGAATGCAATTGGGCAAGAGGAGTTTGTCAGCCATTTTTTAAGCTTTGTGATCCCGCAAAACTTCTTTTACGACCTAGCCAATAATGTGGTCCCGGCCGTCGCCGTCTTCGGCCTTATCGCAGGTCTTGCGATCATGATGTTGGAAAAGAAAGAGCCGGTTCTCGTCCTTCTTTCCCGTATCAATGACGCCATGGAAAAAATACTGGTCTGGCTTGCGATTGCTTCTCCGTTGCCGATCTTTGCTCATGTCGCGGTGACGGTGGGAACTGTTGATTTCCAGAACCTCGCGAAGGTCGAGTTTTACATCGTTACGTTCATTCTAGGCGCTTTGTTCTACACGTTTGTCTTGCTGCCGATCTTGTGGACAAGCTTGACGAACTTTACCTGGGGCGAAGTGATGAGGGAGTTTCGGATTGTTTGCTTGATCCCTTTTGCTACGGCCATGCCGAGCTTGGCCTTTCCATTCCTCTATTATGCCCTTAAGAGGCTGGCAAGGCGATATGACTTGGAAAGTTCCTCTTTTGAGAACACTGGCCAGACCGTCATGCCGCTGGCATTCACATTTTCTCAGATTGGGAATTTTTTCATTTTGTTTTTCGTTTTCTTTCTTTCCTTCTACACGCGCCATCCGATCCTTGGAGCCCAAGAGTATTTTCTTCCGTTTTTAACGCTGCCAATGTCATTCGGCACAGCGTATTCTTCTGTTACAGCTGTTTCATTTTTGATTTCCCAATTGAAATTTCAGCCTGATTCCTTTTCATTGTTTGAGCAGACATCGGTTGCCACAATGAATTTTCAAGTTCTGCTCAGCGTAGCTTCCCTATATACTCTAATTGTCTTAGTGCTTAGCGCCTATTACGGCGTCTTAAAGGTGCAATGGAAAAAACTAATTTTAGGATTAAGCGGAGCGTTCATTGTTTTAATCGGTTGCATAGTTGTCATAAAACCGATGATCTATTTGGAGGACAACTTTACAGATCTTTATGTCGGCTTATCCATGCCCGAGTCCCTTAAAAAAGATGTCGAGGTAAAAATCTATCGAGAAGGGGAAACGGTCCCGCCCGTAAGAGAATCCGATAAACGGGATGAGCCCCTAAGCAGGATCTTGAACTCAGGAGTTTTAAGAGTCGGCTATCATGCGATCAATATCCCATTCTGTTTCTTCAACAAGGAAGGGGAATTGGTCGGCTACGACGTTGCATTTGCATATCAGCTGGCTAAAGATCTCGACTGCGACTTGGAATTTATCCCATTAGACTATGAGACTCTTGGAGAAGATCTTCAATCGGGGAAATATGACATTGCCATGTCTGCGATCATTATGAATGAGAACAGGCTCCGCTATATGGATTTTGTCTCTCCCTACATTGAACAGAATAATGTCCTTGTCGTTCCTTCTGCAAAGCAGGAGGAATTTTTAGATTACCGCAGCATTGAACAGAGGAAGGGGCTTCGGATCGGCGCGATCGGAGCTTATGAAGAGGTGGTCGCTCGCCGTTTCCCGAACGCAACTTATGTTTCCCTGGACGATCCAGGGCAATTTACGGAGAAAAAATGCGATGCCCTGCTCTGGGGCTACCTATCGGCGTTTGTATGGTGTTTGCAGAATCCCAACTATACCGTGATCGATTACGATTTTACTTTGGGAAAGAAGCTATATTCTTATCCTGTTCGCTCCGGGGCCGACGATTGGCTTAATTTTATGCAGAGTTGGATCTTGCTCAAAAACCAATCGGGCTTTGCCAAAGAGCAATATCTCTATTGGATCGAGGGACTTGAGATAGAACAAAAGCCGCCCCGTTGGTGCATCATCCGCGACGTCCTCCATTGGATAAATTAGAAAGAGAGTTTTGCAATTTCCTCTGCAGGTGATAAACCGCCCTCTTAAGGCTTTACCTTGTGGCCGGCAAAGTTGCTTAGGCCGTCGTAGGCAGCATATTTGTAGAGATCGTGGAGGGTGGGGAAGTTAAAGACCTGGCCGATGATGTCGTTGAGGTTCTTTTTCTCTTCGACAAGGATCACGCCGTAGTGGATCAATTCGGTCGCGATATGGCCGATGATATGGACTCCCAAGACCCTCAGGCTGTCTTTGCTGAACACAAGTTTCAGAAATCCCGCTTTTGCGCCTAAGATTTTTCCTCGGGGCATATCGGCGTAGCGCGCGATGCCTGTCATGTAGTTCAACTGGTCCCGTATCGCCTCGTCTTCGGTCACACCGACCATCGAGACCTCGGGGATCGTGTAGATCCCATAAGGGAAGTAAGTGGGAAGGTGATGCAGGTCCTGAGTTTGGAAAATGTGGGCGACGGCAACACGCCCCTGGTCCATACTTGTGCTCGCAAGAGCTGGAAAGCCGACCACATCGCCGACAGCATAAATATGGGGAATGTTTGTCCGATATTGTTTGTCGACGATCACTTGTTCCCGGGAGCCTACTTCAAGGCCGATCTTTTCACAGTGGAGCTCTTTGATATTTCCGCTTCTGCCCGCTGCGTAAAGGAACATGTCGGTTCGGCATTTATCCCCGGACTTTAAGGTGATTTCAACCATGTCCTTCTCTGTTTGAGGAGGAGTGATCGACGCGACGCTCGTATTGAAGAGGATCTCGATTCCGCCGGCTTGCATCTGCTGCACCAGGGATGTTGAGATCTCATGGTCGACGTGGGGAAGGATATGTTCTTTGTCATTGACCAGGTAGACTTTTGTTCCCATCGTCGAGAAGATCGTTGCATATTCGCATCCGATCACGCCGGCGCCGACAATGCAGAGCGAAGAGGGAAAGCGTGTGATCTGCAGGATCGAATCGGAGTCGTGGATCCGTTTCCCGTCAAAAGGAATGGATGCCGGATGGTAGGGATAAGAGCCTGTTGCAATGATGATGAAATCCCCTTGGATGACCTGGGCGTCCGGGCCCGTGATCTTGATTGTATGAGGATCCTCGAAGGAAGCTGATCCTTTAAAAATGGTGACCCCATGCCGCTTTAGATTGTCTTGGATCTCTTTTGCAGCGGTCTCGGAGACATAATTTTTTCGGAACATGAAGTCTTCGACAGAGGCCTCATGCTGCAGGTCCCGATCGATCCCGAAGAGCCCTTTTTCATATTTTCCTGAGAAATAAAGCGCTGTTTCTTTCAGAGTTTTAGAAGGAAGTGTTCCTGTGACGACTTCAGCGCCGCCAAAAACTTGCTCTTTTTCAATGATGGCAACTTTGTGCCCGAAATACGCCGCTTTTACAGCCGCTTTTTCGCCTGCCGGCCCTGTGCCAATTACGATCAGTTCAAATTTTTGCATCTAAATACTCGCTAAAGTTTCACTCTTGTGCTATATCGAAACTAATCGCATAAATAGGAAAATAATGCAAAGCAGTTCTGGAGGGTGAAGTGGAACCACATCTTGAGATCAAAGCCGATTCGCTCAAGCACAAGATCAAGCACTACCTGATCACGACGATGGGAGTGACAGTCGATGAGGCAACCCCGGAAGAGTTTTATCGAGCTTTCGCCTTGACCCTGCGTGAAGAGATCATGATCAACTGGACTGCAACGAACCATACCTACAAAAAAAAGCAGGTCCGCACTCTTTACTTCTTATGCATGGAGTATATGCCGGGCAGGTTCTTAGGAAATAATATCACAAACATCCATGCCACAGACCTTGTCCGCCATGTGATGAAAGAGATGAACCGCAATTATGACCAAGAGCAGCGCTTTGAGCCCGATCCAGGACTTGGCAATGGAGGCTTAGGGCGGCTTGCGGCATGCTTCCTCGATTCGCTGGCAACCCAGCAGTATCCTGCAATCGCTTACGGACTCCGCTATCAGTATGGGATTTTTGATCAGGAAATTTGGGATGGGGTCCAGGTGGAGCGTCCCGAGATTTGGCTCTTGCATGAAAATCCTTGGGAGTACCGCCGCGATACGCATGCGGTACCTGTCTATTATTCGGGAAGGGCAGTTCCCGGGTTGAACAAAAAAGGAGCGGAAGTTTACGACATCGTCGATTATGAAGAGGTCAGGGCGCTGGCCTATGACATTCCGATCATCGGGTATAAAGAGAGCGGGGAGTTCAATGTCAACACCTTGCGGTTATGGACGACAAAGGAATCGCCCCGCAACTTCCAGCTGCAGCGCTACAATGCGGGACTTCTTGATCAGGCAGCTGAAAATACGTCGCTGACAGACGTTCTCTATCCCAATGATAACAATGAAACAGGCAAGAGGATCCGTTTAAAACAGGAGTTCCTTCTCGCTTCGGCATCCTTGCAGGACATCATCCGGCATCACCTGCATACTTTTTCCGACATGTCGAATTTTGCCGATAAGGCCAGGATCCATATCAATGACACCCATCCTGCTCTAGCCGTGTGCGAATTGATACGCATTCTGCTCCATGATCATGAGTTCGCTTGGGGAGAAGCTTGGGATGTTGTTCGAGCATGTTGTAATTTTACAAATCATACTGTTCTCAAAGAGTCGCTTGAAGAGTGGAACCAAAACCGTCTCCACTACCTCCTCCCTTGCCAATATCAGATCCTGGAAAAGCTCAACCTCGATTTTTGCAATGAGATCCGCCAAAAATATCCGGGTGACGAGGACCGCGTTCGCCGGATGTCGATCATTGAAGGCGGTCAAGTGCATATGGCCAACTTGGCCATTTATGGATCTCATAAGGTCAACGGCGTAGCAGAACTCCACTCGGAAATATTAAAGACGAGCGTCTTCAAAGACTTTTACGAGATGTATCCCGATCGCTTCACCAATGTCACCAATGGAGTGACCCCCAGACGCTGGCTATTGCACATCAATCCGCGCCTCGCCCACTTTATTTCAAAAAGGATCGGAAAAAGCTGGCTAGTGAACTTTCCTCATATCGAGGGGCTCGCCAAGTTTGCCTCAGATCCTGAGAGCCAAAATGAGTTCCTCGAAATCAAAAAAGAGAATAAGAGGAATTTTTTAAAGTATTTAAAAGAGAACAATCCATTACGCGATTTCCGAGGAAAAGAGATCGGTTATTATCCGACTTTGGATGAATCGGCCCTTTTCGATGTTCAGATCAAGCGTTTGCATGAGTATAAGCGTCAGCTCATGAACATCCTTCATACGATCATGCTCTATCACGAGCTAAAGGCAAATCCCAACGCGCGCGCGATCAAGAGAATGGTCCTCTTTGCAGGAAAAGCGGCCCCAGGGTATGAGGTGGCCAAAAATATTATCCATCTCATCTGCTGCGTTGCCCGCAAGGTCAACCATGATCCCGAAGTTTCTTCGAAGCTGAATGTCATCTTTGTCGAAAATTACAACGTCTCGCGGGCCGAGATCATCATTCCCGCTGCCGACCTGTCTGAACAGATCTCAACTGCAGGCATGGAGGCTTCAGGGACAGGGAACATGAAGCTTGCCATGAACGGCGCTTTGACCATTGGCACGGAAGACGGCGCGAACATCGAGATCCACCGCGAGGTCACCGATGCTTGGTGGCCGTTTGGCTTTGGAAAGACGACGGCGGAAAATGTCCAGATGCGCAATAGCCGCAGCTATAGCTCCTGGGATATTTACATGCACGATCCGCAGATCCACCAGGCTATGGACTCGCTGCGCGATCAGACTTTTGCTGAAACGGAAACAGAGCATCAGGCGCACAGCAGCCTCTACAGGCTTCTTCTAGAAGCGCAGAACTCAAGCATTCCCGACCGGTATTTTGTCTTGAGCGATCTGAGAAACTATTATGAGACGCAAAAGAAGGTCGAGGAGTTTTATCTTCAGCCTGCCAAATGGGCGGAATTTGCCCTGCATAATATAGCAAGCATGGGCAAGTTTTCTACTGACGAATCGATCCACAACTATGCGAAAAAAATCTGGAATATCGAGCCTTGTCCTGTTCACAAGCCGGAACTGGAGAAAGTGCGCGCTGAATATAGCGAGCACGACAAGTGCCGTATCCTCTGATCTTAATTCAGGTAAAGAAAAAACCGTGCTTTCAGAGCCGGCTAGTTGGAAGGGGAATAAGACCCCCTTCCCGATAGGCATTTCGTTCTTAACGTTTGCTTTTTTTAGTAGGAATGAAAAAGACGCCAAGCCCAATGATGATGCAGGCGATCCCGCCGTTTTTTGTCCAGTAGGCAACGCCTTCATAATAAACGATCTGCTGCTTGCCTTCATCGATCTTCTTTTGCGCTCCGCTCGTCAGGCCTTTGCCAATTTCTTCCGATAAAGGATCGCCGGAGAACAGTCCCTTGCCTTTGTTGACCTTGCTCTGCGCGCTGGATACTTTGCCTTTGCCTTCTTCGACTTGGCTAGTGACATACATGGAAAACCCGATGAGGGCAATCCCGCATATTAAAAGAAGGGAACCTATGATACTTTTAGTTTTCATCGTGACCTCATTGACAGATTAATCTAATGACCTCTAACAAAACCTCATCAAACGGATTTTGCTATTTTCTGTCAAAAAAGTATTTGAAACTAAGAGCCTTCGAGCGGGGAAAAGCCCCATTTTTTCATCAGCTTGTCATATTCCTTGGAAGTCTTAAGCTTATCAAGGCCGTCGTTGAAGGCTTCGATCAGCTCAGGAGCGCGATTGTGGAGCGTGATCAGACGGAGGCCCGCATCGTTAAGAGGCTCCGTGACGATCCTTAGTTTGCCCTGGTATAAATCCTGGCAAAAGGAAGTCGCCATCAGCACATCGATGATTGCTCCATCGATCTCGCCTGAATTGACATCGTTGAGAGCTTTAGCGATCGAGTCGTAATTGCGGATCAGGATGCCGGGATATTTTTCCAAGATGATCGTTCCGGTAGAATCGGGCATGACGGCGATCTCTTTGCCGGCCAATTTATCCATCGATGTGAAGTCAAATGAAGTGGACACGACGAGGACGGGACCAGTTTTTAGGTACAGCTCGGAAAAGTCGAAGGTCTGCTGGTTAAAAATGTATGGCGGCATTGAAAAAAGGATGGCCGTATATTCTCCCTTTTTTAAACCTTCCATCAGGACATCCCAGCTCACGGTGACTTTTGAGAAAGTGATGTCTTCTTTCTTTCCGATCTCCTGCAACAGTTCAGTGGAAAATGCGGTGAGGTTGCTCTCTTTACCGTCTAAAAGCAGCGGATACCATGTCTGATCGACGCCGACTTTGTACATCGTCTTTTGAGAGCCTCCACCGCAACTGAAGGCAATGCAACACAGGATGGCAAACCAAAAATATTTCAACATTTGTTCCTACACAAGATCTGATCAACTCCAATATAATACAAAACAGATCAAAGAGGGAATTGCAAAACTCATTTTCCCTCCAAAATGACAGATTTTTTGCTGGGATAGGTTCATAGGAGAATTGAGACTGATGAAAAAAAAGAATGGTTTGCTCCTCGTCAATTTCGGCGGGCCCCGCTCTATCGAAGAAATCAAGCCTTTCCTCGTCGCCCTGCTGACCGACAAGGATGTCATCTGCTCGTCGCTCCCGCTAGTTCTTCACAAGCTCCTTTTTGCATGGATCGCCAAGCGGCGTGCAAAAAAAGTCGTGCATGATTACGAAGCGATAGGAGGCAAGTCCCCGATTTTTGACGATACGGAAGCCATTGCTTCAGCATTGCGTGAAAAACTGGACGGCCCAATCGTGACGTTCCATCGTTATTTGCCAATGACCCATGCCCGGTTTTTAAAGGATATCCAGGCACTGAACGATTGCGACTCCATTCGAGTTTTCCCTCTCTTTCCCCAATTCAGCTACACAACGACCGGAAGCATTGCCCGCTGGTTTTCAGAAAACCTATGCGCTAAGACTATGGCCAAGTTCCGCTGGATCAAATCCTATCCCGACCATCCGGCATTCGCCAAGCCGTTTCAAGCAACCATCCAAAAATGTCTGGACGAGCATCAGTTGCGCGAGGAAGAAACGCTTCTTCTTTTCTCGGCCCATGGATTGCCAAAACGCTATATCTGTTCGGGGGATCCCTACCAAGAAGAGTGTGAAAGGTCGTTTGAGCTTTTGGCATCCTCCTTTCCTAAGGCCGCCCATCAGCTCTGCTACCAATCCTTGTTTGGCAAAGAGGAGTGGATAAGGCCTTACACGTCGGAATTCTGCCGAGACTTGAATGTTGCTATGAAGAACGTCGTGATCGTTCCTTTAAGCTTCACATCGGACCACATCGAAACGCTGTATGAAATTGAACAGCAGTATCTGCCCATTCTAAAAGAAAAAGGGTATAACGCAGTGCGTTGCCCTGCAATGAACCTGCGGGAAGATTGGATCGATGGGATTGCTAAGATCGTTTCTTCGAGCCATTTGCTTAGGAACGCGATGCTGATCCGTCATGGCAATGCCGATTGCTGCGCATGCTGTCGAGAAACCTGCTGCGCGAAAGCGGAAAATTCTAGAAACTAAGCATGGCTAGGTAAGCTGAAATAAGGATTGGGATCATGACCCTATCTCAGCCACAAAGTTATTCTGTTTGCTTTTAGGAGTTATCCTTAGCATTAATGCTATCTCTGATTTGGGTCGCTCTTGCAATGGGATTATTAGACCCGAACCCGCTGAAAAACTTGCATACAATTCCCCATCCCGTTTCATAAAATTTGTTTTTCTGTTTGATGGCATAATCGAGGACTTTAACTAAATACTGGCCCTTGCTGCCTTTGATATCCTTCTTGCTAAGCGCTGATATTTGTTGGCTAACATATTTGCTGACATCATCAAGGCTATATCCGTTTGCAATGTTGTTCAATTCCCACTGCACTGACTCATGCAAAGGCTCTCTGGAAAGGTCTTTTATGGATTGGGAACCCCCTTTTTCCGGCATGCGAAATGAAATGGCTGACAGAACTGGATCTTGCTGAATAGTATTTACTGACATATAAATCCCCCGTTTTTATAAGCATAATTTTATAAAATTAATGATAATAAATTAATAATGCTTGAAGGTTTGTTTTCTGTTTGAAGCTATTTTGTAAGCAATTGGATGAGTGTAGATTGAGGCTTAATTAAAGGTTAAGCATGCTGGATTTGCATGTGAATTATGCTCAATGCTTTGGAAAGAAATTAGAAGGGAAGGCGGCTAGCCCCCATCTAAAAACCTGTTGCTTTCCCTAAATCTTCAAAGAGAAAGGTCTTGACCTTAAGGCCTTTATGAGAACTTAATGCGATTCTAAAGCCGGTTTTGGCTATTCCGGCTTTTCAATCATTGTTTTTCGAGAAGGAGATAGGAAGTATTAGAGGGCTGCATGCAAGGTCTTGCTTGGCCCTGCGGTGACGTTGTAGGCCTGGATAGGAGGCGGAGATACCACATGGCGCTCAAACGCGTGATGAGCAATCTTCGAATACTTGACGTTACTGCTGATATTTAGAGCACTAGAAAGCTGCGTTGCGCGTTCTCGAAGGGAGTTGAGGGTTTCTATAATATCCCGAGGTGGAACTAGATTTTCAACGAGGAAGGGAACTTCAAGGGATTTAACCAGATTCAGTTGGAATAAAACTTCTGTAAGAGCTTTTTCTGCTTCAGAAAATCTAGCATATTTTTCAGAACATTGAGTGCATTGAGGAAGGTGGTTGTGAACGGAAGGTGTTGCCATAGGGTTACTCGATTGTTTTGATTAATTTAAGAATATCCAGCGTAAAATATAGAAAGTAAAAATGCTCATGGCCGCGCTTGCCGGAATGGTGATCACCCAAGACAGGATGATATCGCGGATCATGTTGAGGTTGAGAGCGCGCATGCCGCGCGCAAGACCGACGCCTAATACTGCGCCGACGAGGCAATGCGTAGTCGAAATGGGCATCCCGAGTTTCGAAGCGATCAATATCGTGGTCGCTGCGCCAAACTCAGCGCAAAAGCCGCGGGTCGGGGTCAGCTCGGTGATCTTTTTGCCGATTGTCTCGATAACGCGCCATCCCCACGTAGCAAGGCCGATGACAATACCAAGTCCGCCAAAGGCAAGGAGCCATGAAGGAATGGAGGCAACATCGGAAATCTGCCCATTTTTAATGATATCGAGCACTGCTGCAACCGGGCCGATTGCATTGGCGACATCGTTGGCGCCATGGGCAAATGCCACAAAGCAAGCGCTCAGGATCTGTAGGTAGACGAACATCTTCTCCACATTCCGGTACTCTGAGGTCCTTTCAGTAAAGCTTGTTTCCTGCCGCAGGTTGCGCGAGAGGGATTTCACTTCATCAAGCAATACGCCCACTTTTTCATGCGTCTCATCAAAAGAGGCGACATGCACGCGTTGCAAGTGCTTGATCGCTTTCTCAAGGCTGACGACGCTCTGGGGCAGATTCCGCGAAGGAGGGCGGGTCTCAATTTCAGAGATCGGAATTCTTTGAACGATCAGATAGGTGATCCCGGTGGTGACCAAACCGGCTAAGATGGAGATCCCAATGGCTTGAGGGAAGGAGATGTTGAGATTGAGGTTCTCTAGACCATTGAAGATCAAACTGAGTGTAAAGGTGGTAAATACAATAAAGACTAGCAGAGGGAGTAGTTTGCGTGTCGCCTCGGTCGGGTTCATCGCAAAGAGGATGTTGCGCTGCAAGAGGCTGAAGATAATATAAGAGATTATGCCTGCAATAACGGGGGAAATGATCCAGCTGGCGGCAATTGAGGATACTTCTGCCCATTGGATCGCTTCCATGCCCCCGATGACCCCGCCAAAACCCAGGATGGCGCCGACGATCGCGTGCGTCGTCGAAACCGGCCAACCGAAATAAGAGGCGATCTGAAGCCAGACTCCGGTTCCAAATAGGGCCGCGCACATCCCCAGGATAAGGACGTTGGGCTGCATCAAAAACATATCGGTGTCGATAAGCCCTTTTTGGACCGTTTCCGAGACGTTGCTTCCTACAAAGAAAGCTCCGGAAAATTCTAGAATGGCGGCGAGGACAACAGCCCGACGAAGGGTTAAGGCGCCAGACCCCACAGAAGTGCCCATTGCATTGGAAACGTCATTCGCACCAATATTCCAGGCCATATAAAAACCGATGGCCAGGACAACGAGCTTTAGTATCGCTTCGACTTCCATTCCTTATCTAACAAATTATAGTCCGTCCTTCGATGGCGCGAGGGACATGACATTATTTTAGTTCTAAGACCATGCGGATACGGTTTGCCAACTTCTCGGAAAGATGGGAAAGGGTCCCCACTTCTTCAACCAACCGCATCCAATGCCAGAAAGAAGCAGTTGATAGGTTGTCCCCTTGAGAGAGGAGTTGCTTGAGAAGTATCCTCTGCATTTTGTCTGCTTCGTGCTCTTTATAAGCAGTTTGCTCGACCATTGCTTTGACTTTTTCTGCTTCAATCCCGCCAAATGAGGATTCGAGAAGTTCGTCAATTTCTTCAATAATGTGTTGAGCGTCTAAAAAGACCTCTTCATTTTTCTTAAATAGAGATTGGATGTCCTCTTGGAAATTCTTGAATTTATCGAGGGGGCGCAGCGTTAGCAAGATTCCAATGTCTTCTGCCTTGTCGGCAATGCTGTCTTGAATGGAAAGGATTTCCAGAAAGTGGGCGCGGTCGATAGGGAGGAACAAGCTTTTGGGAAGGTGGTTGCGGATATCGTTTTTAGTCAGATCGGCTTCATGCTCAAGTTTCGACAGCTCCTGGACCAACTTTTCAATCTTTTCCATGTCCAATTTGGGAAGGGCGGCAAAAACGCTCGCAAGCTTCTCCATGCAAATCGCAACTTTTTTCATATGGCTCTGTAATGGAGCGAAAGGCGACTTGCCGAACAAGCGGGCTATGTTAAGCATATATTTTTTCCCAAGCACTGAGGATTGAGCGCTTATGCCAGCCATTCTAGCCGGCGAACTCCTTTATGTAAAGATACTTGAAGAGGAAACTGCAAAACTCATTTGTCCGTTAAAATTGCCCTTATTTCGGGCAAAGCAGTTTTGCAATTCCTTCAGAGGGAGTTTGTTTGAAAAATCGGTTTAACTCGAAAGGATCGAGCTGGGAGGCGCCCAGCAGAGGGTGTAATTAAGGAGCCGCCGAGGGTTTTCTTGCTTTCCAATCGACTCGACCCCATGGAAGGAGCGGTCCGATTTGATAAAACCAAAGACGCTGTTGGGCAGAAAAGGGGCTGTATAGACTTTGGTGAACTCCTCATGAGTGTGGTGTTTGAGCCCCTCGCATTTGAAATAGGGATCTTTGGGCCGATATAGGGATGTTCCCAAGTGGGATTGTTTTTTGGACGTAGGGAGATAGAACAAAAGAGTTAAGACCCTTCTTGGATGGTCGGTGTGGGGCCCGATGGCGTATTCCGATTGGTCGGAGAGCAGTTCGATTTTTGAGTAAAATGCTGTATGGAGGTAGTGGTCGCCAAAACGGCTGTGTATGTCGGCGTGAAATTTGCCGAGCAAGGTCTTTGGCCATGCATCCTGTGTGAATGCTTGGGAAAATTGGCTCCAAAACATGAGTTGGTCAAACGGGAGTTGGGAGAGATCATTGGGTTTCAAGGGAAGCACATACCGGTTTTCGTAGGTGCCCGGAGGAGCATTGCCCATTTCGACTAAGTTTTTGAATTGGGCGGTATCGGGAAATTTTCCGATCATTTCTTCATAAAAGTCGGGAGGGAATATGTTCTCAATGTAGAAGTGGGTGTAAGGGTAGGTGCAGATCGGCGCGTTGGCGATCCGATATAGAAGATGATTAAAGACAGATTCATCCATAGGAGCCACCCCTGTTGCACGGTTTTGGCCCGGAGAATAAACTAAAGTTAAATTTATATTCTATTCGAAGATGATTTGTTTTTCTGCTTCGGTCATTTCCCGATATGTTCCTTCAGGAATGGACCCAAGGCGCAGTCCGCCGATCCGGACGCGGGAGAGTTCTAAGATGTCGAGCCCTGCGTTCTGAACGAGCAGGCGCACTTCCCGTTTTTTCCCTTCTTTGACGATGACTTTGACAGTGCCTTTGCGCACTTTTTGCACGCGGACAGGCTTAATCCAACTCCCTTCGATAAAGGTCCCTTTGGCAATCGTCTTGAGGTGCTGGTCGGTGATTTCCTGAAGGGTCTTCACGACATATTCTTTGGCGATGTTTGCGGAAGGGTGGATCACTTTTTGAGCGAAATGTCCGTCATTGGTGACAATCAGCAGCCCGGTCGTATCGCGGTCGAGGCGGCCGACTGTGAAGAGGCGCGCATTTGCCGAGCCGAAAAGATCGATTACCAGTTTTTTGCGGCCGGTGCGGACATTCGAACAGATGTAGCCGTGAGGCTTATTAAGGATGTAGTAAGCTTTTTTCTCTTCTCCGGAGACGAGTTTTTCATCGACGCGGATCTCATCTTTTTCCCAAGAAACGAGGGTCTGGGGAACAAGTATGACCTCGCCGTTGACCGATACGCGGCCATTGAAAATGAGCTCTTCGCAGGCGCGCCTGGACGCTATTCCTGCTGCAGCTAAAGCTTTGCTTAATCTCTTTTTAGTTTCCATAAGGCCAATGATCATAACTCAAAAGCCGGGATAACTCAAGCCCTTAGTTTTAAGAGTCCGGCTCACAGGGCCTCGGAGAGTGGGACAAATATTTTAACCACAGAGCACGCCTCTGCCCCCTCTGTCGTTTTGCCTAAAACTTAAAATTTTAATATGTCTTTTTTGGCTTACAGAACGGAGGAATGGCTCTTTAAGGCCATCTAATGTAAAATAGGTTCTTGCAGTCTTTATATATTGAGGTGGTATGGGCAAGCCGGCAAAATTGATTATGATGCGACATGGGCAGTCTGAGTGGAACCGATTGAACCTGTTTACGGGATGGGTCGACATTCCATTGAGCTGGCAGGGGATACAGGAGGCGATAGAGGGGGGCAGAAAAATCGCGCATATGCCTATTGATGTGATCTTTGTCTCGTCTTTGATCCGAGCCCAGATGACGGCCATGCTGGCAATGGTCTCCCACCAAAGCGGAAAAGTGCCTTGCATCCAGCATCCCAAGGAAGGAAAGCTAGGGGAATGGGCGCAGGTCTATAGCGATGCGGCATTGGAATCCTGCATACCGGTCTACGAAGCATGGGAGCTGAATGAGCGGATGTACGGCAAGCTGCAAGGATTGAACAAGCAAGAGACAAGGGAAAAATTTGGAGACGAGCAGGTGCATATCTGGCGCCGCAGCTTCGACCAAGCTCCTCCGGAAGGAGAGAGCCTGGCCAAGACGGCCGAGCGAGCTTTGCCCTATTTTCAGAAGACGGTCCTGCCCTTGTTAAAAGAAGGAAAAAATGTATTTATTTCCGCCCATGGCAATTCCTTGAGGGCGATCGTCATGTTCTTGGATAAATTGAGCAAAGAGCAAGTCGTAGCGCTGGAAATCGCAACAGGCGATCCGCTTATCTATACTTTCTTCAACGGCGAATGGAAAAGAGAGAAGCAATAATGGGATCCCGCGCTTATTTAGATAATCATTCCGCAGCCCGCCCTTCCTCGCGCAGCGTCGATGCCCAATCTCGCTTTTTGCAGGACACGTGGGGTGCAGTCACCGCTCCGCACCAGATGGGGCAGGAGTCCTATTTTTTCCTGTCCAGAAGCCTCGATGAAATTGTGCAGGAACTTGGCGGCTCCAAAGAGGACCAGTTCCATTTTTGCCATAGCGGCGCAGAGGCGGTCAATGCCGTTTTCTTTTCCCATTACATCGAAGAGATCCGCGAGTCGGGAAGGAACCACATCCTGACGACGAACATTGAAGACGCTCCCGCTCTTTTATCTTTAAAACGGCTTGAAAAATTTCACTGCGTCGAAAAGGTCCTCTCCGTAAATGCGCAAGGCCAGATTACAAAAGAAATGGTGGAAGAGGCGATCAAGCCTCGGACATCTTTATTATCCCTATCATGGGCCAACAGCCTTACAGGTGTGGTCCATCCTGTTGCCGACATCGCCGAGGTCTGCCGTCAAAAGGGGATCCGCCTCCATGTCGATGCAAGCACCGTCATTGGAAAGCTCTTTTTTCATTTTGAGGACTTAAGCGTCGATTACTTGACATTCGATGGATCGCTCATCCATGCGCCCAAGGGGACAGGCGGAGTGCTTGTCAAGTCGGGCATTCCATTCCATCTGCTCGTCGTCGGCAGCTCAAATGTCCATACCGGAGGTGTTGCCGCAATTGCAAGCGCCCTGTCAGAGTCATCTCGCAATTTTGATCACCTTAACCTCGAAACGGCGCGTCTTAGGGACCTGCTCGAATCGGGTGTGAAAGACGGGTTCGCAGATGCCGTTGTGTTATTTAAGGAAGTCGAACGACTGCCGAACTGCACCGTGATCGCTTTTCCGGGCGTTGAAAGCGACGCTCTTCTCTATTTGCTCAATCGGAAAGGAGTGTATGCTTCCATGGGCGGGGGCCAGACGCAGAAGTTGTTCCATACCTTGACGGCATGCGGGATCGACCAGATGCTTGCGCATTGCGCGTTGAGCTTTAGCCTATCCTATGAAACGACAGAAGAAGAGATCGCCTTTGCCGTCCAAACGATTGTGGAGTGCGCATTAAAGTTACAGCGATGCTCGGCAGGCGTCTTTGGAGAAAACTCATGAACTCGCAAAAACTACTCGCTCCTTTTCCATGGAGCTGCTACAGCAAGAAGCTTGCTCAAAAAATTGAAAATCCCCGCCATTGCGGACAGATTGCGGCCGATGCTGCAAAAGAGCGCGGGATGCGCCTTGTCAAAGGGCTCGAAGGGCAATGCAGCGACGGCAATGCCGTGTGCTTGTATCTTCTTGTCGATGAAAGCGATGGTGTGATCGCCGATGCGAAGTTTCAGGCGTTCGGACAGTCGGCGCTGATCGGAGCTGCCGAGGCAGCGTGCGAGCTTCTCATCCGGAAGAATTATGACCAAGCTCGGCGCTTGACTGCGGAACTGCTAGACCGTCAAGTCCGCGACAAGGAGGGGATCAACGCGTTTCCTCCAGAGACATTTCCTCATGTCAATTTAGTCATCGGCGCAATTGAAAATGCAACCGAGCAGTGTTTTGATATTCCTTTTGCGGAAGCCTATGTTCCGACTCCTTTGGACATCGACTCTCAGATCAGCGATGGTCCCTATCCGGGATGGAGCGATCTGAGCACAGGGCAGAAAATCGCGGTCATCGAAAATGTGATCGACAAAGACATCCGTCCCTACATCGAGCTCGATGCAGGAGGCATTGAGATTGTCAACCTGGTCAACGATCGGGAGTTGGTGATTGCTTATCAAGGAGCTTGCACCACGTGCTATTCGGCAACGGGCTCGACGCTCGATGCCATCCAGCAGATCTTAAAAGCTAAAGTGGACCCTGCTCTTGTTGTGATCCCGGATGCCTCCTTTTTACAAGGGGCTCAATCGGCTCATCCAGGTGCAGAACATGTGTGACATTTTCACGGAGTTCTCCACCGGCGATTGTTTCTAGTGCAAGGAGGAGGGAGCGGGTCATTGGAAAACTTGAGATCGGTTTTCCTAAAATTTCTTCGACTTTTCTCTTGCAGCCTTTTAAGAGATCATTCCAATCGATGCTTTGTTCAGCCAGCTCGTCGATCCCTGCATCGGAGCTCGATGAGGCGGGAAATTGGCTAAAAAAGGTCCGGTTGAACAGGAAAAAGGCTTCGGAATCTCTTTGAAATCCTTCAAAAACTAAACGGCACTCCTCAAGCTCTTGCATTTCTGCATGAGACGCTTGGGGATGCGTTTGCAAATAGCTATTGATCGAGCCATTGATGTCATGGGAAGCGATGAGGGACAAGCTCCGGAATAGGGAAAGAAAAGTCGGATTTTTATGTTGTTCCCAATAGTTTTTCAGAAGTTGCGTCCGCATCGCTTTTTCGGTTTCGTGAGAAGAAAGGGTTTCAAAGACAGAACCCAAGTTGGCAAATGGTTGCGGGCTCATTCCAGTTTTTTTCCACGGAAGGATGGTCCGTTGATGTTTGTTGCCGGTATCGAACAAGTCGACCACCATCACAGTTTCCAACATGTAGGGAAGAAAATTTCTTAATCGTTTAGCTATGCCAATGATAGGGCTGGATGGAAATTGTTCTTGTGGAAAGCGGCGTCCGGCCAGATGGAATCCTGCAGGGCGAATATCAGGTCCGATGATCAGCTCTTCTTGATTGTACGCCTCTTCATTTCCAAACGGCAGCATGCTCCATCCAAAGGAGCGGAGCGCGCCGCACATTCCCCAGCGGCGCTTATCTTTCGTCCACAGGGTTTGCTCAAAAAGGATCTCGGGCGAGCTTAAGATTTTTTCTAGATCGAAGAGTTCCTCGAAGTGTATCCCGTTTACGGAGGTCGTGTCCCTGCCGGAAAATTCCCCGCATTTTACAAAAGATCTTCCATGATAGTTTTGGGCTAAAAGAAGATCGGAAAGGAAATAGCCATAGGGAATCTGCGCGTCATCATCGCCCATATGGATTGTCCAGAGGTTATGAGAAACGGTCTTAAAAAAGATCTGGCGCAGAAGATCTGATGAAACGTTAAGAATAGCTTCAGGCGTTCTCAATCCTTGCCTGTCTAGTTCTTTCAGCAGGGGCGAAAGCATGTAGACGGCATTGCGGGCACCTCCATATCCCAATCTTCCCTCTTTGCTCGTATCAATCAATTGCCCGAGGTTCAGTTTTTTCGACAGGGTCAAAATTTGTTCATTTGAGTAGACGAAGATCCGCGTCCCATAGAGTGAATTCAGACTATCAATATAGGAGGCATTACGCAAAAAAAGCTCTCTAGCGGACTGATCGAAGACAAAAATCGGGAAGTCTTGAATGTTCGAGCCTGTGCTTTGGCAGTAGTCGCGCAGATTTTCTGCCATGGAGGGAAGCCAGCTTAACCTCGAAAGGTCTTTTCCGTATGTGGGCAAGCTAAAGATTGTTGTGCTGGCCCCCTGCGCATAGCCGAAGGGGCTTTTTAGAGCCTGAACATGGGAAAGGAGGTTGGATAGATAGTTGAGCTGGGCGTGAAACGCGGTAGGGTGGATTTTATAAGAGGACAGAGGAGTGGAGTAGACTAAGATCAATGCATCGAGAGCGTCTAGAAAGGGAAGGTGTGGAGAAACGCCGAACCCCGGGGGCAGGGCCAGATGGCCATATCCAAAAGTCCTTAAGAGACGTAGAAAATCTCCTTGATCAAATGGAGGCGGATTCAATGTTTGGGTCGAAAAAGTTTGAGAAAAAGGGAATAATGAAGCGATCGTTTCAGCTTCTCTTGAATATTCTGCATTCGTCGCAGCCAGTTCTTCAGCCGAAGGTTCGGGCAAACCGTACTGTTTCTGCATGGCAAAATGACCCTCTTTCCTCGATTCATGGAGCGTAAAGATCAGAGGAAGGAGTTTCTGCATTCGACTGAACATGTCTTCCGCCTTTTTAACAAGGGCGGACTCATAGTTTCCGATGAACTCATGGAGGCTATTTGCGTTTAGATGAGTCAACGACTGAAGTTCTTTTGCGATAGAAGCACAATTGAGCTGTTCTCTTTGGCAGAGACGGATCAGTTCGATGATTTCTGGCTCGCCGATCTGCTTTAAGGATTTAACAATAAAAAAAGAGCCTTCTCGATAATGGGCTAACGCAAGACAGGCGAGCCGAGCTTTTTGCTCGAATGAGAGCCGACTAAGGATGTCTGTTAAGGAGGTTTCTGTAATGTTCTCAGCGAGGATCTGCCAGCAGAAGACCTCCATTGGATGGACAGCCGTGCTCACTTTAGTCGAAGGGATGTCAAGATCGTTGAGATAAAATCGGTAGAGAAGGGCTGAGAGAAATCGAGTTTTTTCTTCTTCGGACAGCCCTCTGCAATACCGATCCCAATAATCGGAAAACACATAGGGAGACAAAGCTAGGGTGCAGGAGCTGAACAGAGAGCAGACGCGAATATATGCCTCGTCGAAGGAGGAATCCGAAGAGGAGCTGAAAAGAAGAGAAGAGGTGGCAGAGCTTAAGGATTCAGAAGATGTTGGAGAAATAGCCATCATGCCGGGGAGGGAAGCTGGAAGAAGAGAATGTAAAGACAGACGCCGCTGTTGCAGTTGGACAAGCGCTTGGGTCACAGGGTCATTCTGATTTAACCTTTGCTGAAATTCCAATGATGCCATCAGATATCTCGAGCGAAGGTAATGGTCGGCGCCTGTTGTTAGCGGGATGATCGAGGCCAGTCGTTTCCAGCATTCCATCGTCGACCTAAACCCCAGTTCTTTCGAATATGGGGGATTAAGGCCTCCTTCAATTTCATCTTCATTGAACCCGCCCGATGAAAAAATAGGAGAATCGATGGCAGAACGGGCAAATGCATGAACCTTTTGGCATAATTGATCAATATCTTGACTGGCCAAAACCCTATCTTGTTGGTCCAGTTCTATGATTTCTTGGGAAATTTTTTCATATTGCATTCGGAGGTGCTGAGGAACATATAAATTAAATAGCGGAAAAGAAGTCATAAAAATTTTATTCTTTTTTTGCAAGAATTGTAACAAAAACAAGGAAACAAGTCTTGTTATAATTAAATTTCATATAAAAATGTTATTGTTTTTAATAAAAAATCTATAGGCTTCTTTGGAAATTTTATGTTTGGAAAAAATAAAATTTATCTTTATAACTACATGTTAAGGTGAGGTATTTTCTCGAATCTAAGAGGCATTCTCTGCGCAACAAAAGGAGATTTCATGAACAAGTATATTTTGACTTTGCCCGCAATCTGCTCGCTGATGACACATGTGTTTGCTGATGCTCCAAGCTCCGGGCAAGCAGCTGATTCTTCTGCAGAAAAACAGAAAAAATATATGCAGGAGATGAATCAAATCACCCCTTCTGCAGAACCAGCAGTAACCCGTTGCGCCGATCCGTTCATTACAGCCGATTTCATTTGGTGGAGAGCTCAGGAAGAGGGGCTTCAGTACGCATTCAACGGACTTTCCAATGCTAATCCAGGAATGACCGGCAATCCAGGCGCTCCCTACAAACAAGCCGACAAAGGAAGCACGAAACATCCAGATTTTGACTACGAACCAGGTTTTAAGGTCGGATTTGGTTTGAAGTTCAGGCATGATGGCTGGGATCTTTTTGCACAGTATACTTGGTGGCGCAATGAAAAAAGCGATACGAAGTCCAGCGTCCATCGTGATTCCGATAATGATTCTTATGTGATGGGAGATATCTTTTGCCCATCGTCGATTTTTGCCCAAGGTTTTTTTTCAAATGGAGCCGGGCAAAATGGGTTGATCGCATTTGATACTCAGAGCGCAGAGGCAAAATGGTCGTTGCACTTTAATGTATTGGATCTTGAACTGGGCCGGAATTTTTGGATCAGCAAATGGCTGACGTTAAGACCATTTATTGGAATGAAGTTCTCTTGGCTAGATCAAGATTTCGATGTGGAATATAACAAGATTTTTGCAACGCCGAATTGGCGATCAAAGGCGCTTTTTGACCTAGACCAATTTGGAGTTGGCCTTCGCACGGGACTCGATACTGCGTGGTATATGTGGAAGAATTGGTCAATCTTCGGTGAGCTTGCTTTTACCGGCCTTTGGAATGATTTTGATTCAAAGCGTAAAGATCGCTTCTCAAATGGAGCTGATGAGTTTCAGACTATTTTGAATCTCAAGGACAGCAATCATCTCATTTCGGTAGTGCTCGAGTGGGCGCTCGGACTTCGTTTTGAAACAGCGTTTCATCATGATGATTTCATGTTCATGGCTCAGGCAGGTTGGGAGCAGCAAGTGTGGTTTAACCAAAACCAGTTTATTCTCATGCCGACCGCCTCATCGGCGAATCTGAACTTTGAAGGATTGACCCTCAAAGCAGGATTCTACTTCTAAATCTGTCAAAGTCTGCAAACCCCTCCAGCTCATTTCGGAGGGGTTTTCTTTTTTGTGCCTGCAAGTTGTTTGTGAATTTAATATTGAGTTAAATGATTTTTCTGTTTAGTTGTTAAATTGAAAAGCAATATCCTTTTTAATGGATTAAAGGAGATTCAATTGAACGCTAAAGATCGAAAGAAAAATCTATTTGCAGTTTTTTTTGTTGCGTGTCTGGACAATTTTGGATTCGGAATCGTCTTTGTGCTGTTCGCGCCGCTGATCCTCAATCCAATTTATGGGTTGGTCGGTCCCGATGCATCCTTAGGAGTGAAAAATTTGATCCTGGGGCTGTTGTTTGTCGCATTTCCCCTTACCCAGTTTTTTGGAGCTCCCTTGCTAGGGGATATCGCTGACCGTTTTGGAAGAAAAATGGCATTTTATTTGACGATCATCGGCGTCACATTCGGGTATCTATTATCTGGAATTGCAATTGCCGGCCACAGCTTGGCCTGGTTGTTCATCAGCCGGTTGATCTCAGGGTTTTGCGCAGGCAACCTATCGATTTGCCTCGCCTCCATTGCAGACTTGAGTCCCAATGAGAAAATACGGGCTCGCAACTTCGGCTTCGTCTCCGTTGTTTGGGGATTTAGCTGGCCGATCGCAATGCTTGTTGGAGGATACCTGTCCGATCCGACCA
The DNA here is from genome assembly GCA_018239665.1 of Verrucomicrobiota bacterium. Lineage (GTDB taxonomy): Bacteria > Chlamydiota > Chlamydiia > Chlamydiales > Rhabdochlamydiaceae > Acherontichlamydia. The sequence continues at coordinate 4,403 of JAFEGV010000017.1, read as the reverse complement.
TTTCCCCTTACTTTAATCCTTCTCTTCCCTTCTATCTGACTGCGATCTTTTCCTTCATCAGCCTGATCTTGATCAGGAACATGTTTCACGAAACGCATGCGGGAAAAGCCAAACATAAACTGGACCTGATCAAAGGGATCCATAACATTATGCAAGCGCTCGGCCTTGCCGGCTTGCGCAGGTATTTCATCATTGTCCTGCTCTGGACGCTCGGATGGGGGCTGTCAGTCCAATGGTATGGAGTTTTTTCCATAGAAAAGTTCCACATCTCGCAGCAGGGCATTACGTGGGGGCTGATCCTTCAGGGCCTATTATGGACATTAGGCGGTTCGTTTCTCAATCCAATCCTATTAAAGCGCTATTCGACAAAAATAACCTGCTTGATCGGTCTGGCAGGCGCGGTCTTATTTATCTTGCTTGCAAGCTTTGCCGACTCATTTATCTTCTTTACCTCGATGTATGCACTGGCAGCAGTCGGCGCTTCATTTGCGCTGAGCAATGCCTTGAACTTGCTATCGATTGCATCGCCTAAGAACATTCAAGGAAAAACGATGGGCTTAAGCCAATCGATGATGTCTTTTGCATGGTTCTTAGTCCCGATTGCTGGGAGCGTTCTTGGGAACGTGAACGTAGGCTTGTTTTATCCCATTGCGGCGATTTTTTTGATTTTCGCATGGGTTCTCTTGATTGCAAAAAAAGAGCCGGTCCGCAAAAGCAATTCTCTCTAATTTCTTTTGAAACCGGCTCATTTGATTATAGAGACATTCTCTATAAGTTAAGAATGTCCCTATATCGTTATTCACAGCTTTGCTTTCTGCAAAATTGAATCCCAGCGCTCTTCTGGGATTTCAGCGCCGATCACTTGAACGACTTCGGAGGCGAGGTGCGAGCCTAGCCATGCACAGTCTTTGACGCTCCATTGATGAAGGTATCCATGGAGGAATCCGCTCATGAACAGATCTCCGGCTCCGATGGTATCGATGACGGGAACTTTAAACGCAGGATAATGGAACTGGTTGCTTCCTTCCTGCACGATGCACCCCTTTTCACCCATGGTAACAATGGCCACATCGCAAAAGGAAGCAAGGTATGAGCAGGCTTCTTTAGGATTGAGTCCTGTGAATGCTAGGGCCTCATCTTGATTGGCAAAGAAGAGATCGATGGAGCCTTCATTTAAAAGTTCCTCGATAAAACCTCGTTCCGTCCGGGCGATTTCAAAGGAGGAAAGATCAAGGGAGACCAAGGCATTGCTTTGTTTTGAAAGCTCAAGAGCTTTTCTGACAAGGTTGTGGTGTTTGAGCTGATATCCTTCAAGGTGGAACAAATTAACAGACTGAAAATCCTCGCGGTGCAGATTAAGATTGCTATTGCTACCCGAGGCGCCGAGGAAAGTCCTCATCGTGCGCTCGCCGTTGGGGGTGACAAGGCATGCTGATTTTCCAGTCGGGGAAGAGACCGTTTGCATGCGCAAGCGAATCCCCTGGTCGGAGAGGCGGCTCACAAAAAACTGACCTGTCGGATCATTGCCAACTTGAACGACAAGGGTGCAACGGTGTCCGAGGTGGGCAAGTCCTTTAAGGAGGTTGACGCTGCTGCCTCCAGGCATGAGCTTAGGGGCTGCCCCGCTGCGCTCAAGGATCATATCGAATGTTTGCAAGTCGATCAGGGAGCAGCCGCCCCGTTTTCCAGGGACGGAAGACATAAAGCTGTCATCGACGAACAAGATGTGGTCGACGATCGAATCGCTAATGGTCAGAACTTCTTGCGCGGCAAGGGTGTCAAAAACTAATAGGGAACAAATAAGAGATGCAATGCAACGGAACAGTGACATAACAGGCTCCAGTGGTTCGTTTGTGGAAAGCCACGTTGATAGCACTTAGCTGAATTTAATTTCACCTGAGGAAATTAAAGCGACTTTTCCATCGGGGAGCTCGAGGTTCAAACGTCCGTCGGAGGAGATTGAATGGCAAATTCCTTTGATCGGCTGCAGTCCGTCATGGCATGTGATCGGCTGCCCTTTGTAGGCGAGCAATTGCTCGTATGCGGAAAGAAATGCGGAAAAACCCTTGTTTTGCAACATCTCCAGATCTTTGAGGAACTGTTTAAGAAGCGATTCGAGGATCTGCTCAACAGCCCAGGTCTGCCCGCTGAGTTGAGCAAGGGAGGTCGCAGGCTGGTCGATGCTTTCGAGAAGCTCTTTGGACATATTGACGTTAAGCCCGATCCCAAGGACGATCCCCATGCGGTCTTCAAACGTGACGGCTTCCGTTAGGATCCCGGCGACTTTTTTCCCGCAAAGGAGGATGTCGTTGGGCCATTTGATCTGAGGCGAAAAACCTTTCTTTTTTAGAATCGTGGAGCAGGAAAGGGAAAGAACTTGTCCCAAGTTCGATAGGTAGGGGCAGTTCCGGGGTAAGCAAAAATAGATCGAAGCGTAGATGTTTTCTCCCTTAGGAGAAACCCACTTTCTAAACCACCTCCCGCGCCCGGCAGTCTGTTCTAAAGCTGTGATGCAGGTAATTTGATCAGGGTCAAGGGTATGGGCGTTCGCTTTCGCCCAGTTGTTCGTCGAATCGATTGTATCGAAGTGGATGTAGCAAATATTTTTTAAATTACCCATGACTTCCCTATAGACCTCCTATTTCCAAAAGGTCTTATTAGCATAATAGCAGGTGGATCCAGTATAATGCAGAAGTGATAAGAATCCACTTTTTTTAATCGTGGTGCGGACCGCGATCGGAAATTATAAAAATTTTATACGATTTTTAAATAAATTATTGATGGACAGGCTTTCATTCCATGTGGGACCATAGATATTTAACTCGCATCGATTTTCGCACTCTGCCCATTTTGATCCTTCTCATGGTGATCAGCATCCTGGTCATCTCTGCGACCACATTCGATGTTAGCGACCCTACTGATGAAACCCTCTTTACGCCGATGGCCAAAAGCCAGATCCGCTGGTTTGCGATCGGTTGGATATTTTATTTGTTCTTTGCCGGGCTGGACTACCGCTACCTAAAAAAATGGACCTGGATCTTGTACGCAGGGATGCTTGTGATGCTCTTCGGACTTTTTTTTGTTCCCGCGATCCAAAATGTTCACAGATGGTATCGAATTCCTGGGATCAACTTTGCCTTTCAACCTTCCGAATACGCCAAACTGATCATTGTGATGACCTTGAGCCTCTTTTTGGAGAACAAAGCGACGGAGATCTATCAAAAAAGGGCGACGCTCAAGGCGATCTTGATCGTCATGGTCCCTTTTTTATTGATCTTGAAGCAGCCGGATCTAGGAACTTCCCTCGTCTTATATCCCATTGCTTTAGTCATGTTCTACTTCGGCGGGATCAGCAAAAAAGTGATCTATGCCATGAGCGGGATGGCCGTCTGCGGGCTTATCTTTGTCAGCATGATGTTCCTTGGCTTTATCTCCCACGACGAGTTTAAGCCCTATGCGACAAAGGTGATCAAAGAGTACCAATATGAGCGGTTGAATCCGAATACCTACCATCAAAAAGCATCTCAAACGGCAATTGCCCTGGGCGGGCTGACGGGCAGCGGATGGCATAAAAGCGAATTTACCGGAAGGCAGTGGCTTCCTGCCGCCCATACCGATTCGGTCTTTGCTTCCTACAGCGAGGAGTTTGGACTCATCGGCGTGTTTTTCCTGATGCTCTTTTTTTTCGGTTTGATCTATTTTAGTTTTCAGATAACGGCTGTGGCCAAAGACCGTTTCGGACGGCTCCTATCGGCCGGGATCACCACTTATTTGGCAATGCACATGATTGTCAGTATGGCCATGATGTGCGGTTTTTTGCCGATTACCGGAGTGCCGTTGATGTTGATCACTTACGGCGGCTCTTCGGTATTGTCGACAATGACCGCTTTAGGGATTTTACAAAGCATCTATAGCAGAAGGTTTATGTTCTAATGTTTAACCATCCTTTTCTCTTAACTCCCAGCTCTTGGCTAGGCCAGGGGCGCATCCAGTTGAACATGGTGGCTGAAGAACTCTCCTTCGTCACAAAATGGAATGTGAGCGAGTCCGACCCGGAAGGGCGGATCGAATGCGTTCAAGAGATCCAGGTCAAAGGGTTGTCCGATATCATGCACAACCAGTTCAATATTTTTGACTTGAACAGCGGCGAATTTCAAATTGAGCTTGAAAATGACGCTTTAGGCAAGATCACCGGAAAAGGGCTGATCAACGAAAAGATCATCGCTTGGGAGTTCCGCGTCGAAGAAATGGGCTTTGAAGGTTTCGAGCTTTACGAAAAGCAAGACGAACAGAACTACCTGATGCGCGCCGAATATGCGACAGCCGACCAATTCCGCACCCTGATCCAAGGCAAGGTCTGGAAGCAAATGGAACAAAAAAAGGACAACGGAAAATCATGAAAA
>JAFEGV010000179.1 GCA_018239665.1 Verrucomicrobiota bacterium | reverse complement strand
GACATCATCGATGAACAGGAGAATATGTCCTCTTAAGGCTGATCGTTACCCCCAAGTTCCGTTTCTAGTGGGTAGCGAGGCAAAGCGAGATGGAAGCGAAGCGGTCCGAATGGCGAAGCTCATAGCTGAAAGCAGCTATGGGCGAGACAGAGGTCCATATGGCAAAGCCACAGCCCTCTATAGAAACGGAAAATGTGGGTAATGATCAGTCTCTTAAGGACTGTCAAGAAAAACAAATCAACTCAACGACTAAATGAAGACTATTTCAACCGAACAACTCAAAAAATGGTACCGGGACCATCAGGACCGGATCATGAAAGACTTTTTCACATTTCTTTCCTTCCCTAGCATCAGCACGGACCCGAAGCATGAAAACGATTCCAGGAAGTGCGCGCTTTGGGTATCGGAGTATTTGACGCATATTGGCCTGCAGGCGGAAATCTGGGAGACCCCGGGATTGCCTGTCGTCTTTGCTTCCCATTTGAAAGCCGGGCCGAACCGCCCGACCGTTCTGATCTACCACCACTACGATGTGCAGCCTGTCGATCCTTTGGAATTATGGCACAGCGATCCGTTTGTTCCGGTCGTTAAGAAGAACCAGGTCTATGCGCGCGGAGCAGTCGATAACAAAGGGCAGTGTTTCTTTTCATTGACGGCGCTTAAGGCGATATTTGAAATGGCAGAGTCGCTCGACATCAACATCAAGGTCTTCATCGAAGGGGAAGAGGAGTCTGGAGGAAGGGGAACTGCGGTTGCCATTCAGCAAAAAAAAGACATGCTGAAAGCAGACCATCTTCTGGTCATCGATTTTGACATTCCTGGGCCAGGGGTCCCGGGGATCACTTTAGGGATGCGGGGCTTAGTTGCCGTCGATGTCGAATGCGCCAACTCCTCAATCGATCTGCATTCAGGGGTCCATGGTGGAGTAGCGCTCAATCCAAACCGCGCGTTGGCCAGCGTCCTGGGGCAGATCTGGGATGCAAACGGCAAGGTTGCGATCCCCCATTTTTACGATGATGTGAAAACTCTGTCCAAAGAGCATCTTTCTTTTGTCGATATGTCGTTTGACAAGCAGCAGTATGAGCATAGCTTTGGAGTCAAAGCCTACTCGAACGAGCAAGGATGTTCTGTCCGCGAATCGAATTGGCTGCGGCCGACCGTTGAGATCAATGGGATGTGGGGAGGCTACACAGGGGCTGGATTTAAAACGGTGATCCCGTCCAAGGCCCATGCAAAGATCTCCTGCCGCCTAGTTCCCGATCAGGACCCGGAAAAGATCGCCCAGGCATTGTCGGCATTTTTAAAAGAAAAGGCTCCCGAAGGGATTAAAATCAGCGTGGACTTGCATAGCGGCGCACCCGCCTACCGCACTTCTTTTGATTCTCCTATTGTCAAAACAGCGGCTTTAGCTTATGAAGAGATATTTGGGAAGCCATGCCGTTATATGCTGTGCGGGGGCTCAGTGCCTATTGTTGTCGACTTAGCTGCCGCAACCGGCGCAGATGTCGCAATGATCGGAATGGGTCTAGCGGACGATGATATCCATGCTCCTAATGAGCATTTTGGGCTCGACCGTTTAGAGCTCGGGTATTTGACCGTTGCAAGGATACTTGGCAGGCTTTCTTCGTCATAGGAGGACGCCGATGCGTGGTCTATTAATAAAATTATATCGTCAGTTGGTCCCTGTCCATGTCCATCAGGGACATCTGTTTTTTTGGGCTGCAAGCGGCCCTCTTTTTTTATTCGCTGCATTTGCCCTGCTTCTTTTCCGCACCTCATGGGAACTATGGCC
>JAFEGV010000178.1 GCA_018239665.1 Verrucomicrobiota bacterium | reverse complement strand
GCGCATGAACCGATCGTCCCCATCGATGGCACGCATCTGCTTTGGAAAGAGAAAAAAATGCTCCACTTCTGCGCCCAAGATACGTTAGGACTCTCTCAACAGAACGACCTGAAAAAAAATGCAATGAAGTACCTGCTGCAGTTCGGCATAGGGACCTCGATTTATAACCACCCCAAGGAATGCCTTCCATGCCAACAGCAGCTTCAAGAGAAGCTCGCAGGAATGCTCGGAATGGCGCAGACCTTTTTTGTGCCCAGCCGCTTTACCGCGCTGACGGTCCTTATCTCTCGCCTGACCCAGCCGAACTCCCTCGTGTTTGTCGATGAAGGATGCCATCCCCTTCTTTTAGAGATCATCGATTCTAAAAAGACCCAAGTGGTCCGCTATAAGCACAACGATCCCGTCCACTTGGAAGAATTGCTAAAGACAACAGCGCACCTGCAGCCATTTTCCAAAGTGATCTTCACCGAGTCGTTATTTGCAATGAGCGGAGATACAGCCGCGTTGGAAGAGATCATCCTCCTTGCCCAAGAGACCCAATCCCTTCTCATCGTCGATGACTCGCTAAGCTTTGGAATGAAAGGCGACGAAGGACTTGGACTTGCCGCCCAGCGCAGCGGGATCGACTGCATCGTTGCAAGCCTCGTCGAGCCCTGCGGCATCCCGGCTGCGTTTATCGCCTGCAACAAACAATTAGGCGATTATCTGATGTCCGCATACCCCTTTTGGCAAGAACATCCTGTTTCGATCCCGACATTGGGAACAATCGATGCGGCACTAGAATGGATCCCTCAGATGGAAGGCGAAAGGCGGCAACTGGAGCACCGGTGCCATTGGCTGCTGCTGCAGTTGAACAAACTGGGCTTTCCCGTCCATCGCTCCCATGGACATGTGATCACCCTGAACTATCAAGAGGAAGAAGAAGCGGCCTCGCTCTGGCAAAGCCTGACTGAACGGGAGATCCTATGCGACATCCTTTCCGAGCGCGCTTCCGGCGCAGACTGCTATAAGCTTCGCATCACCGTGAATATTCTGCACACGCCGGACGACTTGAACCGCCTCTATCAAGCGCTGCAGATCGGCGTTAAAGATGCTGTGCCGACCATTGCTGCGCAACATCCTTAGACCGCGCAATGCACTGGTCAACGGAAACTCCGGTCAAGTAATTGCCGACAAAACGGAACCGAGGGAATTTCGTCTTGAGATCTTTTTCTAATTTGGCCATCACGTCTAAATGGCCAACTCCATATTGCGGGATTGCATTGATCGCCAGCTTATAAGAAATCGCATCGGGCAATTTCGTGATACCCAAATGCCGTTTTATCCCCTGAAGGGCAATTTCGATCATCGAATCTCTTGAAAGGCCCCGATCTTCTAATTTGATGGTAAGCCGCGTTTCAAAAGGACGTTCGTTATGCTGGGGAAATACGGAAGAGTCGAAAACAACTCCGAGGATGTCCTCTTTCGAATACGTGGAAGTGAGGTAGCCGAAACCTTCGACCGGGAGCACGTTCTGCGTGTAGCCGACATTGATGACCGTCACGCTGCAAGATTTTATCTTAGATAACTGTTCAGCGTACTCGGGAGCAAGAGGCCTTAAAAGATAGCCTGTTTGAGCAACGGGAAGGGCGCAAAAGAGAGCATCCGCTTTGTAAACTTGGTCGCTCGCAGTCACTTCAACTTCTTCCCCTAAATCTCTGATCGACGTCACTTCTGAGCGATACCGAATTTCTGCAGGCACCTTGTGGGCCAACGTCTTGACGATCTGCTCCATCCCTCCGGTTAAAGAATACATCGCGGAAAGGGGAAGTTC
>JAFEGV010000177.1 GCA_018239665.1 Verrucomicrobiota bacterium | reverse complement strand
ATGGGCCAAGACCCCTACCATGGAGTCGGACAGGCCCATGGATTGAGCTTCAGCGTTCCTTGCGGCGTCCGCTGCCCCCCATCGCTCAAAAACGTCTTCGCCGAACTGCAGGAAGACCTGAAAATTCCCATTTCTCAAGATGGATGCCTTTCTAAATGGGCAAAGCAGGGAGTCCTTCTTTTAAATGCGACGTTGACCGTGCGGGCGGGAGAGCCCCGTTCCCACTATGGAAAAGGATGGGAGCGCTTTACGGACGCTGTTATAAGCAAGCTGGTCCAGCGCGAAGATCCTGTAGTATTTGTTTTATGGGGAAAGTCGGCCCAGGAGAAATGCGAGCACATTTTGCAGCACGAAAAAAAAGGGCACGCAGTCCTAACGGCTGCGCACCCATCGCCTTATTCTGCGCATAGCGGCTTTTTTGGATGCCGCCACTTTTCTAAGGTCAATAAGCTCTTAGAAAAATGGGGAAAAGCCCCTATCGATTGGAGACTATAGACGAGGCTGGACCAGATCCGATTGTCCGGCCTTCATGATCCGGTTATCTCCCGATTCCCAGACAAGCTCTCCATTCTCTCGTTTGCCCACGATCTTGTATTCAAACGGCTCAAATGCTTCGGTCATTTCAAACGACCAAGCATCTCCTTCAATATGTTTGAGAGGGATGCCGTTGCTCCATTCGCCCATTCCAGGTCCTCTGCCGCGCAGCTCAAGGGTAATGCCTGGCTTAGACGGAGAAAGGATCGTGAGCTGTGTGGAAGGGACAGAAGATAGGTCGAGATTGGGGGCAATAGCCTCTGAATCGCCCACTTTCATGATCCTGTCTGGACCTGATTCCCATACCAGATCCCCTTTCAATGTTTTGCCAACGATTTTGTAGGCAAACGGCTCAAAAGTCTGGTCGTATGTCCATGACCAGATATTTCCTTCGACCTGCTTAAGAGGGATGCCTACGCTCCATTCGCCCATTCCGGGTCCTTTGCCGCGCAGCTCAAGGGTAATGCCCGGCGGAGGCGTAAACTGGACTGTCACCTGCGCCTTAGGACCTGTTGTTACGGGGGCCAGTCTTGGCTGAATGACATCCATACTGCCGGCCTTCATGATCCGGTCATCTCCCGATTCCCAAAGAAGTTCGCCGGTTTTTGTCTTGCCGACGATTTTGTAAACAAAAGGTTCGAACGCCTGGTCGCAAGTCCATGACCAAACATCGGATCCGAAGTTATTAAGAGGAACGCCTACGCTCCAGTCATGCATTCCTGGGCCTTTGCCTCGCATTTCGAGCGTGACCCCAGGGGGTGGAGTACATTGGAAGAGCAAGCTGCTTGTTGGCGCTATGGAAGAACTTGGCATGCTTGAAGATTGGACCGAAGAGCGGGCTATGACGGGAGAGCGCGAGGAAGAAGGAACATTATTCTCGGGATAGAAGACAAAGTAGTGTTCTCCATTGCGGCAAAGGGTCCCAAGCGGCGCTTGCTGCTCATGGCCTAAATGGGTTCCTTTATCGTTCGTGTCAACGCCAATATCATGAATGATGACGGGGAAATCGAGTTCTTTACATAATGCGATGATCGCGCAATACTCAGCATTTTCACCCATTTTCAAGACGTTGTCTCTGATATAATGATCGAAAGGCTTCTCTAAAAATGGCTCAAAGGTATCCCTATTCTTGATCATATGGTCTGCAGCGATGTGGCGGAACAAATTCACGCAGCAGAGGATTTTTTGGTTGTTTTGAAGGCGTGATTCCAACATGGAAGGCGTGTCTGCAAGTTCCATCAATAATTGGACTACAACATCTTTTCCTGGAGAATCCCATTCAGTGTGCGATAAAATTCTTTCAAGAAGGGCGTCGACTTGTTTTGTTTGA
>JAFEGV010000176.1 GCA_018239665.1 Verrucomicrobiota bacterium | reverse complement strand
GCAATCGTCCATTTTGCCGCTGAGAGCCATGTCGATCGGAGCATTCTGGGGCCTCGCGCCTTTTATGAGACTAATGTGGGAGGAACGATCGCCCTGCTTGAAGTCGTCCGGCGCCATCCCCACATCCATTTCCATCATATTTCAACGGATGAAGTCTTTGGTTCCCTTGGACCGGAGGGGAGCTTTACCGAACAATCGCCCTATCGTCCTAACTCCCCCTATTCAGCTTCCAAGGCAGCCTCCGATCACTTTGTCCGCGCCTATGAACACACTTACGGCCTGTCGACAACTCTGTCCCATTGCACGAATAATTACGGACCGGGTCAATATGTTGAAAAGTTCATCCCTTTGATGATCTCTTCCTGCCATCACGAAAAGCCCCTTCCCGTTTATGGAAAAGGGGAAAACGTCCGCGATTGGATCTTTGTCGACGACCACTCTGAGGCTGTGTGGATGATCCTCGAAAAAAGAGAAAGGGGACAGACTTACGGAATTGGCGGCAGATGCGAGAAGAGGAACATCGACCTCGTCCATACGATTATCGACGAATTTGCAAAAATTCGGCAAGTCGATGCAAAGAAGTTTCATAATCTGATCCAATTTGTCCCGGACAGGCCCGGCCATGACCTTCGCTATGCGATCGATTGTTCAAAGATCCAAAAAGAGATCGGCTGGAAACCGCTGCACGACTTTTCCAGCGGCATTCGCAAAACAATTGCCTGGTACCTAGAAAATCCAACAAGGCTGCATACCGTATGATCGGCTCTAAAAGAATTGCCTGCGTGATCCCTGCGCGTCTCAAATCGACCCGTTTCCCTAGAAAAATGCTCAGCATGCTCAATAAAAAACCTCTTTTGCAATGGGTCTGGGAAAAAGCAACGGCAGTCCCTCTTTTCGATGAAGTCGTTTTCGCCGTCGATGCGGATGAAACGGCGAAGCTCATCGACCGATTTCACGGAAAGCATTTCATGACGTCCGAGGAATGCCCATCAGGAACAGATCGGCTTGTCGAACTGATGCAGCGCAATCTTGTCGATGCCGACATATGGGTGAATTGGCAAGGCGATGAGCCTTTTATCAATCAAGAGATGATCCAAGATCTGCTCCAAACATGCGAATCCGATGGGAGCGACGTCTGGACGCTCAAGAAAAAGATCGAGAAAATGGAAATGGCTCACAGCCCTCATGTCGCCAAAGTTGTCTGCGACCACAAGGGATTTGCCCTCTACTTCTCCCGCAGCATGATTCCCTATTACCGCGACGCTTCTCCCGGAGAGCATAAGCTCTTTTTCAAACATATCGGCATGTATGCCTATACACGGGAAGCGCTTCAGAAGATCTCTCAATTAAAACCTTGCGAGATCGAACTTGCCGAGCAGCTCGAGCAGCTCCGTTTTCTCTACAACAACATGAAGATCCGCGTCCATGAGACCCAGCATGAGGTCTTCGGCATCGATCTGCCTGAGCACCTGGCTGCGGCAGAGAGTTTTGTTGCGCGGCATCTTGTTTAAGAGGGAATTGTAAAACTCTTTTGCCCGTTTTCCTCATCCGTCCCGCTATGGTCCTGATCATCAATCGCATCCTCCATTTCTAATAGGGGCTGTGACTTTGCCTCGCCTCTCTTTAGAAACGGAAATTGTGGGTAACGATTAGTTAGCGCTATAAGGGACCTCGTCAAATTGTTCTCGGCGGCTACCCAGTTCGTGTCCATGGGCACTTCACCTACTCCGCACTGCCCAGTTCGTGCCCAAGGACACTTCACCTGCTCCGCACTGCCCAGTTCGTGTCCAAGGACACTTCACCTACTCCGCACTACGAAGGTCCACCGGACCTTCTCGTGTATTCGTAGCCACCCACAAACAAC
>JAFEGV010000175.1 GCA_018239665.1 Verrucomicrobiota bacterium | reverse complement strand
GGGTTCAGTATATCGCATACGGAACGTCAATAGAAATTTTGAGACAGCGCCAAGACATGCAGGGCGTTGCCAACCTGATGGAAGGGTTCAAGAGGCAGGAAGCGATGGTGCTTGAGCGCCAAGGGGTCGAGGAGATAAATAGCAGGAATAACACGATCTATAGCGGAACGCAGCAGAATCTCGGCTGGAATAACGGCTGGATGCAGGGATTTTATTAGGATGGTAGTGAATATTCAAATGAACAAAACCTGTTTACAGTGTATAATACCTCTTCAACAAGGAGGCTTTATGCGCATTTGGAAAGAAGATTGGTGGACAAGAAGAGGATTTTCATCACGAGAGGAATGGCTTAAATGGAGAAACCAACAATATAGAATAAAAACATCTAAACTCTGCCTTCATTGTAGAGAAGTATGTTGGGGAAATAGAGTATTTTGTTCAAATAAATGTAATATTTTAGGAAATATCGAGAAAAAAGAAAGCGGTTGTTGGGAATGGAAAAAAGGAAAAAATAAATTTGGTTATGGATTGGTTAAAGATCTGGATAACAGAACACAAAAATTAGGAAACCGAATGAAATGCATGGCTGCTCATCGTATGAGTTATTTATGCTTCAAAGGACAAATTGATAGAGGAATCTTTGTTTGTCATAAATGTGACAATCCATCTTGTGTTAATCCAGAACATCTTTTCCTAGGAACTCCTAAAGATAATGTTAGAGATGCATTAAATAAAGATAGATTATATTTAGATGGTTTGACTTTTAGATTGACTAAAGGTGGAAAATCTCCTTCTTCTAAATTAGAGCATCATCTTCCTGAAATTCGAAAAAGAATTTCTAAAGGAGAAAGAATAGCTGAAATAGCTGAAAGTTATGACGTGTCTCCTAACGCTATATATTCCATTAAACATGGAAAAACCTGGAAGGAAGATTATGTCGGGGTATAGTCCTATCCGTATTGATGGCATGGCCACAGGATTAGTCCAGAGTAGAGAAGAGTTTATTTTGCCAAACGATGCGTACCCTGTTTTAGAAAACGCGTTTGTCTGGCGTGAGAGGATCAAGCGCAAGCAGGGAACTCAGATTCTAGGAAGGCTCAGACGCGCCTTTACCGATAGCGCAGCAGGAACCAGCGGTGCATCTCCCTGGACATTCATTATCTACGCCCAACTTACCGTTCCTATTGTTCCCGAGACCAATGCAGAGATCGAGCCGGGAAGCGTTATAATCAAGATGGGGGGAGTTACCTTCACAGACCAAGGGAATGGAACTCTTACAAGCATTACTCCGAACAATAGCGGAACTATCAACTACATCACCGGGAGCGTCACACTTACAACCACTGTCGCAGCCGGTACACCTGTCACAATCACCTTCGCATACTTCCCATCCCTTCCTGTCATGGGTCTTTTGACACGCGAGCTCAACTCGACAAACAACGAACAGACAGTGGCCTTTGACACCAAGTACGCTTATATCTTCTCACTTGGTAAATGGATTGAATTTATCCCCGGCACTACATGGTCGGGATCGGACTCCGATTTCTTTTTTTCAACGAACTATTGGGTATCGGCAGCCAACTTGAAGCTTTTTTGGGTGACCAATTTTTCAGGAACGGCAGGAGACCCCATCCGATATACGGATGGAACCACATGGACTAACTTCGCCCCGCAAATCGACGCAGCAGGCAACCTCCTCACTCAATGCCAAGCTCTCCTTCCTTTCCGTGGAAGGCTTGTTGCTTTCAACACACTTGAAGGCCCAAACCTTGCCAATTCCAATAGCTTTCCTCAGAGGATCAGGTGGGCAGCCATTGGAGATCCCAACGCTGTCAACGCTTGGCGAGATGATATCCGTGGCAAAGGGGGATTTTTAGATATCCCCAC
>JAFEGV010000174.1 GCA_018239665.1 Verrucomicrobiota bacterium | reverse complement strand
TTTGGAAGTTCTACCAGTCTAATACCTGTAAGAGGGTTTGATCTGCCGACCTTCCCTCCTTTGGCTCCTGAGTCTGGTAAAGGTGTCTCTGGCCTTCACATGTTGATAGGCAGAGATTGTAAAGGCTTCCCGGTTTTTGATCTCATGCTGAGATTCATACCAAGTGACGTTAGCCTTGAGGGCTTTGAGCGTCATGGCGATGTCATGCTGGATAAACCTGATAGCTCCCTCAGGCGCATCTATGCTTTTCAGAAGCTCCGAGGTTTTGAGAAAAAGTCCGCGTTGAGCGGTTACTCCGGATTGCGTAGAACTACTTCTTAAGAAGGTATTAGGATCAAATACAGAATAGTGTCGCAAATTCGGACCTGATGGGTCGCAAAAAGCGTCCATCTCATAGACAGAATCGAGTTCACGCCTTTGCAGGTTCATAAGCCATCTTTTTTGAGCTTTCAAACCTTTATTTAACACACAGGCGCGGTCTAAAATTTCCATCGCCCGAAAGAATCTTTCCTGAACTATGTAAATATTTGACGTCCTTCCTCTTTGGCGACGAGAAAGTATCAAGTTAGAATTTTGTTTCAAAAATCTTATTACAGTATCCTCACTGCATATGCCCTTAGCAATATACTTATGAGACGGATAAATACTTTTCTGTTTTGTGCGCCACATGAAAAATTTTATGGCGATCTGCTTTTGTTTGGGGGAGAGATCGAGTATCTGACCGAGGATGTTGTGTGTTTCGGCGCTGTATTTTTTCATGGTATTCTCCTGTTTAGAGAACCCTCAAAACCTATAAAGCTTGTATTTTACTACCTTTTAATTCACACTAAACAGTAGACTTTCGTCGCTTTATTGAATCTTAGATTCACTTTCTAAGGTTTTACTGTTTAGCTTGCTTTGTGAGGTTTTGAATGGGTCTCTGGGGTTAGCTAAATTTGTGGTTAGGGTCTTGGGGGTAGTATCCAAGACCCGCTTTTTTTTTATAAGATTCAGAAATCCTATTCCTGTTCAACTTTAAGATCAACCAACTCGATTCCTTTAAGCCATTTTTGTTGACCTTTCACAGAGATAATTTTTTCTCTAAAAATATCTCCATAATCAAACTCTTTTTCTAACATTAAGTCCATTGTTTCAACAAATTCCTTTTTACACTGAAAAACTAAAAATTTTCCATGTGCGTCAATAACTGTAAAAAAATATTTAAATTGATCAAGAAATAACTTTATCGGCGAGTTGCTTGTATGTGAATCTTTTCTTAATTGATCGTATTTTACTTTAACTGGGTTTAAATCTTTACCAAGTAAGTAAAATCTTAAAAATAGCAATCTTCTTTTTCTATGACAATTTATCATCATGTCAACATGTTCAAAAATTTCTTCTTTTATGTGATGATAAGTTTTATATCTTTTACCATTAGAATATATATATTTACTCATACCTGATCAATCCTCCATGAAACGCTCCCTGGCTTTCTATAAGACTCAAGGTTGACTCCTTTGATCTCAGGGATAGAAGAGTAGTCTACGTTCCCTTTACGGCTGATAGGAGTCAGTTTAAGTCGGTATCCCCGCGTTGGCTTACCTTCCGTCAAAGCAATTAGCTTTTTCTTAACTAACTCCTTCCTTTCCTCTACCTCTTCCTCGGTCCTTAATAGACCGGCCAGCTCCTCCTCAAGCAACAGCCACTCACGATCAGAGCGCTGGATGATATCCCTTTCTCCCGGCTCAGGAGGGGAGTCGGACATCAGCCTGTCATAGAACTCTTTGGACACTTCCAAAATCTCCTCCTGCATCCTCTTATCGGCCATTTCCAAGATAGTGGCTACCGGGCTCTCATGCTCCGGTCGATAGCTCATGTAGTACCCATGCTCATGCTCGGATACGATCGATTGAGCCTGAAACTGGGGG
>JAFEGV010000173.1 GCA_018239665.1 Verrucomicrobiota bacterium | reverse complement strand
ACTAAGGGGAGCCAGCTGGAGAAGCATTTAGCGGGCGCCTTTTACCCTCTTTCCGGATATGGGTATGGAAGATCTCAAGCCTTTCGCCAGTCAACGCCATTAGGATCCGTCTTTAAGGTCGTCGTTGGATATCAGGGACTTCTGGAAAAATATCAACAGCTGGAAAAGCTGCACCGCCCCCTCCATGATGTCAATCCCCTCACTCTTATCGACAAAATTCAATGGACTGCAAAACCCGGCAGCAACGCCCAAGTTCTCGGCTACACCCTTGATGGGACTCCGATCCAACGTCTCTATAAAGGCGGAAGATTGCCGCGAAGCCATCCCAACATCGGAAAGGTCGATCTCATCGGCGCTCTTGAGCAATCCAGCAACATCTATTTCTCGATCCTTGCCATCGACCATATCGAAAACCCCTGGAACCTCATCGAGGTATCCCGGGCGTTTGGCTTCGGCGAGCGGTCAGGGATCGAACTGCCTGGAGAGATCGCAGGAGCCCTTCCCGATGATATTTCCCATAACCGCACAGGACTTTATTCCTTTGCCATCGGCCAGCACTCCCTTGTCGTGACACCTTTGCAAACGGCGGTCATGCTTGCAGCGATCGGCAATAAAGGACATGTCCTCGCCCCTAAAATTGTCCAAATCATCGCCGGCAATGAACCTTGCTATGAGTATCGAGATCCCTTTGACGCAGCGGTTTTCCCATTCCAAGATTCGTTAAACCTGATCGGGATCGACTTTCCGTTGTTTACCGCAACGCAATCGGAAAGAGGGCGTCCCCAAGTTTGGTATTCTTCCCCGGAGATCAAGCGCTCGCTTTTTTTCCCAAAAGAAATCTATGACCCTCTGATCGAAGGGATGCACAAGGTCATCAACGGCCCCCGAGGCACGGCGCGCCCCAATATCATTCGCTTCTTGAACCGGAATCCGACAATGAGAAAAAACTTTTACGAGATCAAAGACCAACTGATCGGTAAAACGGGAACTGCGGAAATTCTCTACAAACACACCATCGATGCTGAAACTGATGCGCAAATCCACAACCACATTTGGTTCGGCGGCCTCTCAATGACCCCCACTTCATCCTCGTCCAAAATTGAGTCGATGGAGCCGGAACTGGCGATTGCGGTCTATTTGCGGTTTAGCGAATCGGGCGGTAAGGAAGCTACTCCCCTCGCTGCAGAAATCGTAAAAAAATGGAGAGAGATCTGCGCCAAGCACGGCGCCACCGCGCATATTCCTGCCGAGCAGCAGATCACGCCAGCGCAAGCTCCATGAGATTCACAATCTCTTGCGCATACTCTAAAGTAGAGCGCTTTAAGCAAGGCTCTGAGACAAATACCTTCTTTGGCTCGGCTGACAAAAACTGCTTCACCTTGCTTTCCAGGTCTGCAATGTGGAAAGGAAGGACATACCGGATATTGTCGGGACCGGAATTGACCAAATAGTCTTGGATGGTACACCACTCTGAAGCAACGATCGGAACGCCGTTCTTGATCGCCTCAAAGAAAACAAAACCCGGCAGCTCGCAAAAGGCAGGATGGACATAAAGCCGCGCCTTTTCAAACGCTCTTTTCATAAACGCTCTAGGCATGATCTTCCCATCCGGCATCGGGACCACTTTCATGGCGCCGCTTTCAAATGCCGGCAGATTTTGCGAAATGATCAGCGTAGGAGCTTTTCGGAAATGAACAGCCGTCTCAACGCATAATTTCTCATACCATCCTTGATGGCTTTCTACGGCGATCAAAACAAGCGGCATGTCCAGATCGCGCGTTGCCAACAAAGTGGCCAATTGGTTTTTTCTCGTTTCCATCCGGCCTACCTGCAACAGATAGGGCTTCCCCTCCAATCCCAATGCATCAAAAAAACCATCCATCGAATCTTCATTTTCATCGATCCACTCCGCATG
>JAFEGV010000172.1 GCA_018239665.1 Verrucomicrobiota bacterium | reverse complement strand
GTTGCCTGTTTCCCATTCTTCGTTGTTGAGCAGGATTTTAAACTTAAAGTCGCCTTGCATCGGCTGTCTTAATTGCCAAGTGTTCGCATCGACGCTGATCAAAGGAACTTTTTGTCCCCATGTGAATCCAGAGCCTTCGCCGCGGATGTAGAGGTGTTCGCCGAGGCGAGCTGGGTATTGGATGGTGATGAGTGTTGGAAGGGCGATTGGCTCAGAAGAGACTTCAATCGACGAGCTAGCTATAACGGGAGCGCTTTTCTGTTTGAGTTGAAGGGCTGCTCCATTCCGACCATTGAATTCTTGTTGATGACGTGCGACTGAGTCGAACTTATTTATTCTCGCTCTTGGGCCATTTCCTAACTTTTGCGAAGCTTTTGCGTGCACTTTAGACCGGGTGTAGTCTGCAGAAGAGAATTCAGATGGAGCAGGGGTGCTTGAATCGGCTACCGGCTCGCTAGAAGATGTTCCATGATCTGAAGGAATATCTGATGGAAGAGATGATAGCAAAACATCGCAGCGGCCGATCAGCAGTGGAATGTTTTTAAGGGCTATGGCCAAGGCCATAGGAGCTTGGACGTCCCGTTTGATTAATTGTTGCATTTTCCCCAATGTGCTTTCTAGCTTTCCTTTTACTTCAGAAATGAGGTGTGCGTTTAAAGGATTTTCGCCCGATTCAAAGGCTTCGACTTTGATTTTTTCTTCCCTATAGATTTTGTTGAGGCCTATAACTGTCATGATTCCCTCCT
The DNA here is from genome assembly GCA_018239665.1 of Verrucomicrobiota bacterium. GTDB lineage: Bacteria > Chlamydiota > Chlamydiia > Chlamydiales > Rhabdochlamydiaceae > Acherontichlamydia. Next base: position 1,187 of record JAFEGV010000172.1, on the reverse strand, counting down.
GGGGGTGTTAAATTTTTGATTATTATTTAAATGGATTTCCATTCGATAATTTGAATATATTATAACATTTAACTTGGAATTCATCAATTCAATTTGAAATTAAATTTATTTTAATTACTTAATAAAAAATTGATTTTGCGAAAATTAATTAGTGTTTCACCAAACCTTAATTGTTCCTTAACTTAGCAGGGCTTAAAAAATAATTTACATTTTTGAAGCTAGGAATCGTGGCTAATTTCGTAGATTATCCACCTACATCAGAACGGTCAAAATATATATTAATTTTTTTAAAAAAGAAGGCTAAATGAACCGCTTGATCGGTTCAATTGGCCAGGCTTGCTCCTAAATAGGGCAACCCCCACTCCACGGTCCTCTGTTCATACTCCGCTAGGGGCAGTTGGACAAGACGAGGCTGGCAGGCGGCATCCAGCCATTTTACGAGGGCCTTTAGGTCGGCCTCTGACATGGTTGTGCAACCGGCCGAACCTTGCTCCGGGGTTCTCCAGATATGGAAGAAAATGGCCGATCCATCCCCGGGTACGATCGGGTCATGGTTATGCTCGACGACAAATCCAAGGGCGTATAGCGGGCCGATCTCCTCCATTTTTTCAGAGCTGTTCCAGTCGGGTTGATCAACTGATGCTGCTTGGACGAATCGGTTATAATACTTCGAGTTGGGATCGTCGATGCATTCCAAATCTTCAGTGATCAGCAGAAAGGGGATCTTCTTGGCGCAAGACTGATGCTGAGAATCGCCAAAAGCTGTGTCGATCGAAAAAATGCCGGCCGGAGATCTGCCATCGCCTTCGTGCTTAGGCAACTTTGAATTTAGAGGAAGGGGATGCAGTCCTTTTCCCCAGGCCATTCCATTTTTGCCCAAGGTGACAGGGATCGGATCCCTGACAAGTTTCCAATCGAGCTGAGCGGTCTCTCTTTCGAAAAGATAAAGGGAGCCTAGTTGAGAGTCCCAGTCGGGAGAAACGACGACGAGCAGTTGGAGATAGAAAATTGCGCTGTTCACATCAATGCTCTTGGTTCTTTAATTTGTAGGCCCTAAGAATAAAGTACCGGTCCATTTTCTTCTGATGGATCTTATGTTCCTCAAGAAGAGTGAAGAAGGGGGACAGCATGGCATCGATCTCTTCGGGGAGCCAATGCGCGAAATAGCGCATTTTTCCCAAGTGCGT
>JAFEGV010000171.1 GCA_018239665.1 Verrucomicrobiota bacterium | reverse complement strand
AAGACCGAATAGGAAGGGCGTTTTGCCGGTGTCGGGAACTGCTGGCTGGCAACAGGCTCGATCTGCGCGCATTTAACATGTTTCCCTAGTTTTAGCATTTCTTCCTTAACGTCAAGGGCCAACTGAAAGCGAGAGACTGCGCCTGCGTTGGCAAAATGGACAATCCCCTCCGCACCGAGCAAGTCTAATACCGCCTGCGCTAAATCATACACATATGTCGGGCGGCCGCACTGATCGGCAACGACTTGAATGCGCTCTTTTTCTTGGAGCCAGTGAAGGACCGACGAGATAAAGTTCTTTCCTTGGGCGCCGAACAGCCATGAGGTCCGGATAATGCATGCTTTGGGAAACGTCTCTAAGACAAGTTTTTCCGCTTCCCTTTTGCTGTTGCCATAAACGTTGATCGGTCCGCATACATCGTCTTCCCGATAGGGCTTTGTCGAGAGGCCGTCAAACACATAATCGGTCGAGATATGGATGAACTTAGCGCCGGTTTTTAATGCGGCCAAAGCAAGGTTCCGTGCGCCTTCAGCATTAACGGCAAACGCTTTTTCCTCATTTTTCTCAGCGCCGTCGACATCCGTGTAGGCTGCGCAATTAATGATATGCGTCGGAGAGATGCCCTGCGCGAACTTCAAGAGTGCAGAAGGATCGGTAAGATCCGCCTCGTTCCGCGACGAAGCGATGCAAGCGATGCCTTTCTGCTCGCAAAGTTTCTGCAAGGATTTTCCGAGCATCCCCTGCCCGCCCGTTATCCACAGTTTCATTGGAAAAGCTCTTTGAATTTTGGGCTGCTTCGATCCCGTTCAGAAACGATCGGCTGAGAGACGGGCCAGTCGATGTTCACGTCGGAATCATCATAAGCAAACGCCATCTCTTCTTTAGGATCGTACAAGGTGCTGACTTTATAGAGCAGATGGACCTCATCGCTCACTACGCAGAACCCATGGGCAAACCCACGGGGAATAAACAGCTGCTCCCCTTTTGTCCCATCAAGAAAAACGCCTTCCCATTTTCCGAATGTTGGACTTTCCGGACGGATATCGACAGCAACGTCAAAAATGGTCCCTGAAACAACGCTGATCAGCTTGTCCTGCCCGGGGCTGCGCTGAAAGTGCATTCCCCGGATCGTTCCTTTTTTTGAATAGGAGTGATTGTCCTGCACAAACGTGCAATCGATCCCTGCCATTTCATAGAGAGGGCGTCGATAGGTCTCCCGAAAAAAGCCCCTTGCGTCTGAAAAGACTTTAGGGCGGACCAGCTTTAATCCTGGAAGAGTAAGCTCGACGACTTCCATACAAATCATTTCCTATTTTGCAAATTCCTGCACGATTTCAATCCCCAGTTCAACAAGGACGAAGAACATCAAGAAGAACAAGAAAGGTTTTCCTCCCGGCAGCTGAGGATTGCGATCATACTTTTTAATGTAGCGGCCAACCCATACCATCAATGGGGGGAAGAGGCCGAACAGGATCGCGCAGCTAAATCCACCTGCATAGCTCAGGGCTGTGATGAAGATGTGAGGATAGGTCAATGCGACCAAAGTCGGAGGAACAAAAACCGCCAAGCAGAGAAAGACTTTTTTTAATCCCTTTTTCTGAACTTTCAAGCCGTCGGCCAAGAAGTCGAGATAGGCCAAGGCCAAAGCGATGTAAGATGTCGTCATCGTAAAGAATGCAAAGGCTTTCCCGATTCCAAAGACAATAGGGCTTCCCACAAGCTCTTTTAAAGGCCTGACTGCATTCCACCCATTTTGAGCCGCCATAATCAAACCATTCGGCCCTTCTGCAGGAATGATCCCGAGGATCAGGAGTTCCCAAACAAGATAAACAACCAAGGGGATGCTCGTTCCCAATATGATCGTCATGCGCACTTTCTTCGTGTCCCTGTTCATATAAGTCATCAGCGTCGGGATGATGACCTGAAAGGTAAAGGCTGTGAAAAG
>JAFEGV010000170.1 GCA_018239665.1 Verrucomicrobiota bacterium | reverse complement strand
TCGGCAAGGTCTGTACCTGCGCTGACGGCTGCGTTACGGAATCCGGAGCTTGAAAGCCCTCCTGACCCCATCCCTGCGAACTGCTCGGCCAAGTCTGGTATGATCTGCTCGTTGAACCTTCTTTGCTCCGGAGCTGCAAAAGCATTGAATGTGGAGTTGTCATCAGACAAAAGGCCGCGGTAATAGTCCGCTGCCGTTCCAAAAGCACCCCCAGCTCCCGGGCCTTGAACTGCACCGTAGAGACCTTGAGCAATTGCCTGTTGGTCAGGAGTAAGGGTAGACAGCTCTTCCATCTTTCCCGGCGTTCCCATAAAGAAGTTCTTTATCCCGGTTCTTCCTTTCTTAGTGAGAGGACTTAAGTCAAATAATCCCATATCATTGCTCCTGCGTGTATTCTATCACGGCAATCGACCTGTTAAATGCCATCGGCGATGTAATCACTAGCTGCGTGGCATTCATTACGACATCGTTGCCTGTGATTGTTAGCGCCTTAAAAGTGGCGCTGTTTGTTCCGCATACCCATAAAGATATCAGTGTAAAGTTAACGTCAAATAAAATGTTATGATTAATTCCCGGGTTCAAACCTGCAATGAGAGGCCCAGTATTAACTACCATTCTCAGGATCGATCTGAATTGCTGATCATTTGCAGAGCTCGTACCGGGAAATAGCTGCTTTCCCGACAAAAGCTCCTCATCGAGGAACCAGCCGATCTCCCTCACGTTGACAGCGTTTGATATCTTCTTAAGCTGTTCAACTAAGAACTCCCTGCCCTCTTCCCATGTCTCTGGGACAGCATCGTAGACGGGAACGTAGGATTCAAACTGCTGTGAGTTGTTAGGGTCTATTCCCATTATTCAATCCTGTAAAATCTAAGTACCCAGCATAAATCTAAAGCCGAACCAAAATTATTTGTTAATTGAAGCACCGTAGTTGCTCCAACTTGTGACAAAAATACTCCTGTTGGGCCTTGCGCTGTTGGATCAAACGAAAAAAAACTATTAGGTCCCAAGCTAGAAGGGTTTTGAAAAAATACTTTAATTGTCTTTTGAACTGCATAAAATGTGCTTGTAACCTGCTTCGAAACAATAGTCATCTCTGCAATTGCGTTTGTTATCCCTTTAAAATCTAATATCGGCGTGGAAGTGTTGTTGGCTATATTAAAAAATCCTGCTGCAGACTGTATGCTTGTCAAAGGAGTTGGAACAGCATTGTTAATACCTCTGGAATATTGAAGTACCCCTAAGGCTGTTGTAGCAATGCCAGCTCCATCTAATTGACCAAATCCATAGAAAATCGGATTAGTTGTAGTAGTAGGTTTGACGTTTGGGAGGACTGACGGACTTGCCAGAAAGTTGGGTGTCGTCACCTGATTGTGAAAGCCCCTGCTCGATGTAGTGTCAGAGAATTTATAGTGATCCGTTCCGAAAGCGTCATCTGCCGCGTTGGTATTATTGGTGAGGAACGGCTGGGAGATGTCTAAAGGGTCGGTTCCCACTGGTTGGTTTCGTGTGTATACGCTCATTTTTTACCTATATGTTTGTCATTCTTCCGGCCTTTCTGATCCAAAGCACCTGCGCGTCTATCTGGACATCATCTTCCTGCTCTACCCCGTTCATTTGGGAATTGGAAAGCGTCCATTCAAGCGTCAGGAAGTTCCCTCTGGTCGGGCAATAGACCCTCTGCCAATATTTCGTTCCCTTGATGTTCTCTGATGCGCTTGTGGGCACCACCGAGTTGAAGAAGGTGTCGGGGGTGTTGAGAGGCTTATTTAAATTCTCAGGAAGGGTGTTTATCGGGTTGCTGTCGTTGTAATTGAGGTAGACGTTAAGGGAGATAGCTCCTTTGTCTGTTGACGGCATTAAAACGTCAATAAAGCCCATCTGGATCGATTCCCCTTCATCAAGGTAGTTGAACTTCTTAGAGATGATCGAGAAGTTGTCTCGGATGGCTATCTCGCCCCCTCCGACATAATCTCCGGGAGG
>JAFEGV010000016.1 GCA_018239665.1 Verrucomicrobiota bacterium | reverse complement strand
GATTGGAGAACTGGGCGGCGCTCACTTGGCCATTGAGAATATTTCGATGCTCGCTGCGAAAATTGTGGAAGATTGCAGGATTGGAGGCTCCCCTCTTGAAAAATCGACCCGCTACATCTATTTCGACCAAAAAGTTGACGGAGAATATCTCTATTACCGAGAACCGATATTGATGACATCGGCGTTCCGGGAAACCTATATCCAAACATGCAACCGGCTATTTGAGACTTATTCCGCCTTGATCCCTCCGTTGACCGAACTGATGGAAAAGAAGTTCCCCAAGGAACATGACGTTTCGAAGGTTGCCTATACCGCTGCTTTACGCGCTAAAGTGCTCGACTGCCTCCGCGGCCTCCTTCCTTCAAGCGCGCTGACCAATATGGGGATGTATGGAAATGGACGGTTTTTTGAAAATCTGATTCAAAAACTTAACTGCCACAACCTCGCTGAAATGCAGGACGTCGGCCGAAAGTCCTACCAAGAGCTGTCGAAGGTGATCCCTTCCTTTATCCGACGCGGAGACCCTTCCCACAAATACCAGCGCTCTTTTTCCCAGTATAATGAACAGATGAAAAACGATCTTAAGATGCTTGCCGACCGCCATGCTTCATCGTTGCCTAAGATGTCTAGCGCAGGCGTCCGCTTAATTTCTTATGATCTCGACAGTCCTTATAAGGTCGCAGGCTCTCTATTATTTGAATATGCAGACGCCGGCCTGCATGAATTGGAAGAGTATTGCCGCAACCTTCCTGAAGAAGAGCTCTATCGCATTTTGGATGCCGGTTGCAATTATCGTGAAAACCGGAGGCACAAGTCGCCGCGCGCGCTTGAAAATGCCTTTTTCACGTTTGAGATCGTGGCTGATTTCGGCATTTTCCGGGATCTGCACCGCCATCGCATGCTCACTCAAGACAGGCAGATGCTTACTTGTGATTTCGGTTATTTCATCCCTAACGAGATCTTGGAAACGGAAATGGAAAAGCAATATCGGGATGCAATGGACGAAGCTAAAAAAGTTTACGAGCAAATTGCAGAGGAATTGCCCGAAGAGGCGCAATACGTCGTTCCGATGGCCTACAATGTGCATTGGTATTACAACGTGAACCTGCGATCGCTTCAATGGCTCTGCGAGCTCCGCTCATCTCCTGCAGGCCATCCAAACTACCGCTTTGTGGCCCAAGAGCTCGCCAAGCAGGTGATCAAGGTATTCCCGGCGTTTGAGAGGTTCTTTAAGTTTGTTGATTTTGAGGGGTATGAGCTTGGCCGTCTCGGACAGGAAATTCGAATCGTTGAAAAGCGGCTAGCCAGGAGCTCCCATGGCTAAAGCATCGGGAAGCGTCATCGGCGGAATGCTGTTAATTGCGGGAAGCTGCATTGGCGCCGGGATGCTCGGTCTTCCGATCGTGACCGGATTTGCAGGATTTTTCCCATCCCTTCTGATGTTCTTCGTCGCTTGGGTCTTTATGACGGCGACAGCCCTTCTTCTTGTCGAAGTCAATGGATGGTTTTCCAAACAGGTCAATCTCCTGTCCATGTCGGACAATACGCTCGGTAAATGGGGAAAAAATCTCTGTTGGGTGACCTATTTGTTCCTCTTTTATGCCCTGCTCGTCGCCTACATTTCCGGCAGCGGAAGCCTTGTCTCGACGATGTTCCAAAACTCATTTTCGGTAAAATTCCCGATTTGGGTGGGCAGCCTTTTCTTTGTCATTCTTTTTGGCTGGGTCGTTTATTTGGGAACCCGTCGGGTCGACCATGTTAATCGGGGGCTGATGTTCGGCAAGATAGGCTTCTTTATCCTTTTGATCATCGTCGGGGTCCATTTCTTGCGGCCCGGGCTTTTATTGCGCACAGAGCCAAAATATGCATTTTCTGCCCTTCCCCTTCTTGTGATCGCATTTGGATTTCATAACATGATCCCTAGTTTGACCGCCTATTTGAATGGAGATTTGAAAAGGGTCAGGATCACGATTATCGGCGGCAGTTTAATGGCCTTTGTCATCTACCTCATCTGGGAAATTCTGGTTCTGGGCATTGTTCCTTTATGGGGTCCCAATGGATTGATTGCGAGCCTGAGGCATGACCAAGAGGCATCTCAAGCGATAGCGGCAATTGTCAGATCGCCTGCCATCAGCATTTTTTCCCAAGGATTGGCATTTTTTGCCATCCTCACCTCCTTTCTTGCACAGGCCTTAAGCCTCGTCCACTTCCTTGCGGATGGGTTTAAGATCAATTACAAGAAACAGGAAAGCGTCGGTTTGTGCATCCTTGCGCTCGCCCCGCCGCTCATCCTCTCTTTGATCTACCCGCAGCTTTTTTTCAAAGCTTTGAACTTCGCGGGCGGCATTTGCGCAGTTGTCCTGTTCGGCATTCTTCCGGTATTGATGGTGTGGATAGGACGGTATCGAAATCAGACGAGTTCCGGATATCAGGTTCCCGGCGGGAAATCTACCCTTATCGGAGTTTTGGTCGTTGCCGTGTTCATTTTTATCCTTCAGCTAGCTTCGATGCTTGGATACCATTTTGTTCCAGATCCCCATAGCCTTCCCCGAGGAATGTAGTGTTTCAGCTCAAGACTGAATTTCTTCCCTGCGGCGATCAGCCGCAAGCGATCGACAATCTTGTCGCGGGGCTTCGCGCGAATAAAAAATCGCAGGTTTTGCTTGGCGTCACCGGTTCGGGCAAAACGTTTACCATGGCCAATGTCATCGAGAAAGTCCAAAAGCCGACATTGATCATTGCGCACAATAAAACCCTTGCAGCCCAGCTCTATCAAGAGTTTAAAACGTTTTTCCCCGAAAACGCCGTTGAGTACTTTGTCTCCTACTACGACTACTACCAGCCGGAAGCTTACATCGCGCGGACCGACACCTATATCGAAAAAGACCTTGCCATCAACGACCAGATCGATCGGATGCGGCTTAGCGCAACCCGCTCCCTTCTTGAAAGGGAAGATGTCATCATTGTCGCTTCCGTCTCCTGCATTTACGGCTTGGGCCTTCCCGAATACTATAGCCAAATGCTGCTGACGTTGACGATCAATCAAAAGTGCCGCCGCGATGATATTTTGCTCCATCTTGTCGAGATGCACTACAAGCGCAATGATTACGATTTAATCCGTTCCACCTTCCGCGCTCGCGGCGATAACTTAGAGATCATGCCCGCCTATGAAGAAAACTTAGCGTACCGGATCGAGTTTTTTGGCGATGAGATCGAGCGGATCAGTGAGATCGATCCCTTGACCGGGAGAGTAAGAAAGCGGCTCGATAAAGTTGCTATCTATCCTGGCTCCCACCACGTCACCCCGGAAAGCGTCCGGCTGAACGCCATCCAAACAATCAGAGAAGAGCTTAAAGAGAGAGTTGCCTACTTCGAAAAAGAGAACCTTCTCGTAGAAATGCAGCGGATCCAACAGCGGACCAAATACGATCTCGAGATGCTCAAAGAGATCGGATTTTGCAAAGGCGTGGAAAATTACTCGCGCCACTTTTCACAGCGTTTAGCAGGACAGCCGCCCCCTTGCCTTCTCGACTACTTCCCTAAGGACTTCCTCCTGTTCATCGACGAGTCCCATCAAACCCTGCCGCAGCTTCACGCGATGTACAACGGGGATAGAGCGCGCAAGGAATCCCTGGTGCAGTTCGGGTTCCGCCTTCCGTCTGCGTTTGACAACCGTCCGTTGAAATTCGAAGAAACCCACGCGCGGATGAACCAAGTGATCTTTGTCTCGGCAACGCCTGGCCGTTGGGAAGTGGAGCAAGCCGGCGGCGATGTCGTCCAACAGATCATCCGTCCTACAGGACTTCTCGATCCAAAGATTGAGATTAAGCCCGCTTCGAGCCAAGTCGATGATTGCTTGGAACAGATCCGCCAGGAAACGGAACTTGGGCGCCGAGTCCTCGTGACAACGCTGACCAAAAAACTTTCTGAAGACCTTACCAAATATCTTACGGAGATCGGCGTCAAGGCCAAGTACCTCCACTCGGACATCGATACCCTGGAGCGGGTACAGATCATCAATGATCTGCGCAAAGGGCTCTTTGACGTTCTGGTCGGGATCAACTTATTGCGGGAAGGTCTTGACATTCCCGAAGTTGCCCTCGTGGCCATCCTTGATGCCGACAAGGAAGGGTTTTTGCGCAGCGAGACTTCCCTGGTCCAAACGTGCGGAAGGGCTGCGCGCAATGTCCAAGGCAGAGTCATCATGTATGCGGACAAAATGACCGATTCGATCAACAAGACAATCGCCATTACGCAGGAGCGCCGCGCTGTCCAAGAAGCCTATAATAAAGAGCATAACATCACCCCTCGCTCTGTGAAAAGGGAGCTGATCCAGAACCTTGCAGAGACATTTGGAGAGGTGGTGGAAACCCTCCAAGAAAGTCAAAATGCTCCATCGGCGCACATCGATGCCGATGAGATCGACCAAAGGATCAAAGAGTATGAAATTGAGATGCGCAGGGCTGCTAAAGAGATGCGGTTTGAAGATGCAGCCCAATTCCGCGACCTGATGCAGCACTATCAAAAACTCCAAATACTAGAAGGACCTTAATAATGAAAATTGTATTTTGTCTCTTCATCTTGATAATCGGTTCGGCAGCTCCCTTAAAGGCTGTCCCCCCCTATTTTCAGCCCCCTGCTCTAAATATTGCCCCTGAGATTTTAGCTGCAAGCATTTTGTCCAACCGGATTTCTCTCCAGGATAAGCGGCATCCCACTTTTCAGTACGCCCTCAATCAGATCATCAAAAGAAACTTTAAAATCATCGTTGAGACGGGCACTGCGCGAAATGGGAATAAGAATTGCATAGGAGACGGGTGTTCCACAGTCATTTGGAGCGACTGGGCTAAATTACTTGGCGGATATGTCTATTCTGTGGATATCGATCCTGAAGCGCTCAGACAGAGCAAGCAGGCTTGCGGATGCGGTTTGTCCAATGTCGAATTCGTCTGTTCCGACTCGGTCGCCTATCTTCACAATTTCGGCAATCAGATCGATTTTCTTTATCTTGATAGTTATGATTATGACTTCAACAATCCAGACCCTTCGCAGCAACATCATTTGAAAGAGATCATGGCGGCTTATCCCTATTTGAATGAGCAAAGTGTTGTTCTGATCGATGACTGCGATCTTCCTGGCGGAGGAAAAGGGAAGCTCGTTATCGAATATCTCTTAGAACGAGGCTGGAAGATTGCGATGTCAGGCTATCAAGTCGTGATGGTTTACAAGGAATGAGATGCTAAATAGTGAAGAAATTTTGCTGAATCGCATTTTCCCTACAGATAAACGGTATTCCACTTTTCGTTACGTGCTCAACGAAATAACGGATAGGAAGTTAAAAATAATTGTTGAAACGGGAACTGCGCGAAATGGCGAAATGAATTGTAGCGGCGACGGCTGTTCGACTTTGATTTGGGGTAATTGGGCAAAGCGATTTGGAGGCTATGTCTACTCTGTCGATATTGATCCAGGCGCTCTTCAACAAAGTAAGCTTGCATGCGGGCTTTATGGATCCAATATTGAGTTTATTAGATCGGATTCGGTTGAATATCTGCGAGGGTTCGGAAAACAAATCGATTTTCTTTATCTTGATAGCTATGATTATGAATTCGGCAATCCAGGGCCTTCTCAGCAACATCATTTGAATGAGATCATGGCAGCCTATCCGTTCCTTCATGAAAACAGTGTTGTCATGATTGATGATTGCGGTCTTCCTGAAGCGGGAAAAGGTAAACTTGTTATTGCATTTCTCTTAGAACGAGGCTGGAAGATTGCGATGTCAGGCTATCAAGTCGTGATGGTTTACAAGGATTGAAATAGTATGGAAAACAGCGTTTCTTATCCCGCTCAGCAGACAAAAGAAGAGGGCCGCACATTTCGCGTTAGCGCAGCCATAGAATGGCTGCTCCTATTGATGATGGCGTACTTTCCTTTTCAAAAGAGATTTTCGAATGCTCTAAAAGCAATCTCCTACTCATTTGTCCCTTCAAACGTCGATCTTCCTTCCTTTTTTTCCAAAAAGATGGACTTTTACTTCACCGACTTGATCATTCTGCTTAGCGTCGGGCTATGCTTGTACCGGAGACGGCATGCGATTCGAAGCTTTCTATTCAGCGGTCCTGCAAAATTTTTGATGGTTTTTTTCGTGACGGCCGTTCTGTCGGTGGTCTGTTCCATTACTGCCGATTATGCGATCCAGTACTATCGGTTGATGCAATTTTTCCTGTTCCTTCTGCTGTTTTGCGCCCTCGCAGATACCCTAAAAACCACTCAAAGCGAACAGCTTGTTAAGCGGATATTATGGGTATTTTGGTTTACTGCACTGGCTGAATGCGGCATCGGGATCGCCCAATACTTTTTACAAAGCCCGTTGGGCCTTAAGTTCTTTGGGGAAGTCAATATGGTAATCTTTCAGTTCCCAATGAAGGGAGGATACCGCTGGATCATTGACGAATGGACGGGTTATATATCGAATCGTACGATTTTAAGCCGATGCAGCGGGACCTTTACCCATCCGAACATCTTAGGCGGGTTTGTATTTGTTTCCCTCCTTTTGACGTATTATTTCATCGTCGCTCAGGAGAAAAAAGCGATTCGCAGGCTGCTTTATGGAGCGATATTCATCCAGGTCTTTACCTTGAGCATTTCATTTTCTCGTGCGGCGATCGTTGCTACGGTCATTGGTTCTTGCGTTTGGTTCGTAGTGTCGATAAAGAAGTTTGTGAATAAGAACAAATGGAAAAGTTTATTTACAGACGCCCTTGCCCTAAGACGAATTTATGTGATCGCTACGGTTATGGTCAGCACATTGGTCTGTCTATCGCTATTCTATAACCAGTTTTTTCATCGAGGGGGAATTGTCAATTACAACCAGATTTCTTCAGATGCGGACAAGGAGCGGATTGTCTATCAAAACATTGCCTGGGAAATGTTTAAAGATCATCCCATTGTTGGAGGCGGGTTCAATAATTTTCAAATTTTAAGCCGAGACTATGCCTCGGAAGGCAATGGTCCAGAGCTGTTTGCCAAAGTCCATAACATCTACCTTCTCATCCTTGCCGAAACAGGCTTGCTGGGAGCAGGGGCGTTTCTTTTATTTCTAATCAGTCTTTTTAGAAGAGTGTTAAAGAGGTCGGAGCATGAAGCGACCAGGGTCCTCATGTCGATCTTCGCCGGTTTTTTATTTATTGGCCTATGCGATTATTATTTCTTGCATACTCATCATGGAAAATGTCTCTTTTTCGTCTTTGCCGCGCTGCTGCAGGCCGATCTGCTAGTTTCTAAGAAGACTTTGCAGGACGAAGATGCCGGAGTTTCCGATAAACGGATCGCGCAAAGCTAACCGAAATGCTTGGCAGCAATAGGAGGGGGAGGCTGCTGCACCAGAATGCGGATACCCTCCAATATCGAGGTAGCATGGCTTTAAGCGCTTTAAAGGAAAATAGTTGAACGCTGCGGCTTGCCTTGAGATCGATGATCCTTGCGTTGATATGTATTTTACACACTTGATTCAGGCAGAATCGATATAAGGAATCAACAGACTTAAATAACCCGCTAGCAAGATTTTCATATTCTTCAACGTCCAACAAAAACCGTTTGTATAAGCCTAATTGCGCTGCAAAAGAGTCGTTATGGGCTCGATATTTGACATAGGCGGAGTGCAGATAGAGCCATTTAGGCTTCATCAGGACCATTTTAGAACAAAGAAACAGGATGCTGTAAGCGTTGTAATATTGTTCCACGTTCGGCGTAGTGTGAATCGCCTGTTCCCAGAGTTCTTTGCGGCACACCTGTCCCGACATAAACCCAAAATAAATAAATAAGTCACGGATGCAAGGCTCGCTTTCCACATACAAGCGGGTATCCCGAAGGGCCGGCGAAATGAGCTCGTAGGGGTATTCTATTGTCAGGGTGGGATCGAAAATTTTGCGATTCACGGAAATCCCCGATAAATCGGTCGTGCGGTCTAATGCGTCCAATACGGCTTGGAGGCTGCCGGGCTCAATGGCGTCATCATCTCCAAGAAACCAGAAATATTCTCCGGTAGAAATTTCTGCTGCTTTGATAAAACAACGGTCCGGCCCAACGTTCTTCTCAAACCTGAAGTATTTGATGAAGGGATGCTTTTGAATGTAGGATGCAACGATTTCAGGAGTGTTATCGATCGAGCCGTTATCACAAATAGCAATTTCAACCCTGTCTGTGATTTGGGACAAAACGCTGTCCAAGGCCGTTGGTAAACAATTTGAGCGATTGTAAGTCGGAATGCAGATAGTCAGTTTATAACTCATCATTTAACTTTAAGAGGGGGTTGGGATCCATTTTTTAATAACGTCAAAAACATTTTCAACCAGATTGCCATCCTGAAAATCGAAGATATGGGTTGTGGGGCGGTCAGGCTTCCAGAGATTCGAAAAGTTCGTGCTTCGAAAGATGGCGGCGGTCGGGACGTCAAATGTAGCAGCGAGATGAATCGGGACAGAGTCGACCGAGACAATCCCTTGCGCCTGTTGAATGTGGTGGACGAGCTGATCCCAATCAAGCCGATTGCACAGATTGAAGCTGGGGTTGTCTGCTACTTTATCAATAATTTCCTTTTCCCGGTTTCCCATCCCTGTGAAATAGACGCTGTAACCGGCAGAGTGGCATTTAAGCTTAAGGGAATTCCAAAACTCAATGGGCAGTTCTTTCCGATCGTCCGAGGAACACAAGTGGAATATCAGATAGGGTTTGCCAGCTATCAGAGGCTTGTCTTTTTTGGGGGAGATTTTTGGAAGGATTTTCTCTCTATCGTTCAAAGAAATCTCAATTTTTTCCAGTAAACTCGGATAGCAATAGGGAAGGTATTCCTGGCAATTCCATTCCACAGGGAGGTTGAGCAGCCCTGAATTTCCGCTCGAAGAAAATCCAATCCTCACAGGAATGCGGGCCTTCCAAAAAAGGGGGATAATATTGGGAATAAAAGGTCTTAGTTCGATAGCGGCGTCGTACTTGATCTGCGCCAGCTCTTTAGCAAGTTGCCGTTGCTGGGTAAATAGAAAGTGAACATAGTTCAAACAATTTTTCCAGTAAGGTTGCCCTGGAACAAACCAGCTATGGATTTCGTGGACCCAGTCTACCGGAGGACATGTTTCCAAAACGACCTTCGACTTTTTAGAGACCAGAAATCCAATCTTGCAGCCGGGGAATTTAGCTCTGATTTCAGCTATGACTGCAGACGACAAAACAACATCGCCTAACGCTCCCCAATTTGCCAGCAAAATTCTTTGGGGTTCTCGCCGATGTGGTTTGTTCCTCCAAAAAAAGAGGCGCATCAAAAAGAAATGATAGAAATTGAGCAGGGTATAAAAGAATTTGATCTTTCGATTATTAACAAAACAATCTTTTTGATATTCCATAAAAACAAATAAGTTGGTGGCATTAAGGTTACACGCGGGGCCCATATGCTGTCACTACCAATTTTGCTATGAGAAAACGGTTGACTTCTACCCGAACGCTGGCTAACCTCATGCCTAATCTAATTGCAAGCTCTGATTATGAAGCCAATTGTTGTTCAAGCCACATCAGGATGGTCCCGAATTAATATCCGACAGCTTTTCAGCTATCGGGAAGTCCTGTTCATGCTATTGCGGCGCAATTTGAAAGCCAGGTACGCTCAAACCTATCTTGGAGTTGGCTGGATCCTATTTCAACCTCTCTTTACCGTTCTTCTCTTCTCTGTCATTTTTGGCAGGTGGATGCAGATGTCCAGCGACGGCGTGCCTTATTTTCTTTTCGCTTTCACGGGGCTGATCTGTTGGATTTTTATTTCGAGCTGCATTCAACGCGCAAGCGGCATCATGTTGATGGACAGCCGGCTCATTACAAAAATTTATTTCCCTCGGCTTCTAATGCCCTTGGCATCTCTTTTAGAAACCTTGATTGAAACGGTTTTTCTTGTCGCCGTTTTATCCATTCTTTTGCTTTTCAATCCCGCTCTGATTAGCTGGAAGATTGCACTTTTTCCATTGTGGATCATTCCTCTTGGCTTATTAGGATTGGGGATGGGCTCCCTCTTCGCTTCGTTAGGCGTCTACTATCGGGATGCCGTGGCTTTGCTCCCTTTCTTTTTGCAGACTTGGATGTATTGCTCTCCGATCGTCTATTCTACCTCGGCTGTCCCGGAAAAATGGATTTCATTGTACCGATTGAACCCCATGGCCGGAATTCTCGATGCGATGAGGTGGAGCTTTCTTAACGCCCCGAATTTTCCAACGACCAGTTTCATAACGGCATGCTGCATGTCCCTTTTTATCGGTTTGGCCGGCGTGCATGTGTTCTGTAGATTGGAACGCAACTTTGCAGATGTCTTATGAAACCTCTTATTGATGTGTGCAACATTTCCAAGCGTTACCGGCTTTCCTCCGAAAATGCCGAGACGCAACAGCGAAGCTTAAAAAAAACTTTGCATCGGCTTCTTGCCGGGGGGTGGAGCCGCAATGAAATGGTCGAGTTTTGGGCTTTGAAGGACATTTCGTTTTCCCTTTATTCCGGCGAAGTCGTTGCCATTTTAGGCCAAAACGGCTCAGGGAAAAGCACCCTTCTTAAGTTGATGTCTAGAATTATCGAGCCCACCGATGGAAAAATTATCCTCTCGGGACGCTTAGGAGCTCTGTTGGAGATCGGCACCGGGATGCATCCCGATCTTACAGGTTTGGAGAATATCTACTTCTGCGGAGCGCTTCTCGGTATGAAGAAAAAGGAAATTGTCCGTCATCTGGATGAGATTATTTCCTTTGCTGACATCGAAGCTTTTCTTCAGACGCCTTTTAAAAAATATTCTAGCGGCATGGCCTTGCGCCTGGCGGCCTCGATTTTATTGCATTTGAGGACAGACGTTCTGATTCTGGATGAGATCCTTTCTGTGGGGGACTATGATTTTCAGACCCTTTGCTTCGATAAGATCAAGCAAGTTGCCAACGATGGCAGGCTGGTCCTCTGCGTGACCCATCACGAAGAATGGATTTCTTCGTATTGCCAAAGGGCCCTGTTGCTGAAAAATGGGCAATTATTGGCCGACGGGTCTCCTGGGGATGTTCTAAAACAATACCACTCTCAAAAAACAATTGAGACTTATGCCGAAATAACCTGAAGAATCGGGAATATGCCAAGGCCGCTTCACCTGTTTTGCACTTTTCATAAAACACATGGTTTTGCATAGTGTAAGCACCTATAGATCTCGACTTTGTACTTTTTTGGACTCGAAGGCCTCGGGATATTTGTTCTCGGGGGTGTTATTTATAACGGAAAGGGGTTAAAAAAACCCCTTTCCGTTATAAATAATCTCCCAGTTCGACCCACGGTCGTACGTCCGAGAGCAAATAGACGAGGCAGGCGAGTCCAAAAAATACAAAGTCGAGATAGATTGATATGATGGATGCTACTATGAGAAAAAAAGCTTTTCTGACTGGAATTACGGGCCAGGACGGTTCCTATTTAGCCGAACTCTTGTTGGAAAAAAATTATGAAGTTCATGGACTCGTCCGCCGCTCATCCACTTCAAACTTGCACCGGATCAACCACCTTCTCGACGGTTTGCCCTTTGAAAATCAGCTTTTCATCCATGAAGGAGATCTGACCGATTCTTCCAGCTTAGAGCGGATCATTGGCAAGGTCAAGCCCGATGAAGTCTATAATTTAGCCGCAATGAGCGATGTCAAGATCTCTTTTGATGTTCCTGAATATACCGGAGACGTGGACGGACTGGGAACACTTCGCTTGTTGGAGTCCATCCGCAAAAATTGCCCTAAGGCCAGGTTTTATCAAGCATCCACCTCTGAGCTCTTTGGAAAGGTAAGAACGATTCCCCAAAATGAGCAGACTCCATTTTATCCACGCTCCCCTTATGGAGTGGCTAAGCTCTATGCCTATTGGGCCGTTGTGAATTACCGCGAGGCCTATGGACTGTACGCGTGCAACGGGATCTTGTTCAACCATGAGAGCCCAAGAAGGGGCGAAAACTTTGTCTCCCGAAAAATCACGCGTACGATAGCCCGGATCCAAGCAGGAATTGACAATGTGCTGCACATTGGCAATCTGGAGGCTAAACGGGATTGGGGATACGCCCTTGACTTTGTCGAAGGGATGTGGCTGATGCTCCAGCAAGAAACCCCGGAAGATTTTGTTCTAGCTACGGGCGAGACGACGACTGTAAGACGTTTTATTGAAATGGCCTTTGATGAAGTCGGCGTTTCCATCCGCTGGGAAGGTAAGGGAGTAGAAGAAAAGGGTTACGATTCCCAAACCGGGCATCTTAGGGTTGCCGTCTCTGCTGAGTTTTTCAGACCGTCCGAGGTAGATCTTTTGATAGGGGATCCTACAAAAGCGAGAACAAAACTTAACTGGACTCCGAAAACAGAGCTTCGAGAACTTGTGCAAATGATGGTGCGCTCAGATCTTCAACACGTATCTAATGGCGATTTAAGAAACAAAAACCTGCACACGAGCTCTTGCTGCTAAGAACCCTAGCTCAGTAATAATTTTCGTCGA
Organism: Verrucomicrobiota bacterium; assembly: GCA_018239665.1. Lineage (GTDB taxonomy): Bacteria > Chlamydiota > Chlamydiia > Chlamydiales > Rhabdochlamydiaceae > Acherontichlamydia. Next base: position 24,364 of record JAFEGV010000016.1, on the reverse strand, counting down.
TTTTCTGGATTATTTTGGCCGATTTTCGATCCAATGACCAGGAGTAATATCGACAATGGTATATTGCTCGTGGTTAGTGGAGCGAAAATAGGTTCAAAAGAACCAGAAAATCGACTGAAATTTTTTATTGAGATAGGTTCAAAGGGTAAACCGGTGAAGACAGCGCTTGTCTATGATTGGCTAGTGACAGTCGGCGGAGGAGAGAAGACGCTTGATGCGATTGCACAGCTTTTCCCAAGTCCTATCTACACATTGGTCCATGATCCAAGCCGGATGGAAGGAACTTCTTTTGCGCATGCGGAAGTCCATACGTCCTTTTTGCAGAAGATGCCTTTTGCGAAGAAACTCTATCGCTACTATCTGCCTTTTTTCCCTCTCGCCGTCGAGCAGTTTGACCTCAGGGGATACGATGTGGTCATTTCCACATCCCATGCCGTTGCAAAAGGAGCATTAACACAGGCCGGCCAGCTGCACTTGTGCTATTGCTTTACTCCCATCAGGTATGCGTGGGACCTCACCCATCGTTATTTGGAAGGGGTTTCCGGATTTCAAAAAATGGCTGCCAAATGCTCCCTTCACTATTTGCGCAATTGGGACATCGCCTCTTTAAATCGAGTCGATCAGTTTGCTGCAATTTCCCATTATATCGCTCGCCGCATCGAGAAGGTGTATGGACGTAAGGCGACAGTCATCTATCCTCCTGTCGATACCCATTTGATCGAACTGAAAGAGCAAAAGGAAGATTTTTTCGTTACAGCTTCCCGCATGGTCCCTTACAAGAATATCGAGCTTATCGTCGAAGCCTTTTCCCATATGCCGGATCAGAGGCTGGTCGTCATTGGAGACGGACCTGAAATGCCTAATGTTAAGAAGAAGGCGGGAAAAAATGTTGAGATCCTTGGGTATCAAAGCGATGCGGTTTTGAGGGATTATTTAGCAAGGGCCAAAGGATTTCTTTTTGCGGCCGAGGAAGATTTTGGGATTGTCGTTGTCGAGGCCCAGGCTGCAGGCACCCCTGTAATAGCATTAGGCAAAGGGGGCGCACTAGAGACGGTTGTCGATGGAAAGACGGGAGTGTTCTTCAAAGAGCCGGCCGTTGAACATCTTGTCGACGCCGTTAAAAGGTTTGAAAAGATCGATTTCGATCCTTCCCTTATTCGTGAGCATGCAGCTCAGTTTAGCAAAGAAAGGTTCCAGCGGGAATTCAAGCAGTTTGTCGACCACAACATCGAGGCGTTCTATGAAAGTCATCATCCTAGCCGGCGGTAGCGGAACGAGGCTCTGGCCCTTTTCAAGGAATGCTTTTCCCAAGCAGTTTTTGAACTTTGGCGACGGACTATCGCTATTGCAAAAGACGATCCAGCGATTTCTTCCTTTAGTTGCGCCTGCCGATATTCTGATCGTTACCAATCAAGATTATTACCATTTAGTCAAAGCCCAGGCCGGAGCGATCGATCCGCTGCTGGAAAGGCAGATCCTTGTTGAACCTGATAAGAAGAACACGGCGCCTGCGATCTGCATAGCCGTCAAGTACTTACAGGATTTTTTGGGATGCAAAGAAGATGAGTGCTTTTTGGTCTCTTCTTCCGATCATTTAATCACGCCCCAGTCTGTTTTTCTCGAGGGAATGAAACGCGCAGAGCTGGTCGCCAAGCAGGGGTGGCATGTGATCTTTGGAATCCGTCCCCATAAGCCGGAAACAGCATATGGCTATGTCAAGGGCAAGCCGACGGAAAATCCTTCAGTGTGGAAGGTTGAGCGCTTTATTGAAAAGCCGGAATACTCCCTTGCTCAGGAGTTCGTCCTTTCCGGCGAGTACTTATGGAACTCGGGGATCTTTCTTTTCCAGATAGGCTCATTTTTAAAAGAAATGGAACAATATTGCCCATCTGTTGCCTCTCTTGCTAAAGGGTCATTTAAGGAGCTTAGCACAAGGTTTTGCGACATGCCCGATATCTCCATCGATTACGCTCTTATGGAAAAGTCGAGCAATGTGATGGTCCTTCCTTTGGATGTGAGCTGGTCTGATGTCGGTTCTTGGGACAGTGTTTATGATGTTCTAGAAAAAGACGTCAATCTCAATGCAAAAGTTGGAAACGTCCTCGATATCGATACGAAGAATTGCCTCATCATGGGAGGCAAAAGGCTGATCTCGACCATCGGCTTGGAAGACATTTTGGTGATCGAGACCGATGATGCCCTTTTTATAGGAAGGAAGGGAGAATCGCAGCGTGTCAAACATCTGGTTGAAGAGCTGAAAAAAAGAAATGCAAAAGAGCCCTACGAGCATGTCACATCCCATCGTCCTTGGGGACATTTCACGATTTTAGAGGAAGGGGACCGCTATAAGATCAAAAGGATCGTTGTTCAGCCCAAACAGAAGCTTAGCTTGCAGAAGCACTACCATCGCAGCGAGCACTGGGTTGTCGTCAAAGGAACCGCAAGCGTTACTATCGGAGAACAAGAAAAGCTTGTCCATGAAAACGAGAGCATCTATGTTCCTAAAGGATGCGTGCACCGTTTAGAAAACCCTGGAAAAGTGAAGCTAGAGCTGATCGAGGTCCAAGTAGGGGAATATGTCGGAGAAGACGATATTGTGCGGTTGGAAGATGTCTATCAACGGAGTTAAAGGCGGATTGCGAACAAGGCCTGTCAGTCAGGCCCTTACTGACCTATGCATGCGATATCGCCATGTTCTCCATGGCTTGTTCTTCCTGTTCTTTTTTTTCTTGGTAGCCTTTCCAAAAGGGGGATTTAAGGTCCGAGGGATCCCATTCACGTGGGGCTATCTTTTTTTAGCAGTTTTCTCGGCGTTTTCGTTTATCAAAGGCCGCTTTTCGTTTTCAAGGCAACAGCTCTTGGCCCTGCTCTGCGTTCTTCCTTTTGCTTTTTTGGGATTCGGCGCGATCTGCCTGCTCGGAACAACCGATACGGGATTTGCAGCGTCTTTCATGGTTTCTTTTCTTTTTTTGCCGGTCGTTTTTTTTCTCTTCTTTTCCAAGTACTTGGAAGATGTCGATCTAGGCCTCTTTGAGAAGATGCTTTCAAATTCATTGTTTTTTGTTTCTCTTTTCGGCGTGTTCGCATTCTTTTATAAGATGTTTTTCTTTGATTTTTTGCTGATACCTCATCTGATGATTCCTGTTGAAGATATTCAAGATTTTGCCGTTACGCGGATGATTGATCGCGGAAACATTTTCAAACTGGTTTCGACATATAATAATGGAAACATTTACGGCGTGTGCATGTTGATGTTTTTCAATTATTATTTTTATCTTGAAAAATCTCTTTTTAAGAAAGCAGTTTTTATTCTTGCTCTGATATTAACGCTTTCACGTACTGTATGGATCGGTTTGTTTATCGTTTATTGGTTAGGTTTTATATTCAAAGATAAGACGAGGTCTAGCCTAATAAGGCATTTGTTGTTCGTAGGATTGTGCATTGGGTTTCTCGGAGCTTGTGTTTTAATATTAAATATCAACACCGGGTTTCTATTTGATGCTCATTTAGGCGGACGGTTATGGCAACTTGAGACTTTAAAAACGTTTACATTGTTTCCTTCTTCTGCGTTCCAACAGATATGGGAGATCGTTTATTTAGGAATTTTGGAGAATTTTGGGCTAATCGGCCTCTTCCTTTTTCTTTTCGGAATGCTAGCTCCTTTAACAATCTATTTTTTTGGTTCGAAAAAAGCAGGGAACAGACGATGCAGAGAGGCGCAAAACAGAATAGCCGCAGGTTTAATCCTCTATTTGATTGTTTGCTGCTCAGATGGAGCCATCCAATACATTCCAACGATGGCCTTCTTCTGGTTTCTATCATCCCTTTTATTATCATTGGGAAATAGATCTCAGAAATCGGTTCCCGTATAATTCTATACCGAAACAACCCGACGAAATCAGAAGCCGATTCTTCAGGTTGTTTGGGTATAACTTGATTAATTCTTATTCCTCCTGTTAGTGTGCAAATTAAAGACAATTTTCATTTAGAAGTCTTATATTAATGGAGCACCCAAAGCAATGAAACAGTTTCCCGTTCTGTTTATTTTGGCTTCACTTGCATCAGCGACGGCAGCATTAACCGTTTCGGCTAATGTTCGAGAATCCTATGTCAGCCAAGTTTACGAGGATGAAGAAGATTTTGACTGGGCCGATACTTTCGATGAGGAGTTTATCGCTCAAGAAGAAATGGATATTGCTGACGAAGAAGAGGTGCAGCCCTCTTTCTGGATGTCTTCCATTGCGGATGCAGATCAATATGCTTCCGGTCCGAAGCCAAAGTCCGCAGCTGGAGCAAACAGGATCAAAGAGTATACTTCCCGTCTGCAGGTTGGCGCCAATTACACCCACGTGTATCTAAAACCAGAAGAAAGAACATCCTTTGACGGCAATCTCGGCGGCTTGCAAGGGTTATACGAATATTGGGCATCAAGCCATTTTTATGCTGCAGCCAAGCTGGCGTGGAGACAAGGGAATATGGACGGCTCTTCCGGAGAGCGCTCTCTTGTTTACATCGACACTCAGGAGCGGTTGGGTTATGCCCTGACTTGGGAAAAGCCTGATCTAGTGTGGAGCATCTATTCAGGGTTTGGCTTCCGCTATCTGGGGCACGAATTTAAACCCGATCACGGCAGCTCGGTAACGTTGAATTACAGCGAATTTTATGTTCCGGTGGGCTGGACAGCAGAATTTACGATTAACTCTTGGTTTGCCCTTGATGTCAACTTCACTTGGATGCCCCAAGTGTTCCCTACTGTCTGGATTGATCCTTTAAGAGGGGCTAGCTGGAGCCTTAAAAAGAAATTTGCTAATTTTCTAGTTGAGATGCCTCTGGATTTTACGCCGACGAAAAATAAGAAATATCATCTCATCGTTACTCCATTTTACGAGTACTGGCAAGATGGACGATCAACGGCAAAGACAACATCAGGCGTCAGGCTCGGTATTCCAGAAAATACCTATCAGTTCTTTGGATTTGATGTGAACTTCGGCTATTGTTTTTAAGGCTGGCGAGCTTTGCAACTGCCTTATTAGTTAAAAACACCTTTTCGAATCCACTTCGTTGCAATCCACTTTTCCCCTTTTTTGACAGGGGCCCCTCCGTGAAAGGAGAGAGGATCTTCGATTCCATCTGGGGTGCAATTGTAAAAAAGGACCGCATTGCCCTTAATGGGCCGGACCCCGATTCTGGCTTTTGGAAATATAGTTTCGCCCCCTTCATCCGTCGTATGCAGATAGATGATCAATGTCGCTATACGCTGCCCCCCGCGGTCATAGCAGGCCTTTCCTCCCGGAGTTGCAGGATCGAAGTAGTCGTAATGGGGCTGGTACTCGGCGCCTGGTCCATAGGAAAGAACTTGAATCCCTTCTCCGTTTTCTTCCGGAAGCATCGTCAGGGCCGCTATCCGTTTTTCGATGTTGCGTATGATCATATCGGAAGAATTTTTCGGAAAAAACATTCCTTGGCTGGTCCTGCCTTGATGAAGAGCCCCTGCTTGAGAATGGTCATCAACGACAGTTGAGCGGGTGAGCAGAGGCTTTGCTTTTTCAATAATCAAATCGCATTCAACGGAAGTCAGAAAATTCTCAATAAGAAATATTCTTGGGCTCCAGCTCAAGACTTGAAGTTGGGGGATCGATGAATGATCTTCCGCAAAGGTTTTTTGAGTTACGCATTGCATGCATGCTGCCAGGATGAAGAGTAATGCTCTTATGCAAAGATACATCATGCCTCCTTAAACTTTTGATCCTCAATACGTCAATAACCGTCAGCTTAGGTGTTTGCCGAGGACTCCGGAAAGCTTCATCATATCCAGAGCTTTATCCGATCCGAAGACTTTGGCAAGCTTGGCGTCAGGCACGATCAGCCGTTTGTTCTTCTTATCTTGAAGATCGTGCTTCTTGATATACTCCCACGTTTTTTTGACGACTTCGGGACGGGACAGCTCTTTTTCCCCGACTACGGCTTGCAGCTCCTTGGAGAGGGCATAGGCCTTTTGAGGTCGGGTCGATTTCGCTTTGGTCTTTTTTTCCTTCCCTTTTTTCGGAGCGGCCTCTTCTTTTTTCCCTTTTCCGCCTTTTGAACCTTTGCCTTTGCCAAATTTTCCAGCTTTTTTGACGTAGGCGGTTTTAGGATGGTTGGGATATTTTTCGCTGAGGTCGTCGAGGTTATTGACGATCACATCGCAATCGGGAAAATTGGAGCAGGAAAAGAATGGTTTCCCGAAGCGGGAGCGGCGCTGCACCATTTTGCCATCGCACCCTAAAGCTGGGCATGTGGGCATCTCGCTTGCAGGAACTTCATCTTTACGCGGAATGTTGACGATGCCGCGGCAATCGGGATAACGCGAGCAGCCCAGGAATGGGCCGAACTTGCCATAACGGACTTTCATCTCGCTGGCGCATTTTGGACAGGGTTGCGCCCAGTCAAAAGCGGGATCGAAGTCTTCTTTGTTAAAATTAAAGGACTCGACGGGCGCTGTGAAGCGGCAGTCGGGATAGTTGGAGCAGCCGTAGAAGTACTTTTGGCGGGACCAGATTTTCTGCAGGGGCTTTCCACATTCGGGACAATCGAGATCGGTTTCCAGCTTAGGGACATGCGCTTCTTTTTCCGCTGTTTCAACAGTGGGGATGAACTTCTCCCAAAACTCGCGGATCAGGTCTTTCCAATTTTTCTGGTTCTCTGCGATAAATTCGAGGTCATCTTCCATCGCAGCAGTAAAGCCGATGTCCATGATGATCTTGAAATTGTCTTCGAGCATTTGAGCAATGACCTTGCCAAGTTCCGTTGGTTTTAAAGTTCCTTTCTCTTTTGTCGTATAGTCGCGGCTCTGGATTTTGTTCATGATCGCAGCGTACGTGGAAGGGCGTCCGATACCTGATTTTTCCAGTTCTTTGACGAGCGAGGCCTCTGTAAAGCGTGGAGGCGGCCGGGTAAAGGCTTGATGGGACTGCACTTCGTTGAGAAGCAGCGTTTGTCCTTCGACTAGCGGCGGGAGGATCCTGTCCTGCTCGTCTTTTTCTTTCTCTTCGCCGTTTGTCCTGTCTTCCCGTTCTTCATAGACGGCAAGGAATCCTTTGAACTTGATCACGGAACCGCTGGCCCGGAGCAGAAGGTTCTTATCGGTGTCGATATCGCAAGAAACGGTGTCGTAAATTGCCGGGTTCATCTGCGAAGCGAGGAAGCGGCGCCAGATAAGGACGTAAAGTTTGTACTGGTCAAGCGTCAGGTAGTTTTTGATCGAATCGGGCGGGTGCTGAAGGTTGGTCGGACGGATGGCCTCGTGGGCATCCTGCGCGCTCTTTTTCGTCGAATATTGCCTGCCTTCCGGGGGGAGGTATTGAGGGCCGTATTCTTTCAGAATAAACTTGCGTGCAGCATCGATCGCTTCAGGCGCCAAGCGGACCGAGTCGGTACGCATATAGGTGATCAAACCCTCGGAGCCTTCATTGCCGAGGTCGATACCCTCGTAAAGCCCTTGAGCGATGTTCATAGTCCGAGATGCTGAAAAACCGTAATGGCGGCTTGCCTCTTGCTGCAAAGTCGAAGTGATGAAGGGCGCGACGGGATTGCGGCGCTTTTCTTTTTTGTCGACGCTTGCAACGCGGTAAATGGCATTTTGCAATTTGGAAACGATCTCGCGGGCAGTTTTTTCATTGGAAATGGTATAGCATTCTTTGCCGGGGACCGCCTCTTTCTCTACCTTTTTGCCATCGACGGAGTAAAGCATGGCATGGAAAGGCTGTTCGGTTTTTTTAGTTTGCAGGATCGATTCGAGGTTCCAGTATTCGACCGGGACAAAGGCTTCGATCTCTTTTTCGCGGTCGACGACCAATTTAAGGGCAACCGACTGGACCCTGCCGGCGGAAAGTCCGCCGTCGCGAGCGCCTTGCACGCGCCGTGTCAGAATAGGAGAAATTTTATAGCCGACGATCCGGTCAAGAAGACGGCGCGCCTGCTGCGCGTCGACGAGAGCCTGATCGATGGCCCGGGGATGTTCAAGCGCATCTAAAACAGCTTCTTTTGTGATCGCATTAAAAGTAACTCGTTTAAACTTTGTCCCTTTAGGGAGGATCGAGGCGATGTGCCAAGCGATGGCTTCTCCTTCGCGGTCAGGGTCAGGGGACAGGTAGACGACATCGGCGACCTTGGCTGCTTTTTTTAAGCGGTCGATCACTTCTTGCTTGTCAGGGAGAATGGCATATTGGGGCTCGAAGTCGTGCTCGACATCGATTCCAAACCCTTTTTGGGGCAGGTCGCGGACGTGGCCGAGCGAAGATTCAAAAATGTAGTTCGACCCCAAAAATTTTTTCAAAGTTTTGATTTTGGCTGGAGACTCGACGACGATGAGTGCTTTTCCCATTACATCCCTTTTGTGCCAGTTGCTGAACGCCGAGGGCAAGCGTAGTTTGCAACTCGCTCTGTTTACTAAATGAAGGGGAGCTTATTACGACGGCAGCTCAAAATCAAGTGAATTTTGTGACTTTGTTGACGGGAATCAAGAAATAGCGTTACGATCCTTGGCATAATTCTTCTCGAAGCAGGTCCTATATATGAGTCGTTGGATCAAATTCATTTTTTTGTTTTTAGTCGTTACGTCGGCCTTTTTTCTAGGAACGCAATTTAAAAGCGATGGCAAGCTGGGCAAAAAAGCCGCCAACTTATTCCATCCTTCTAAAGCTCGGCCAGCATTTGCCGTTAATGAGCATAAGCCGTTTGTCGTTATCGTCCCTTCTTTTAATAACTGCTTATGGGTAGAGAAGAATTTAAGGTCGATCTTTGAACAGAAGTATGACAATTATCGCGTTATCTACATCAATGATGCTTCCACCGACTCCACATTGGCACAGGTCCAAGACCTTGTCGATTCATGGGGCGAGAGGCATCGGTTCGAGGTTGTCAATAATGTGACAAACCGGGGCGCAATGGAAAATATCTATCGTGCGGTCCACCGATGCGAGCCCGATGAAATCGTGCTTGTTTTGGACGGCGATGACTGGTTTGCCCATGACCGGGTCTTGGAAAAGTTAAATGAAGTTTATGCAGATCCGGATGTTTGGGTCACATGGGGAAGCTATGTTGAATATCCCAATTATTCCTCTTATCATGTTGCCAATTTCGCTCAGCCCTTGCCCCAATCGGTCATCGACGGTCGAAAAATCCGGCAGTATTCAAAAAACCATTGGTGTTTTTCTCAGCTGCGTACGTTCTATGCAGGAATTTTTCAGAATTTGAAGCTCAAAGACCTTGCTTATGAAGGTAAGTTTGTCGATGCGGCCAACGATGTAGCCTTCTTCGTTCCTGTCATGGAAATGGCAGGGCCTCATGTCCAATATGTTCCAGAAATTTTGTACATTTGGAACCGCGCAACTCCTTTAAATGACGACAAGGTCCGAGGAAGGCGGCAGCTTGAGATTGCCCAGGCCATCTACCGCAGGGCCTCTTACCCTCCTATCAAGGAATTGCCAAAGGCAAAACAGGACCTGCAGCAGACTGCCGATTTTATCATATTTTCCTATGACAGGCCCTTGCAGCTCTATGCGTTGCTTGAATCGATCGAGAAATATTGCATCGGGATCGACCAGGTCACGGTGATCTATCGCTCCAGCGGCGAGGAATATGATGCGGGATATGATCAGGTTTACGCCGACTTCCCCAATGTCAACATGGTGCGCCAGACGGCGGCTCCTCACAAAGATTTTCAGCCGAATGTCATGCGCGCTTTGAGAAGCGGCGATTCCGAATATTTTATTTTCGCAGTCGATGATATTGTCATTACAGATACGATCGATGCCCGGCAGGGAATTTCAGCATTGCAAAAGACCGGGGCCTACGGCTTCTTCTACCGGCTTGGCAAAGAGATCGATTACGATTATATGCTCGACATGTCCATCAAGCAGCCCGGCTTTATGCAGGTCGATGAGGATGTCTATGCATGGATCTTTAAGCAGCAGCAAGGTTATTGGGGCTATCCGACATCTACGGACGTTGTCCTTTACAAAAAGGAAACGGTGTTGCGGCAATTTGAAAAGATCACATTTTCCAACCCCAATCAGCTCGAAGGAGAGTGGCTCAAAGTTGCAAGCCCAAGGCGGGTGGGCCTTTGCCATGAGGCTTCCCGAATGGTCAACATTCCGTTGAACCTAGTGCATAATTCCTCTAACCGCAACATGCAAAGCATGAGTCCGAAAGATCTGTTGGAAGCTTTCAACGACAATCTTAAAATGGATATAGAGCCCTTAGACCGTTATCTGCACCATTCGGCGCACGTCGACTATGAACCCACTTTTGTTGAAAGAGATCCAAAGGTTAAGAAGAAATGAAAAAGGTCTCTAGGCTGATTTTTCTCATTTTTGCATTTGCATGCGTGTTCATTTTAGGACTTAACAGCAAAAAAACGGTTGTGTCGCTTAAAAAGAAATGGGCGACAAAGCCGGTAGAGCAAGTTTTTCCCGTTTTAGAGCACAAGCCCTTTGTTGTCGTCGTTCCTTCTTACAACAATGAGAAATGGGTCGAGAAGAACCTTGGCTCGATTCTAGAGCAGAAGTACGACAATTTTCGTGTCATCTACATTAACGATGCGTCGACGGATGCGACGAAAGAGAAAGCGAAGCGGTTTTTTGAAGAGCATTCGCTCGGCGTTCCTTATGATCTTTGGGACAATCCGCATAATCTCGGAGCTGCGGAAAACATCTATCGAGCTGTAATGAGCTGCGCGAATGAAGAAATTATTGTCATGGTCGACGGCGATGATTGGCTGGCGCACGACCATGTTTTGGAGCGTGTGAACGAGGTCTATGCAGATCCCGATGTGTGGATGACATGCGGAAACCACCTCCAATATGTTCCTTATACGTTCGTCAAAGCTGAAGCGGCGGGGGAAATCCCTCAAGAGGTCCTCAAGTCCAACAGCCTGCGTTCCTATGTCCAATTCAAATATCCCCTCTCTCATTTAAAAACCTTCTATACCGGTTTGTTTAAAAAGGTGAATTTTGAAGATTTTCAGATCGATGGCCATTTTTTTGATTGCGCGTCCGATGTGGCCATGATGGTGCCTATGGCCGAGATGGCTGGAGAGCATTACCGCCATATCCGCGATATCCTATACATTTACAACCATGTTTCTCCGATGAACGATGACAAGGTCCGCTATGATAGACAGCAGGAATGCTTGAGAAATATCTGTTCCCGCTCGCCTTATCAGCCGCTTTTAAATTTTTCTGTCGACGCTAAAGAGGAGCATATTGCCAAGCAATGAACAAAGGACGCATTTTCTTCTTTCTTCTTTTGTTCCCCTTGCTTGCGCATAGCGTCGATTTGCCCGATTTCGACAAAGCGATGGGGAAAGGAACGACTGCGTGGGATTGCATCCGCACTCCGGAAGACCAAAGGCGGATTGCCGAGTTCAGATCGCTTTATAACAACTATCGAAACATCGAAAAAACCTCTAATCGCGGTGATATTCCCAAAGTCCTGCATTGGGTTTGGCTGGGACCAAAACCTTTTCCCCAAGAATCGATTGCTCGCATGAAGCAATGGATCAAGCTTCATCCTGGATGGGAGTTCAAATTGTGGACGGATCAGGCCCGCGGCTCATTACCTTCGGAAGTGCTGGTGTGCGATGCCCTTGCAACCCTTGGCCCTTTGTCCGATTGTTATTTTAACTCGGACAATTTTGGTGAAAAATCGGAAGTGCTCCGCCTTGCCGTGCTTGAGGCTGAGGGAGGCGTCTATCTCGATCATGATATGGAACCGGTCCGATCCCTTGAGCCATTGGTTTCCGATTTTGCCTTTTTTTGCGGACTTGAAGCATTAAAGCCGACGCTGCTCAGCTCCTCGGTCTATCCTGCCACCAACCTGATAGCGGTTTCCCGCGAGCATCCCATTTTACAAGAGGCGATCGAATGGCTTAGGTCTAACTGGGACCGCCTGGAAGCTCGATTTCCAGGTTCCGATGAGATGGCTATAGCAAACCGGGTCAAGCATAGAGGTTTTCGAGCGCTCAATTATGGCGTGGCGCTAGCTGGAAACTGTGATGGAGCCATCGTCCTTCCCGCTGCATTTTTTAGCGAAAATCATCCTGAAAAAGCGATTTACGCCGCCCATCACCACCTGGCAACTTGGTTAAAGAAAGAGGAAACGGAGCAAGTGCGCAATGCCTTTATTGAAGCAGAATCAGAAATAGGACTGCCCGCGACCGTTGCTATTGCGCTTGGCTTCTGCAACCTCGTTTTATGCGCATGGCTAGTAAAAAAGTTGCGGTCCCCATCGCGAAAGAGGGAGGCGCAATGAGATCGATATTCTTTTGCATCGCAATTGCAATGACAGCCTTAACGCAAGGGTTTTCAATTGAAAAGCACATCGATTACAATGACTTTTCAGCTTTGATGGGAAAAGGGACGCCACACTGGAGCTATGTCCATCAAGAAAGAGACCTTGCCCTCCTGGACCAGATCGAACTGCTCTACCAGAAAAACAAAGATGCCCAGTTTTCGACTTCAAAAGACCGTAAAATTCCCCCCGTTATCCATCTCATCTGGCTAGGCCCTAGAACATTCCCTCCGGAATCGGTAGAAAATTTACGTTCCTGGATCGCCTACCACCCCGAGTGGAAGGTCAAATTTTGGACAGATCGAGACAGGGAACCTCCCTGTGAAGGGATCGAAATGGTCGATATCTCGAACGTGGTCTTTACAAAGCTGGAAAAATGCTTTCATGAATCGCGCAACTGGGCAGAGAAGTCCGATCTCTTGCGCTACGAGATCCTTTTTGCGGAAGGGGGGATCTATGTCGATCATGACGCTTACTGCATCGCATCCTTCGATCCGCTTGTGCGCGGCTATGATTTTTTTTGCTGCTTGGAAGCTCCGCACGAACCATTTGCCGGCTTCAATATCACAACATGGAATGGGCTGATCGGATCGCGTCCGGGACATCCGGCGCTAGCAAAAGTGATCGACCTCGTTGCGGACCGCTGGGATGCTGTCGGCCAAAAATTCCGCGGGAAAGATCTTTATTCCCAAGTCGAGGTGGTCATGCAGCGCACGTACATCGCATTTACCCATGCGCTTGAAGGGACTCTTGATCTGTCCGGCAATACCGACATCGTTTTTCCGGCTGCCTATTTCTTTGCCAAAAGCGGAATCCCTTCCATCTATTCCAAACACTTCTGCCTTACGACCTGGGATTCCTTCAAATTCCGCAAATCGGAACTGGAGAAGTTTGGAGAAAAGTCATTAACTAAAATCCGCCGCAAAAGCAGCAAGGTCCTCTATGCTGCCGGAGGGTTTTTGCTCCTTAGCTCCCTGTTTCTTGCCTTGTCACTTAAATTGATCCATCGAAGAGGTTACTAACATGAATAAAATTCTCTCTGTCTTGGCCATCCTTCTTTTGACGCTAACCTATGGGTGCGGAAAGAAAAAGGGGTATCAGAAACCCACGTCCGACAGCTTTGAAGCCCTGACTGGAAAAGATCTCCCGACATGGCAATACATTCAAACAAAAGAGGATTTCGACTATTTGAATCTCTTCAAAGCGATGTATGAAACCCAAAAAGCATATCTTAAAGCTTCTTCCGAAGCGGTCAGGGTTCCAAAAATCATCCACGTCATTTGGATCGGTCCTAGGCAGTTTCCCCGCGAGTCGGTCGAAAACGTCAGGACTTGGATGGCAAAACATCCCGGCTGGACGATCAAATTCTGGACCGATCGGGAGCGTCCGCTTCCTGTTCCCGGCATGGTGTTCCAAGATATTGCCGACCTGAAAATGCTCAAACTCGGCGATTGTCTTGCAAAGAGCGACAACTGGGCCGAAAAATCCGATCTCCTACGCCTAGAGATCCTCTATCAAGAAGGGGGTATCTACATCGATCACGATGTGAAGTGCTTTAAAGCGTTTGACCCTATGAATTCTGCCTATGATTTTTTCTGCGGCATCGATATGCCTTTTCGCAGCAGCCTCCCCTCTTGCGTCTATACGACCAATAACCTTATCGGCGCCAAGCCCGGCCATCCGATTATCTTCCGCTCCATGGAGCTCATTTCGCAGCAGTGGGACTCGCTGCAGACTGCCTATCCCGGCACCGACCGCGATTCGACGCTTAACCGCGTTCTTCACCGCACATTTTGGCTCTTCGGCGAAGCTGTCAAGCAAATGCACGGCCTGAACGGAAGCCGCGACATCGTTTTCCCCGCTTACTTTTTTGATGCCCCTCATGACGATCTTGCCATGTGGTCGCGTCATCAATATGCCGGGACCTGGCACGAGACGGAAAGCCCGTTTGAAAAGATGGTGCGCCAGCGCTTGATGTACTTGAGCAAGAAGAGCAATAAGATGCTGCTCTTCGTCGGCGTGATGTCTACGCTCAACCTCATCGGCTTCATTACCCTGTTCGCGATGATCAGAAAGAACCGAACTCTGGCGGTCAGCGGCAGGAAAAAAAGCTAAAGACGTTCGTTGCATTTAATGAAAAATTTTAGATATGGTTTAAGAGGCTAATTTTAGACGGTTTGCTGAAAACTGCGAGTAGCTCGATTTTTTAAGGCTGCATTTCGTTGGAAATACTGACGATTTCAATCCTGAAATGATCTTGTACACCTAAAAATTGCTCGAGGAGGCCACTTGTGATATCTAAGCTTCTTTTGTGTTTGTCCATGTTTTTTTGTTCTCTTTTTGTTGGCAAAATATACAGTGCCAATGCAGCCAATGAAGATTTGTCAGCCCATTATATCGATCTTGGCCACGCTTTTGTTCCGAACCAGTTCGGACAAGCACAAATAATGCTTGCCAATGGCGCATTTAATGGGGCTCCAGAGATCAGCTCATTTGTCAGCATGCTAAAAAACCATTACAATATCGAAGCGGCAATTGAGACAGGATCGCTATATGGACACACAACGGCCTTTCTTGCGAGCATCTTTAATGAGGTCCACACGATTGAAATAGAGCCATCAAATTACCAGATCACACTAAACACCTTAAGCATTTTTCCAAACGCTGTTTGTCATTTCGGCTCCTCTAGCTCTGTATTAACGGAGATTCTTCCGACGCTAGAGAGCAAATCGCTGCTGTTCTACCTCGATGCGCATTGGCAAGAATATTGGCCTCTGCTGGATGAACTAGAAGCAATTAGCAAAACTCATAAGGATAATTGCATCATTGTTATTGATGATTTCAAGGTCCCTACCAGGCCCGATATTGGCTATGATGCATATGGAGAGCATGAATGTTCATTTGAATATGTGAAGGATAAATTGGGCGAAATATATTCCGCTTATGATTTTTATTATGTTCTACCTAAAAGAGTCGAATCTAAAGCGAAGTTAGTGGTTCTTCCAAAGAATTGGTCTGGTTTATAAAAAGTTTAACCAAACTGCCTTCGGATTACAGCCAGCGAATTTTTAATTTGTGAGCAATTTTAAACCCGTTTGAGGATGGGTTTTTTGAATTAACATTTCCAAAAATTTAATGGTTCTTAATTGGCTCATAAAGATGGTCAAAATCATTCAAAGTTCAAGTAAAAAAACTGAATAATTGTAGGGTTTTTTGTGAGACTTTTCTTAAAATTTATTTTTAATTTCTTGTTGAGATTTTCACTTCTGATTCCAACGGTTGGAATGAGCACTAATTATGTTACTATTTGCGAGTCTAATGGGGTTTTTAAAACTAAGGATCAATTTGGAGGGCAGCTCCTTAACATCGTTTCAATCTTATCTTTTGCTTGGGACAATGAATTGGTCCCTTATTTTCCGCCTGCATTGCTCCAAAATGCAAAAGGCGCGAGTATTAACTATCCCCTTTTTTTTAATAAGTTAAATCAATATCTGCCCAGTAATGTTGACAATGGACAACCTATCCATATTCATAAGCTCGATTATGGTCTCTATAGGGGATGCAACGTATGCTTATGTTCTGTAGGAATCTACCCCTATGCTCATCACCGAGATCGATTAAGGAACTTATTTTCTCCGTCTCGTACCATTAAAATGTATCTAAATCGAAAATATAGGCAGGTTTTCGATCATCCGAAGACGGTTGCAGTTCATGTGCGTACTTTTCACCCGGGCATTACTCTGCAATTTTTTTTAAGGGCGGAATATTACAAAAATGCGATGGATCATTTTCCAGACGATCATCTTTTTGTCGTTTTTTCTGATCGAATTGAATGGGCTAAGGAAAATCTGGAAGGAGCCAAGCCTAATATGATTTTCATTAAAGATGATAACCATATTCTGGAGTTTTATTTAATGACATACTGCCTAAATCATGTTATCTCGAACTCTAATTATAGCCTTATGGCTGCGTTTTTAAAGAAAGATCCTTCAGGATTGACTTTTGGCCCCGAAATTTGGCTATCGAATACACGGCCTGAGGATTACGAACGAGTGTATTTTCCGGGGTGCATCACGTTGCCGGCTGCGCCGACGCCTTCCAATTGGAATTTGCTGAATTATCCGACAACATCGATTGACGAAGGCGGGCCTCAATATTAATCCAATTCTTTAGGACTTGTTTTCTCCGATCGCATTGCAAGGATGTCAATTCTGCTTAAATGGGGTGTTTTCGATGGATCGAGGAAAATTCCCGCTTTGGTGTATGCTAGGCCTCTATGGAAAATTTAGCGCAGCTCAACCGAAATGGGATTTTCCCGGCTCCCGGGCAAAACGATGAGGTCTTTTGGAACAAGGTCGATTTCGTTTCCGCTCAATCTACTATGGGAGAGGCTTTGCCCAATCTGGTTGAACGGTTTGATATAAACCCTTCCTGGGTCCCCGTCCAATGCAGCAATGAAGGATTGCATTTTTGGGAAGGGGCTGTCCTTTGGCAACAGCATACTGATGCAGGCTTTTTGCTGCCGCAGGTCCAAGTTTCCAAGCGGGCCCAGCGGTTTTACTCAAAGGAAGAATTAATCGCCCATGAGATCGTGCATGCTGTCCGCTGCGATTTTATGGAAGAGCAGTTTGAAGAGGTGTTAGCTTATTCCACATCTCCTAAAGCGTGGCGCAAATGGCTCGGCCCTTTTTTTCGCAAGCCTAAGGAAGCGACGATCTTTATTTGGGCGATGGCTGCGACGGTTGGCGTTCAGGCAATCGAACTTGCAACGGAATGGTCTTCGGGGTTTTTCCTGATCCCCTGGCTGCCAGCCATTTTGATTCTGGCTGGACTAGTCAGATTGCTTAAAACTCAAAGGCATTTTCGCCGTTGTCTCAACAACCTTTCTCAAGCGATCAAGAACCCCGATCAATCGTTGGCAGTTGCCTTAAGGCTAAGCGATGCGGAGATCAGATCCTTTAGCAGGATGGAACCGGAAGATATCAGGAATTTCGTCGAGAAAGAAAAAAACGAGCATTTGCGCTGGAAAATGCTCGCATCTTGTTATTTTTAAGACTTCTCTTAAGTCCCATTGCCGCGGCCGTAGCGCAGGCCCAGCGTTGCAGCATTGTCGGCAAGGTAGGTTAAAAATTCATCAACGGTGAACTGCGTATGAAAGTTGGTAATGTTGTTAACAATTTCCTGCGCATCGACGAAGACGTCATGGCTGCTTAGCGAGTGATACCGAACTTCATCGATCCCGGCATGGATGGCCGCTGCAAGCTGGATGACGGCGACCGTTTTAGGGTCATTGCCAAAAGCTCCGGCTCCCCACTTCCCTGTGTGCACAACACATCGAGCGTCTCCCGATCTTTCTTTGACTGCGGCAAATGCGGTATAGCAGGTGTAGAAGAGCTGCTCCAGGTGCTGTTTTTGATAGGGCTGGTTGTGGAGGCTTGCTGGAATGTGCGGCGCCGCCATTGCAAAGATATTGCTGGCATGGGGAGGGGTTAGCCGCGTTAGTTTGGAGGCGATCTGGTCATGCGTTGCTGTAGCAAAGCTGTTGCCGTACAGTGTTCCACCGGTGGGAAAAGGTGTTTGCGTGTCCAAATTGCCAAGTCTTTGCACATTCTCGATTAAAGCAATTTCATTGCTTTCGAGATGGTCAAACCTTTGGTTTCTCAAGAACAGCTTCAGGTGGTAGAGTGCGGGGTGCTCGAGGATCTGCAGCTCGTCTTGGGCTAGCAAAGAGCCAAAGCCGAAACCGAAGAGGTTTCTATCGGCGAAATTGGCGGTCCAATGCTTGGTCGTTTCAGTGGACTGGTCATAAGCGAATGTTCCGGGCATTTCCTGTACGGTTGGGGCGCCTGTTCCGGGATAAAGCCGGGTTTGGGCAACGGCGGCGGTGCTGCCAAGGGCATATTTAGTGAAATGGGAACGAAGCGCATTCGCAGGAGCTCCCTGCATTAATTGCTGGTAGGCAAATAGCTTATTGTTGTTGTGGAATGATGAAGTGATATCGGTAGTGAGCGGTGGTTGAATTTGGGTCCTATATACTACCTCTATACCTTGTGTTTGGGTCTCTTGTCCCTGAATTGGAGCGCTGGAACTTGTTTGAAAGATCTTTTGGAAGAAAGAGGCGATGCTGTCGATGAACGCCTGGAAATAACTAAAAAGGGTGTTGCAGCAGGAAGGTTCTGCGGCAGCAGAGGAAATATGGTCTGTCTGGGCAGATGCCTCATTGGCTTGCGTTCGCAGAGCCGATGGGGTTTGATTCACCGGCGCCGCCTGATGAGAAGGGGGCGATTGGGGATTCAATTGAACGGACATAAAACCTCCATTTTGGAGAGCATTATAGGGGGTTTGTCCTTTCCATATCTATGGTTTATTAAGTATTAAAATTAATTTTAATTTGAATCGACTTGCTTGTGGATAATGCTTAATAGTGCTATAGTTAGGTAAAAATAACGGTTTTTTATGTCGCGAGCTATTGCTCTTCTCGCCACATCTTTCGTTTCCACCCGCACCACCGGCCTCCGCCGGTAATATCTTTCTTTTTTTTATCACATCTTTTTCAAAAAATAATTACTAAGAGCCGGTTGCAAAACTCGCTCGCAAGGTGGAGACCTAAATTTATGTTCCGTTATATGCCATTTATTTTAATCGGCATCATTGTGTTTGCCGGGGTTTTTAGCCCCATGATGCCTCTTGCGGCCCAGTCGGGCCTATATGCGATCAGCCTCTCTTTAAAAGCTGTCATCGTCTTCGTATTGCCGCTCATCATTTTTGCCTTGTTGTTCAAGACAGCGGTCCAGCTTGCCAAGAAGGCCACAAGGACGATTTTTTTGATCCTTGCAGGTGTGTGCTGTTCCAATTTTTTATCGACATGGATCAGTTATTCGGTAGGCAAGGTTGCCTATCGGTTCGATCTTTCGATGGCCTTGCCAAGCGAGCATAATGCGCTGTTTCCGGCTTGGTCATTTTCCTTGCCCAAATGGATCGGCAATGACCACGCGATGTTTGCGGGATTGATCTTGGGCGTTCTGCTTGCGCTCTTCGCTCCTCAAGTGGCAAACAAGTTCTCGACGCTCATGGAAAAAATAGTGGGGCGGATATTGAAAGGGATCTTGTGGGCGATTCCTCTGTTCATATTAGGTTTTGTGGTGAAGCTTTCCCATGAAGGGATCCTGGTCCAGCTGATCAGAGACTACGCGTGGATCTTGGGCGTGGTGGCAGGAGCGGTGTTTTCCTATATCGCCCTTCTTTATTTTGCTGCCAATGGCTTTCGGATCAGAGGAAGCGTAAGCTGCATGAAGAACCTTTTACCGGCAGCCCTTGCAGGTTTTGGCAGCATGTCGAGCGCGGCTGCGATGCCGCTTACGATTTTGGGAGCGGAAAAGAATGCGCGCAATCCCGATCTGGCCCGTTCGGTGATCCCTGCGACCGTGAACATCCATTTGATCGGCGATTGCTTTGCGATCCCGATCTTTGCCTTTGCAGTGCTTAAAAATTTTGGAGTGGCCGAGCCGACGCTATTTGTCTACCTGCAGTTTGCGCTATATTTTGTCTTGGCGAAATTTTCTGTCGCTGCAGTTCCGGGAGGAGGCATTCTGGTGATGCTTCCGATCTTAGAGAGCGGACTGGGCTTTGATCCGGGGATGCTATCGCTGATCACAGCGCTTTACATCCTCTTCGATCCTGTGATCACATGCGCCAATGTCCTCGGCAACGGGGCGTTTGCATTGGTCATGGACAGGCTGCATCGCAATAAGATCAAACTCAACGTGTAGAGGTCTGTAGCCACTTGCGCCGTTTTGCGGCAGGAGCTATCCGTAGCTTCTGCCGGTACTTGGCCACCGTGCGGCGAGCGCACGGGATCCCCATTTTTTTGAACTGGCGGACGATCTCTTCGTCAGCAAGAGGTTTTGCTTTGTCTTCCCGATCGATCATCTGCGACAAGAGTTGGCGCAGAGTATGGTTAGAGACCTTTTGTCCGTTTTGGCAGATCAGCCCCTGGGTGAAAAAGCTTCGCAAAGAGAAGATCCCTTGCGGACAGGAGAGGTATTTGTTAGAGATCGCTCGTGCGACGGTCGATTCATGCATGCCTATCTGTTCGGCAATTTCTTGGATGTTCATGGGGACAAGCGTCTTCTGTTCGCCTCCTAAAAAGGCAGATTGTTTTTTGATCAGGTGCTGCGAGATCGCCAGCAAGGTGTCCTCTCGCCTCTTTACGATCTTTTTCAGCCAATTTCCCGATGCGATGTGCTTATGGAAAAAACGTTCCTCGTCTTTGGGAAGAGATGGGTTCATTAATGATTTTTCATATGCCGGCGAGATCCGAAAATGGGGGAAACGGCTCTGGTTGATTTTGATCTCCCAATGTCCCTCGTGCTGCTCAAGATGGATATCGGGGACGATGGTGGACGTATAGCTATTTTCAAACGCGTAGCCAGGATGCAGGCTCAGGACAGAGATGTCCGTTTCGATCGCTTTTTGGACCTGCTCGGGCAAAAGCCCTAGTTTTCTTGCGATCTGCGGAAGTTTATTGGCCAGCAAGTCGTCAAAGTGGTCTTGGATGATGAGAAAGGCTATCGATCCTGTTTTTTTGGCTTGGGACAACTGGATGAGCAGAGATTCTTGGAGGTTTTGCGCGCACACTCCTGGAGGATCGAATGTCTGGAGGACCGACAAGACATGGCGGATGCGCAACGGGTCCTGTCCGCTCCCGGTCTCAGAAAGAGGGGCGCTGAGGAATCCTTTCGCATCGAGCCCGCCGATGATCTCTTCGGCAAGGGAAAGATCGCTTGGGTCTTCAAAGGTCAGCCTGGCTTGGGAATAGAGATGCTCGTAGAGGGAAGTGGGATAGACGAGAAGGCTTTCTTGGTAGGCCTTCCGTTTCTTTTCCAGCTCCAACGTCGTCGGGTCGCTGCTTTCATACAACGTCCCGCAGTCGTATTCGAGAGAGCAAAGATCGTCGAGGTTCTCTTTTTGCTCGTTTTCAGAAAGATCGAGTTCCAGGACCGGATTTTGCTCGATTTCCTGTTTTAGCCATTCGGAAAGCTCTAAAGCGGGCAATTGGAGCACGTGGAACGCCTGCTGCATTGCCATGGAAACAAGCAGATTCTGACTTTGTTTTGTTGCAGTCTCCGGATTTTGTTTTATTGATATAAAGCTCATAAATTTATTTTGTTTGTTAATTTAGCGCATAAACTATAAATGATATTTTGTCGACATTGCTTATTATTCATTCGTTTTCAAATCGCTCGAAAAAAATCTCTAAATGAAATAGGATGAGTGGGTTTGAAGAAGGGAGGCGGGATGAAGAACTGCGCTGTTTTTAGTTGCATGGGATTGGGCGATGGGCTGATCACTTTGGTCCTCTCCCACAATTTATACCTCAACGGATCCCGCGTAACGACGTTCCATCCGTTTTTACAGGGCTTGCAAAGCTGGTTCCCTACTCTTCCTATCCGTCCTTTTCCAGATCAGGAGACCCTTTCTGAAGCCCTTAAAAGCTTCGACCATTTCTTCATTATTTTTGAAAAGACACCCTGGATGCAGGCCATATTAAAGCTGTGCCAGGAAAAATACCCGGAAAAGACAACGGTGCTCAATCCGATCGCCACCCCGAAAACGGATTATCCCTATTGGGAAAATGGCCGTTTTAACGGAAGCCGTCCCTTTGTCGATAACCTCTATGCCTATTGCCAGGATGTCTTGAAATTGGCTGTTGCGACGAAAAGCAATGGGATCGTTATCCCGTCAGGCGTCAGCCATCGTAAGTATCCTAACAGGGTCATTATCCACCCGACAAGCTCGCGCCCCGGAAAGAACTGGCCGATGGAAAAGTTCATCGCTTTAAGCGATCAACTGAGAGAGAAGGGTTTTCAGCCGGTTTTTGCCTTAACGGAAGAGGAAAAGAAGGGGTGGCCTGTCGAAAAGATCGAAGCTCCCGGATTTGCGAGCCTTTCCGATCTTTGCACTTATGTGTGCGAATCGGGGTATATGATCGGCAATGATTCGGGCATCGGCCATCTCGCCTCTTGTTTAGGGCTCCCTACGCTGACCATTTGCCGAAGTCTTCTTGCAGCTAATTTTTGGCGTCCTGCGTGGTCCCGCGGAGAGGTGGTCACACCTTCGACTTGGATCCCTAATGTCAAAGGACTAAGGTGGCGGGACGTCCACTGGAAAAAATGGGTCAGCATCCCCAAAGTGCTTAATCGTTTTAGTCGTCTGACGCAGGGTGGTGATGCGAATGCTCATCGACCGAGATGAGTTTGGCAAACTTGGCCACAAGCGAGCGGGTGGTATTGGCCTGAGGGAAGTGGACGTCGTAGGTCAGCCCGAGGGATGTGTGGTAGGTCTTTTGAACGATTCCCGCGCCAAAATCTTTGTGAAAGACCACATCGCCCGGCTCAAACGCCTCTTCATCCTCTTCATAAGAAGTCTCTTCCATCCGCTTTGCTGAAACAGAGATGTGATAGGATTGCAAGAAATGCTCCGGAACTTCTTTTAAGAAGCGGCTCGGACGCATCATGCGGGGCATCCCCCATAGATAGCGGTATCGGGAGGCCGTCAGGTACAGGTGCTCTTTAGCTCGGGTCATTCCCACGTACATCAAACGCCTCTCCTCTTCGAGTGCATCCTGGCTGTCCTGGGCGTTGGCATGGGGGAACAAATCCTCTTCCAGTCCAACGATGAAGACCGCCGTGAACTCAAGTCCTTTGCCGTTGTGCATCGTCATCAATCGGACGCTGTCTAGGGGTGCTTCCTTTTCATCTGCGCTCGACTTGAGGGTGAGCTCTTCGAGGAAAGCGGCCAGCGTCGGACTCTCATGTTCATCTTCCCATTCGGCCGCCTTGGAAACGAGCTCTTCAATGTTCTCTTTCCTCTCATCGTAGGACTCGGGGTCCTCTTTCAGATGTTCTAAGTAGGAAGACCGTTGGATTGCGCTGGAGATCACCTCATGCAGAGGGACATTGGCTTTGATCATCTCTTTTAAGGCGCAGATCATGTCGCTGTACTGCCTGAGGCCATCGCGCTGCCGCGGAGTCGGTTTGAAATCGGTCTTCCCTTCCACGACCTGGATGCAGGTCGTCAGGATGTCCCACTGCTTTTCAGATGCGAGGTCGCGCAGTTTGTTCAAAGTTGCCTCGCCAAGGCCTCTCTTAGGCAGGTTGATCGTGCGGGAAAAGGCGAGGTAGTCGGCTCCTCCCAAGACCATCCGCAGAAGAGCGAGGATATCTTTGATCTCACGCCGCTGGTAGAAGGAAAGTCCGCCGATGATCCGGTAAGGGACCCGTTCCTTCAGCAAGGCATCTTCAAAGATCCTCGATTGGAAGTTGGTGCGGTAAAAGATCACGCAGTCGCGCAAGGGGATCCCCTTTTCCGAATGGAGCTTGTAAAGCTGCTTTACAACGAAGCCTGCCTCAGCATGGTCGTTCTCTGCGATATAGATGCCGATCTTATCGCCGACGCCCCGATCGCTCCACAGGTTCTTTTCATAGCGGCTGAGGTTGTGCTTGATGAGGGCGTTGGCCGCTTCCAAGATGTTCGAGCGGCTCCGGTAGTTTTGCTCGAGGGCGACCACCTGCGCTCCGGGGAAGTCCCTCTCGAAGTTCAGGATGTTGTGGACGTTGGCCCCCCGCCAAGAATAGATCGATTGATCGGGGTCTCCGACGGCGAAGACATTATTATGCTTTGCAGCGAGAAGTTTTGTCAGGGTGTACTGGGCGGCGTTGGTGTCCTGGTACTCGTCGATCAGGATGAACGTCCATCGTTTTTGGTACTGCTCTAAGATTTCAGGACACTTGCGGAGCAGGTCGACCGTCAAAAAGAGCAGATCGTCGAAATCAAGCGCATTGTACTCTTTGAGCTTCTTCTGATAGAGCTGATAGATGTTATGGAGCCGCTCGTCCTCTTTCAGCAGGTGTTCGAGGTCGGTCAACGCATTTTTTGCTTGCGAGATCTGAAGCTTGACCGTTTTTAGAAGCCCTTTTTCCTCATGGAGGTTCAATGCCGCGATGCATTCTTTGATCACCTTTTCGCTGTCTTC